>JARLGM010000263.1 GCA_031292755.1 Candidatus Sulfopaludibacter sp.
AACCTTTTCTGGAGCGATGCGAGGGACGAGGCACGGGCCGTGTCGACGATTGATTTTGGCCTTGCGGACAGAACCAACGCAGTGCATGACATGGCGCATGCGATTGAACGAAACATCGTGGAATGGCTGGCGCTGACGCCGGAACAAGCGCACCGGGACGACGCGCCTGTGCACCTGGATCATCTGCTGGCGCTGTTGAACGGATACGAATCGGTGCACCAATTCTCTGACGAGGAAGCAGCGGCGCTGGCACCTATGACGGCGCTATGCCACGCCGAATTTGCGTTGACGGAAGCAGACTACTTTCTGGGTGTGCTGCATTCAGCGGAGAAGGCGAGGCTGGCCACCAACGGCTACCTGGTGGGCCATGCGCAGTGGTATCGCGGCCCTGGTGGCCGCCGCCTGCTGGATGCGCTGCGCGGTTGGGCAAAGGCACGCGAGCGAAAGGCGGAGGGTTAATGAGCTGGACCACGATTGCCTATTACCTCACGACGCACTGGCTGGAGATTGCGGGTACGGTCACTACCGTGCTGGGTATCTGGCTGACTACGCGGCGTACGCTGTGGTGCTGGCCGGTGGTTCTGGCTGCAGATGTGATCTACCTGATCGTGTTCTATCGCGCTCAGTTGCTGAGTGATGCGCTGCTGCAGATTTTCTTTGTGGCGTTCACACTGTACGGCTGGTGGCACTGGTGGCGCGGAGTGCGCGAAGAGGGCGAGGTGCGCGTGGTTCCACTGGCCCTGCGCAGCCTGGCGATAGCGCTGATTGCCGGAGCGGCGGGGAGCCTGGTGCTGGGAGAACTGGCCAAGCGCCTGCACGCGGCACTGCCCTACCTGGACGCAACGCTGACCAGCTACAGCCTGGTGGCGAGTTGGTGGCAGGCGCGCAAGCACACCGCCAACTGGTGGCTGTGGATCGTGGTGGACCTGGTGTACATCGGCGAGTACCTCTACAAAGATCTGTGGCCCACGGCCCTGCTGTATGCAGGGCTGGTGGCGCTGGCGGCACTGGGTCTGCGCGATTGGCGGCGCGCGGCGGCTGCCAGTTAGATCGCGATCTGCACTGCGTTTTTGAGGGGTTCGCCGGCGATGTAACGGCGCAGTTCGTCGGCGGCGACCTTGACGGCGCGCGGCGCAAACTGCGGGCTCGACCCGGCCACATGTGGTGTGAGCAACAGGTTGGGACAGCTCCACAGCGGGTGTCCTTCGGGCAAAGGTTCGGGGTCGGTGACGTCGAGGGCGGCGCGAATCCGGCCCGTGTGCAGCGCATCGACCAGCGCGTTAGTGTCCACAATGGGCCCGCGCGCGGAGTTGACCAGCAACGTGCCCTGGGACATGAGGGCGAACTGGCGTGGACCGATGAGTTGAGACGTCTCCGCAGTTGCGGGCAGAATCAGCACAACCACTTCTGCGTGCGGGAGCAAGTTATCGAGTTCGCTGACCGGATGAACAAGCGGTTCCGTGCGCGCGCGGCGAGCTATACGCACCATGTTCACGTTGAACGGCGAAAGCATCCGCTCAATTTCCTTGCCTATGGCGCCGTAGCCGACCAGCAAGACATTCTTGCCGGTAAGCTCCTCCAGCATGACGGGTGGAGAAAGCGGGCGTGCATCGCCGGTGATGCGTGTATAGTATGCGGTGGCTTCAAAGCGGCGCTTCCACACACCGGCTCTCTGAATATCGTGATACAGCGGATGGTACTTCAGCATGGCGAGAATCGCGGCCAGGGTCCACTCCGCGGTGGAGATGTTGTGGGCTCCGCGCGCATTGCAGATGGTGACATGGGGCCCGACAGTGGCGGGAATCCATTCCGTACCCGCCATAAGGGCCAATACCAGCCGCACGCCGCGCAGGTGCGGCCATGTGCGCAGGGCACGGGTGGGGTAGGGATCGGGGATCCACACGTCGATCTCGACGTCGCGGTCGAGTTTATCTGAAAGCGCGATGAGTTCGACCTCCCGGGGGAACCGGGAGAAGAGTTCGGCGGCAAGCGTTGCTGGGTATCCCACTCGTAGCATGTGTTTTGATTGGCCCGCTGCACACGGACGTCTGACCCTTATGCTACACGGCGTCTGCAAGGCGTGGTAACGTAGCGTGGATTCAATACCAGCCAGGAAATATCTTCGAAATCAGGGCCGGCCGGAATTTGTTGACGGGGATGGAAGACGCATTCAGCCGACGGGATCTCAGCGCCGGCAGGCTCCGAAAGAAGTGTGCATCGAAGGACGGTTTCTCGATGCAGATAACTCAAGTGTGATTCAATGAAACGGCGTGGTTGCTGTGAGTTGCACAAGCATGGACACGGAGTTTGCCCGTATGATGAGCAGGGAAAAACGATGCCCTGCGTTCCTGGGCTGCTGGCGCAGGAATGCGTGAGGTTGGTCACCGCGGGGAGATGATCGGCCAGATGAAACTGTAGTGATGAGTTTTGCCGGCGGCATTTTGAACCTATGCGGCTGATGGCCCACAAGACGCGGTCGCAACAGCAGCTTGCCATCAAGCTGCGCGTGGAGCGGCCTGCGGACCGGCGCTGGCTAAGTTGGGAGCACCGGCGATTGCTGATCCACGCGGCGAAGACCGCACTGGCAGCCGCACTATGCTGGTGGCTGGCATTGCGCTTTGGCCTGCACGACGGCTATTGGGGCGCCATCAGTGCAATCATCGTGCTGCAATCGAACTTTGGCGCCACCATTACGGCATCGCGGGATCGGATTCTGGGTACCGTGATCGGCGCGTTGTTTGGCTTCTCGTTCTCTTTGTTCGGCGTGCTGCCCTGGAACTATATTCTTGCCGTCATCGCCGCGGTGGTGGTGTGCGGACTTCTGGGACTGCGTAGTAGTTCACGATTGGCCGGTGTGACCATCACCATCGTCATGCTGGTGCAAAAAACCGGCTCGCACTGGACTGTCGCACTGGACCGTGTGAGCGAAGTTTTTCTGGGTATCGTGGTGGCCCTGGTCATTGCCACGCTGGTGTTTCCTGACCGCGCCCGGCTGCGCCTGCGGGATGGCCTGGCGCAAGAGTTCCTAGTCCTGGGCGCATTTTTCGAGGCTATTCTGCAAGGCTTTCGCGGAGAGCCGGCGGAGAACCTAGCGGCGCTGCGCGAAGACGCTCTGGCCGTGCTGCGCGCCAACAACCACCTGCTGGAAGCGGCGCGGAATGAGCCCTCTGGCGGCCCGGGGTGGCGCGAAGGGCTGGGCATGCTGGCACAGTTTGGGCGGTCCATTTTCGATGCCCTGGTAGCGCTGGAGTTCGCCGTGAAGGACAGCCATGAGGATGGGTATGCGCTGCAACTGGAACCCGCGCTAGGCCGGTTGGCCGTGGATATTCGTACCGGCTTCCATTACGTAGGAAGCTGCATCCATAGCTGGCGCTTTCACGTGGCGCCGGAGGGGATCAACCTGGAAGAGGACATTGCGCAGCTGGAGGCGCGCATGGATGCGGTGCGGCACACGGGATCGCGCTTTTCGCAGGCCGAAATTCTGCGCGCCTACGCGGTGCAACTACACCTGAAACAGATTGCGCGGCTGCTGCGCGCCTCGCGCGTGGAGACCAGCCGTGCTATTGGCGAGGCGCAGAAGTAAAAGAGTGCGGCTACGCGAAAAACTTTCGCAGCGCATCTACGCAGTCTTCTATTTCCTTGATGGTGATGGCGTAGCCACAGCGTAGATGCCCCTCACCCTGGGCGCCAAAAACCGAACCGGGAATGGTGGCGATGTGCGCCTTGTCAAGCAGGATGTGCGCGGCGGTGCGGCTGGTCTTATTGATCTTTTCCGCATTGGGAAAGGCATAGAAGGCGCCCGCGGGCGGCGGGCACTCCAAACCCACATCGTTCAAGCCCGCCACCAGCAGATCGCGGCGTTGGCGATACTGTTCGCGGCGAGCGGCTATCTCCGACTCCGGCGTGGAGAGCGCCTGGATCATGGCGTACTGCACCGGCGTGGGGACGCCGTTGGTGGAGTAAAGCACGATCTTGCGCAACGCGGTCATGAAGGGCTCTTTGGCCACCGTGTAACCAGCGCGCCAGCCGGTCATGGCATAGGTTTTGGAGAAGGTGAACGATGTGATGGTTCTCTCCGCCATGCCCGGAAGCGATGCAATGGAAAAATGGACGCCGTCATAGACGAGATCCTCGTAGGCCTCGTCGGCAATCACCACCAGGTCGCGTTCGATGGCGAAGGCCGCGACCTCTTCCGCCTCGGCGCGCGTGAAGACCAGGCCGCTGGGATTCTGAGGCGTGTTGAAGTAGATAGCCCGCGTGTGTGGGGTGGAGAATTGCTCCAGAGTCTTGCGGATACCGTTACGCCGGGCGGTTATGGTGGGCACCAGCAATGGCCGGCCCTGCGCCAAAGTTACCAAGTCGCCAATGGGCGTCCAGAAGGGCGAAAAGACCAGCACATGATCACCGGGATCCAGCACGGACTGGAAGGCCGCGTACAATCCCTGCGAGCCGCCGACCGTTGCGATCACTTCATCTTCGGTTACATGGATGGCGTTCTTTACTGCCAGCTTAGCAACCAGCGCCTGGCGCAACGGCGGCAAGCCAGAAGAGGGCGCATAGTGAGTGTGGTTTTCGACCAGCGCCTTGACGGCCGCGTACTTGATCTCCTGAGGAGTTTCAAAAAAAGGCTCGCCGCCGTGTAGCGAGTGCACATGGAGACCTTCCGCGCGCATCGCCATCACCTTGTTGCGAATCTGCACAATGCCGGAGAATCCCACCTCGTCCAGGCGCTTCGCCAAGCGGATTCCGCTCTGCCTCGTGTTCATACTTCGGTCTCCTTTGGCATAGAGGGGCATGCTGATTCTCCCAGCATACCGGATGGGGGATCGCGACTCGCCAACCTCCCGGGGGCAGACAATCAACGTGCGGGCCGGGGTACGGTGCTGGCGCTAAACCGCGAGCAGCTCAGTGTAGACAGCCATGCCCACTACGGCATCCGCGCCCAGCGCGTCCAGCGCATCCACTTCCGGCTGGCTGCGGATGCCTCCTGCGACGATGAGCTGGCGCGCTGTGAGTCGGCGCAGCCGCGCAGCCGTTTCGATGGGAAAGCCCTGCATGAGGCCTTCGCCGTCGACATGGGTGTAGAGAAATGCGGCCGCGCGAGATTCGAGCTGAGGAATTGCTTCGTCGGGAGTGAGCTCCACTTGCGCTTTCCAGCCTTTGACGGCGATGCGGCCATTCCGGGTATCGATGCCGGCGACTACACGATCTGCGCCGATGGCAGCGGCCAGCACTGCGGCGAATTCGGTATTTACCATTCCCCTGCCTTCGGTTTCGGAGAAGAGCGCAGACCCAATAATCACACGCTTCGCACCCGCATCGAGCACCTGATGCGCGCGTTCGATGGAGTGGATGCCACCGCCGACCTGGCAAGGCAGACGGCGGGCGATCTTCTCCACGAGGGCGGAGTTGTCACCCTGGCGCATGGCGGCGTCGAGATCGATCAACTGCACCAAGGGAAAGCGCGCAAACTTTTCGATCCAGTATTCAAAGTCGTCGAAGGCGAGGCGCAATTTCTCGCCCTGCACCAGCTGAACGATGCGACCGCCCAGCAGATCGATGGAAGGAATCAGCATGGAAGCCTCACGGGGACGCCAGCCTGGGCCAGTTCTTCTTTGAGGGCGCGCGCGCTGGATACGCCGAAATGAAAGATGCTCGCAGCGAGGGCGGCATCGGCCTTGCCACGGGCAAAGACATCGGTAAAGTGAGCGACGGTTCCGGCGCCGCCGGAGGCGATCACGGGAATTCGGACCGCCTCGCTTACCGCCGCAGTCAGCTCGCAATCGAAGCCGGCTCGGGTTCCGTCGGAATCCATCGACGTGAGTAGAATCTCGCCTGCGCCGCGGGCTTCGGCCTCGCGCGCCCACTCGACGACACGGCGGCCAGCCGGCTTGCGCCCACCCTGCACAAAGACCTGCGCATCGCGGACTGGATCTGCGGCCTGGGGATCGCGGCG
>JARLGM010000026.1 GCA_031292755.1 Candidatus Sulfopaludibacter sp.
ATCGAAGCGGTAGATGTTCCGGCTGCCGGGGACCGGTCCCGAAATGCGAAAGGGCTGCATCTTGTAGGCGTAGCCGACCACGTACTGGAGGTCGGTACTCCAATAGATTCGTCCGCCCGAGCGCGTCGGCCGGGTCTCCAGCCAGGGTTGATCCACGGCCTTCACGGAAGCCACTTCGAACTTCAGGGGGGCGGCGGCTTGCGCGTTCAGGATGCCAATGGCGAGGGGCACCGCAAGGGCCCCAACCGCGGCGCCGGCGAGCAGGAGTCTTTTCGGGAAGGTCAGGCGGTGCGCCACGCGGCCGGCCATAATCTCCGCGATACGCCGCTTCAGATTCGCGCCCGTGACTCCGGAGACGCAGGCCGCCGGCGATTCCAGATAGAACCGGCACACCGTGAGAATGCCCTCGGCATACACTTCGGGATCCCCCGCGGCGATGCCGTCGGGAAGAATTAAGACGGGTCTGCGGATGCCGAAGACGCCCGGTTCGAGGCGCGCGGAAGAAGACCTCACAGGGATGGGCAGGTCGAGGGGAAGGGGCGTGGCGGCGCGCGCGATGGCGCGGATGCGCCAGAGGCACCGCAGCCAGAAAAGCAATCCCAGCATGGCGCCGCAAAACCAGATGGCAAGCAGCAGCTTCGGAAGCACAGACGGCGCCGGCGCGCTCTCCGCCGAAATGGTAAAGGCCTGGCCGATCTGATTCACTACCACCGCCACCTGCGGCCGGGCGATTGCTGGAGCGGGGCGCCACTCCATGTGGCTGCCCGCGCTCACCAGTAGCGAAAACGGGACGAGGAATTTGATGGATGCCGCCAGCCAGAGCCAGTACCGCAGGGCGGCGCGGTTCTGCCGTAACGCGAGCGTGAGGACCCAGACAGCGGCGCCGAACAGCGTCGATTGCCACAGATGGTTCGCCATGGCCGGCATAGCACGTTACCCTTTCTTCTGCTTCCGCAGCGCTTTTTCGGCTTCTTTCACATCTTCCAGCGTCAGTTCCCCGGATTCCACCAGGTGCGCCATCACCATCTTGGCCCGGCCGGCGAATAGCGACAGCAACTCATCGACGAGACGGCGCTGCGCGTCGTCGCGGGAGATTGCGGCCTCGAAGATGTTGGCGTTGCTGATGCGCTTGACGCAGCGCAGGGCTTTCTTCCGCTCGAGCCGGTACACCACCGTCTGTACCGTGGTGTAGGCCGGCCGGCCGGGCTCCGGGAACGTCTCCTGAATCTCCCGAACGGAACACGCGCCCTTCTGCCAGAGGGCTTCCAGTACCTGCATCTCCAACTTCGTCAGTCTCGGTTTGGGCATGTGACTAGACTACGGCTGCGTTTATGCTACTACGATCATAGTCTGGCAGCAAGAGTTTTTTAGCGCCTCAGGATTCCGCCAGTATCGCGGCGCACAGCAGGACCAGGGCGATCCACAAGCCATCGGCCGCCAGCAGGTGCAGCATCTGCAGCCAGACCGGGGCCAGCAACAGCAGATTCAGCAGACCCAGGGCCAGTTGCGCGGACGCGAGGGCGATTACCGCCCGGGCCGCCCGGCGTGCAGTCGGCAGGCGAATGGCGCCGGCGGCGAACACAAACAGCCACGTGCCGACTCCCGCGGCGAGCACGGGATGCAGACCGCGCAGGCGCAGGAAAATGTTGGCCGCGGGGTCGAAATCCTGCGCCAGTCCGGCCGCCAGCGATGGGGCAGGGAAGAGGGTGTCCGCCAGCGCCGCGATTACCCCCGTCGCGCCAAGCAGCATCACGGAAACCAGCGTGGCGCCGGCGATCCAGGCTTCGCGGCCACGCAGGCGCACGGCGGGCTTGCCGCCGCCCCACCACGCGGTCAGGGTCAGGCAGGCCACCAGCGTCAGGGTATTCATCAGGTGGGCCGCGTCCCACGAACCGCGAGCCGCCGATTGGTCCTTGGCCACATGCTCCAGCAGCACCAGGAACGCGCCCAGCACCGCCTCGATGAGCAGGAACAAGGTCGAAAGTTTGGCGCCGAGTCGCGCCATATGGCCGCGTGGGAACGCCCGGAACGCCCATACCAGAAGCACGCCCACCAGCACCAGGTCGATCCCGCTGGTGGCGCGATGCAGGAATTCGATCATCTTGGCCAGCGTGTCAAAGGTGGGGGAAAGGTTTTCCCCGCACAACGGCCAGTGGTTGCCGCACCCCGCGCCGGATCCGCTGATGCGCACGAACGCGCCCCAAAGAATCACCGCCAGATTGTATGCCAGCACAGCCCAGGCGAAGCGCGCGAAGGGCCTGCTTGAGACTCGCGCCGGAGTTTCCGTTTTCAGCATGAGCGGAAAATTCCATTGTAAGGCCCTTGACACCGCCCGGCGTCAATGTTATTTTTGCAGCATAGTGTTGCTTTTACAACATAGAGCGCTGGGCCTGATCGGGTTTGCCTGCTGCCTGGCCTCGGCCCAGACCTTCGACGCCGCTTCGGTAAAGCCGGCAATTCTGCAACGCGGGCCGATGGCCGAACCCGCCGGTGGCCCCGGCAGTAAGGATCCGGGCCGCATCCATTACCCTGCCGTCACCTTGCAGTTCCTTCTGCTGAGAGCTTACGACGTGACCAGCTTTCAGCTTTCAGGACCCGGTTGGCTGGAGACGGAGCGCTTCGACGTGGATGCCACCATGCCGGCGGGCACCGCCATGCCGCAGTTCCGGACGATGCTGCGGAATTTGCTGGCGGAGCGGTTCCAACTCACGGCCCACGCCGAGACGAAAGATGTGTCCGGGTATTCGCTGGTCGTCAGGAACAGGCTGAAACTCAAGGAATCCGCGGGACCGCCGGCCCCGCCCAACGATGGCGCTCCGGTGGCGTTGCAGCT
This sequence comes from Candidatus Sulfopaludibacter sp., assembly GCA_031292755.1. Lineage (GTDB taxonomy): Bacteria > Acidobacteriota > Terriglobia > Bryobacterales > Bryobacteraceae > Sulfopaludibacter. Next base: position 2,834 of record JARLGM010000026.1, read on the forward strand.
GGGCGCCGACAACTACTTCGTGCCGCCAGCCCGGCAGGGCGTCTTCTTTCAACTGACCGGTATGAAAAGCGCCCGCTCGACCTTTCGCCAGGTGACTATGCCGGAACTGGCCGCCACCTTGCAGGACCAGTTGAAGCGGCCCGTGACGGACGACACCGGCCTCACCGCGAAATACGATTTCGTTTTGAGTTACGCCACCGAGGGGCTGTACCTGGGCAGCGGACGCATACCCGTTGGACCAGGCGGCGAGGATGCGCATCCCGACATCTCCAGCGCGCTTTCGGAGCAACTTGGGCTCAAGCTGGAGGCGAAGAAAGTTACCACGCAGGCGATCGTCATCGATCACATCGAGAAGACTCCCACCGGGAACTGACATGACCAGGAAAGACGGACATCGCACGCTCAGCCGCCGGGAACGGCAGATGATGGACATCCTGTACCAGCGCGGACGCGCCAGTGCCACGGAGATTCACCAGGCGCTGCCGGACCCGCCCAGCTACTCGGCGGTGCGCGCGAAACTGCGCGTGCTGGAGGAGAAGGGCCACGTGCGGCACGAGGAAGAATCGCTGCACTATGTGTATCTGCCCACCATGCCACGGGAGACGGCGCGCCGCTCGGCGCTGCGGCACATGGTGTCGACATTTTTCGAAGGATCGGTGGAGCAGACCGTGGCGGCGCTGCTGGATCTTTCCGCCGCCAACCTTTCGCCGGAAGATCTGGACCGCATTTCGCAATTGATCGAAGACGCAAAAAAGGAAGGAGCCTGAGTATGACGGACCTCGCATTTTTGACGCAATGTGCGTGGAAGGGGAGCATTCTGATGCTGGCGGGATTCGCGGCGTCCGCGCTGCTGCGGCGGCGGTCGGCGGCGCTGCGGCACTCGGTGTGGGTGGCGTGCTTCGCCGCGCTGCTGGCGCTGCCGGTGGCCATTCTGAGGCTGCCGCCCTGGGCCGTTCTGGGCCAGCAGGAGAAGCCGGCGATAGTGGCGCCGGCCGCTCCCACTGCCGCGGTGAGCGTGACCACCACGATATCCGCGCCGGTCCAGGAGCCAATCGACGTGCCGCGCCGGATATGGCTGGCCGGCGCCGGGATGACGGCCTTTTGGTTCCTGGCCGGCATGCTGCGGACCTCGTGGATGGTGCGGCGCGCCACGCCCGCGCCGGATGCGGCGGAACTGGCCGGGTCGCTCGGAATCGGCCGGCGTGTGCGCGTGCTCTTCAGCGAGGCCACGCCGATGCCAATGACGTGGGGCCTGTTCCGGCCCGTGGTGGTGCTCCCGACAGGCGCCGCGGAGTGGCCGGCGGCGCGCCTGCGCACGGTGCTACTGCATGAGCTGGTACACGTCCGCCGCCTGGATCTGCTGGCGCAGGAAATTGGCCAGGCTGTCTGCTGCCTCTACTGGTTCCATCCGCTGGCCTGGATCATGGCGAGGCAGCTTCGCCAGGAGCGCGAGCAGGCTTGTGACGACGCTGTTCTGGCGCGCGGAATTCCCGCCCCTGAGTATGCCGGCCACCTGATGGACCTGGTCCGCGCTCTGGCGGCGCGCCGCAATGCGTGGAGTCACGCTCCCGCCATGGCCGAAGTTTCCGGACTGGAACTCCGCGTGCGCGCCCTGCTGGATTCCCGGCGTGACCGTCGCCCGCTGAATCGCCGCAAAGGTCTGGCGATTGCCGCGGCAGGGGCGGCGCTGCTGCTACCGCTGGCTGCGGTTTCCGAGACCAGACCCGGGGTGCCCACAGTCACGGTGGAACCCGCTCCGGTTCCGGCGATCCTGCCCGCGCCGATCGCCGTTTCGCCGCGTCCCGTGCTCCGGCGCAAGCTCCTGGCTCTTGCCGCCGCGCCCGCGCCGCCCCAGGCTGGGATCGGCTCGCTGTCCGGCACGGTCCGCGACCCCAGCGGCGCGGTGGTCCCGGGCTGCACCGTGGCCCTGACCGGCGTGGATGGTTCCGGCGCGTACACCATGCAGACCGATGCAACCGGCCAGTATCGCTTCAGCTCTGTTCTGGCCGGCAAATACAATGTGGAAGTCCGCGCTCCGGGCTTTGCTGCGTTCAAGCTGGAGCAACTGCCGGTGACCGATGGCAACGCGGCGCAGATCAACGTCAACCTGCTGGTCGGGAAAATCTCGGAGACGGTGACGGTGCAGGGCAAACGGTCGGCCACGGCGGCTCCTCCCGTTCCTGCCGTGGCGCAGCGAATCAAAGTCGGCGGCATGGTACAGATCTCCCGCTTGCTCAGGCAGCCGCGGCCAGTTTATCCCGACGAACTGCAACAACTGGGGGTGGAGGGCACGGTGAGGCTCCAGGCCGTCATTTCCAAGGAGGGTATTCCGATCGATCTGCGGGCGGTCCCGAGCAGTGTGGATCCGCGGCTGGTGCCTCTGGCTATGGACGCCGTCTCGCAATGGCGCTACTCACCGACGCTCTTGAACGGCGAGCCGGTCGAGACCGCCACCACCATCGATGTCACGTTTACGCTGAACCAATGAAGCACTGAAACGGAAAAGGCGGAAAAGGGGACAGACGCATTTTTAAAATGCGTCTGTCCCCTTTTTGAGTTTCTCCACACTTCTGCTTGCGCGATGTAGAGCATTCCGATATCGTGGTTGTTTCCGCTATGTCATCAAAAATCCCTATCACCGTCGCTCACGGCGACGGTATCGGCCCGGAAATCATGAACGCCACGCTCCAGATTTTGGAAGCGGCCGGCGCGGCTCTAGACATCGAGACCATTGAAATTGGCGAAAAGGTTTATCTGCGCGGCAATTCCGCCGGGATTGAACCGAGCGCATGGGACTCGCTCCTGCGCACCAAAGTTTTCCTGAAAGCTCCCATCACCACGCCGCAGGGCGGGGGATTCAAGAGCCTGAACGTGACTACACGCAAGACCTTGGGGCAGTATGCCAATGTGCGGCCGTGTGTCTCCTACGATCCGTTCATCGACACCAAGCACCCCAATATGGACGTAGTGATCGTGCGCGAGAACGAAGAGGATCTGTACGCCGGCATCGAGTACCAACTCACTCCCGAAGTGACGTCCTGCATCAAGCTGATCTCCCGGCCGGGGAGCGAGAAGATTGTCCGCTACGCGTTCGAATACGCCCGCCTGCACAATCGCAAAAAGGTCACCTGCTTCATGAAGGACAACATCATGAAGATGACCGACGGCCTGTTCCACAAGGTCTTCGACGAAATCGCCAAACAGTATCCCGATATCCAGAACGAGGCCTGGATCGTGGACATCGGCGCGGCCAAAATGGCCGATACGCCGGAAGCCTTCGACGTAATCGTGATGCCCAACCTGTACGGCGATATACTCTCGGACGTGGCGGCGCAGATTGCCGGTTCGGTGGGTCTGGCGGGGTCGGCGAATATCGGCGAAAAATGCGCCATGTTCGAAGCCATTCATGGTTCCGCGCCGCGGCGCGCCGGGCAGAATCTGGCGAATCCTTCGGGCCTGCTGCTGGGGTCGGTCCTGATGCTGGTGCATATCAACCTGCCGGAAACGGCCGAGCGCGTTCACAACGCCTGGCTGCGCACCATCGAAGACGGCGTCCACACTTACGATATTTTCACCGAGGGAGTGAGCACACAGAAGGTCGGGACGAAGGAATTCGCCGCCGCGGTGGTGGCGCGACTGGGGCAGAAGCCCAATATCCTGAAGCCGGTGAAGTATGCCAAGCGGCCGGAGGGCGCCGCTGCCGCGCCCGCTGCTCACCAGATGACCGCCGATCACACGAAGATGGAACTGATTGGCATCGACGTATTCGTGTACTGGCCTTCGCGCAATCCCAACGCCCTGGCCGAGGCCGTGGGCAAGTTTGCAGGCAACGGTCTGAGCCTGCAGATGATCGACAATCGGGGGGTAAAAGTGTGGCCCGCCGGCCGCGCGGAAACGTTCTGCACCGACAGTTTCCGCTGCCGCTTCGTTGCCGAGGGAGCCACCGATATGGCCGCCTGTCTCGGCGTGCTCCAGCAGGTGGCCGCCGCCGGTATCGAGATCGCTTCCACCCAGGCGCTGCGCACGTTCGATGGCGCGCCGGGCTTCACCTTGGCACAGGGACAATAACGAATGAGCGAGAATTCCCCGCTGGTGGCCGTGATCATGGGTAGTAAATCGGACTGGGAGGCGATGCGCCAGGCCGATGAGACGCTGGCGAAATTCGGCGTTCCGCACGAGTGCCGGGTGCTCTCCGCGCATCGCACCCCGGCCCAGACGGCGGAGTACGTCGAAGGGGCCGAAGCGCGGGGCGTGGAAGTGATCATCGCCGCGTCGGGCGGCGCGGCGCATTTGGCGGGAGTCTGCGCAGCGCACACAGTGCTCCCGGTGCTGGGTGTGCCGATGGAAAGCGCCGCGCTGAAGGGGCTGGATTCTCTGCTTTCCACCGTTCAAATGCCCGCCGGAATTCCGGTGGGCACCCTGGCGATTGGGCCGGCGGGCGCGCGCAATGCCGCTCTGCTGGCCGTCGCTATTCTGGCGGGCAGCCGTCCCGCGCTACGGGATAAGCTACGTGCCTTTCGAGCGGAACAGAGCGCCAAGGTTCTGGCCGAGACGCTCCCCTAAGCTACTGCGGAATCACGGTGCCGGTGGAGACCGTGGTCCCCGAACTCTGCAGTGTGATCAGACCCGTGCCTCCACTGGTTTGGGTCAGCAGGCCGCTAAAGGAGGGCAGTGGTGTCATGGTTGTGCCGCTCCCGGACGGGCTCATCGCGAAGGACAAGGTCAAATTGCAGGTCGGCGAGAGGGAGTACGTGCCACTGGCGTTTTGCGTCTGCACTGAGCCATTGCTGTACACATAAGCCGTCATCATGAAGGAGCCGGCTCCGTCCAGGGTGAGAGTGCCGATTGTAGCGAACGGCTGAAGGGCGGCGGATGTGCCCGTGCCCGTGCCGGTTCCAGTACCGGTGCCAGTGCCCGTTCCCGTTCCCGTTCCCGTTCCCGTTCCCGTTCCCGTTCCCGTTCCCGTTCCCGTGCCCGTGCCCGTGCCAGTGCCAGTGCCGGTGCCGGTGGCGGTTGCCGCGTTGGCGCCGAAGTAGCTAAAGCCAAAATTCTGCTGGTTGGTCGGCGGTGAACAGAAGTTCACCGAACGTTGCAACATTCCGGTCGCACCGTTGCCATTAGCGTCTGTTTCCAGGAAGAGGACCTGTTGTCCCTGCGCCACCACGACGGCGTCATACGACGGTCCGCTGTTGACTTTCATTGTGGCGGTGCAATCGCCATTCACCGTATAGGTGCCTACGGCGATCTTGTTTCCCGTCGAATCGGCTCCCAGGATGTTGCCGTTGCCGTCGAAGTAGAATCGGCCCAGGGCGGGAACATTGCCGTTGATGCTGGAAGCATTCCCTACCAGACCGGTAGCAATGGATGATTTTTGAGTACCCGTACCGGTGCCGGTGGTTGTGCCAGTTCCCATACCGGTTCCAGTGGTAGTACCGGTGCCGGTCCCCGTTCCGGTTCCGCTGGTGGCGGAGGTGGGCATGCCGTTAACGGTGTTGACCGCGTTCGCGAACGCCGCGCTCGTGAGTGATGCGTTGTAGGTGCCGACGAGATTTGTGTTGTTACACGACCCAGCGGCAAATGAAGTGATAGGAAGCCCCAGACCGCACAGCAGGAGACCTCCGCCCATCGCTAGTTTCTGTCTTAGTGTCATCGCCTTGCCTTTCCCTAAGATCGAGGATTTCGGAGGCCTGAACTCATCTGGAACCGCCTCCGCGAACTGAAGTATAGAAAACCAATTTCCCGCCTGCGGTGCGCAGCCGTACGGCGATCCCGGAGACGGTTGTGGAGGTCACGTTCCGAGCCCCTGTTTAGGATCGTTTTTTACGGCGGGATCGGCGAGTAGGGTCATTTGCCTGCATGTTATGATGAGGGTGAAGTTACCTTGCGGGAGGAAATATAGATGCTGGGAACGCTAGGCACCTCGGAGATGATTTTCATCTTCCTCCTGGCGCTTGTCCTGTTCGGTCCGAAAAAACTGCCGGAAATCGGACGCACCATCGGGAAAGCCATAACCGAATTCCGCAGAGCTTCCAGCGAGCTGAAAACCACGTTTGACCGGGAAGTCAGAGCGCTGGAACAAGAAGCAAAACTGTCGGAAGTCACCGACCAGTTTCAACACGATACGTACAATTACGACTACTCGTCGTATGAAGCCACGTCCGAAGGCGCATACGGCGACAATTACGATTCCCACGCTATCGAACCACCCACTGCAAGCGCATCCGCAACTCAGGACGCTGAATCTCCGTCTGCCGACGCCATAGAAGGCACTATCGCCCAGGGCTCTGAAATCGCCGAATCGGAGGAGTCGCAGTATTCCTCGTCCGAATCCGCCGGTCAACCGGAGCACACGGCCGCCTCTTCCTCGCCGGCGGAACACAACGCATAGCGAATGAGTTCATCTGAAGGAACCCCCGGGGCTGGACTGCCCCAGTTAGGCAGTGCGTCCGGCACCGGGCCGGTCGACGCCATTGAGAAATTGCGGCGTCGTATCGGCGCGGCCGGGGGTGCTCCTCCCCCACCTCCCACCGGCGGAGGGGAAGACGAGGACGATGACGGCATGCTCCGCATGTCCTTCCTGGAACATCTGGAAGAACTGCGTTCGCGCATCATTCGCTCCATGATCGGCATTGGCGTGGCCTTCACCGTCAGTCTCCTTTTCAGCAGCACGCTGTGGAATTTCGTGCGGCAGCCGGCCAGGATCGCTTTGACCAGCCTGGGCTATGACCCGGACCTGTATGTGATCTCTCCCATGGAGGGATTCAATATCGTCTGGTTCAAGCTGCCCCTGGTTTGCTCCATATTCCTGGCTTTTCCTTGGGTGCTTTACCAGGTTTGGGCGTTTATTTCCCCTGGCCTTTACCGGCGGGAAAGAAGATGGGCGGCTCCATTTATCCTCAGTTCCAGCGGACTGTTCCTGTTGGGCGGCTGCTTTGCGTATTTTGTGGTATTTAAATACGGGCTGACTTTTCTCTTAGGCATCGAGCACGGAAATGGCGTAAAGGCCATGGTCAGCATCACCGAATATTTCGATCTGTTTGTGAATGTGATGCTCGGCGTAGGAGTGGTTTTTGAGCTTCCGGTGCTGATTTTCTTTCTAACTCTGCTGAGAATCGTTACGCCGGGATTTCTGATTCGGCATAGCCGGTATGCCATTCTGATCATTTTCATCATCGCCGCGGTGGTCACGCCCACGCCCGATGTCTTCAACATGATGCTCTTTGCGCTGCCGATGTGCGGGCTGTTCTATGTCGGTATCTTTGCCGGATACTTGCTAGTACTCAATCGCGAGCAGCGGAAATTCCCCTGGAAAATGGTAGTAACCATTAGTGCGGGCGTACTGTTGCTACTAGCGGCGGGAATATACCTTGCCATTACCAAGGGCTGGCTCAAGCTGGTACCACACTGGCCGTTTCTGATTCGATAGCAGCCATTTTCGCTAGAATTGAATTGCGCATCCGATGTAACATTCTGTTTACCGTGTTCCTCGCACGGTAAACAGCCGATTTGTGATGCGATGGATCTATACAAAGCGATTCAGGACTTATACGCCGAGAAAGAAAAACTTGAGCGCGTAATTGCTTCCCTGGAAGAATTACAAAGGACGGCCGGAGCGGTTCCTGCAATTGCCAAAACCAGCCGCCGTGGCCGAAAATCCATGAGCCCGGCGGAGCGCGAAGAGGTATCGGAGCGCATGAAACGGTATTGGGCGGGACGCCGCAGTCAGAAGCAGCCGAAACACGGAGCGGACGGACAATAGTCTTACTGCCCCTACGTCCTGCTTTTAGGTGTTTTCGGGTTTAAAATACCAAAGCCAGAAATACTGCTCTCCGGCCCCGTTGTGGTAGCGCATTTCAAAACCGCACCGGCGCGCCATTTCGCGCGCTTCCTGTTCCGTGAAAGTTGCGCCCACCCAGCTATTGCCCGGATCGATACCGGGGAGGGGCGCACCTTGCACCTGAAATTTGAATAAGCCGCCGGGGCGCAGCAGGCGGTGCGCCTCCCGCACGTAATTTTCAATAATCTCGCGGCTGGGAATGTGCTGAAATACCATGGTGGAAAAGGCAAAATCCACCTGCACGCCCGCGCCGATGCCAAGACGATTCCACCAGTGCCGCCGTACCGCCGAGAGGTCCTTTCCGTTGTTGCGATAGATCCGCGCGTGGGGAAAATCGCGCACCGCCTGACGGGCGCGCTTGGCCATTTCGCGGCTTATATCCACGGCGCAAACCGCTCCGAAAAAGCCCGCAAAGGCCCGGGTGACGCGGCCCGCACCGCATCCGATCTCCAGCACGGTCATCTCTTTCGGATCGCGCCCGCGGCAGATGTTGGCCAGATCGTTCAGGATGTCTTCCCGCATGGTGATCTCGCCCGATTCGTAGAACTCCTCGTCAGTCCACACGCGCTGCCCCGTGACTACGTAATGGCGGGCGTTCTCGCGCGCTCGCTGGTCCCAATCGCGCCGCATTTTTCGCAGTTGCCGGATGATCTGAGGACTCGCCATTTGTTATATTGTAAATACCTGCCACACTCGTGTGGGCGAGTAGCTCAGCTGGGAGAGCACGGCGTTCGCAACGCCGGGGTCGTGGGTTCGAATCCCATCTCGTCCACCATTCGCTATCCTGAAATACATGAAACGCCGTGAACTGCTGGGTATCGCCGCCGCCGTGCCGCTTTTTGCCGAGGGAGCGCTGCCGCTCCCCGATTCGGTGGTGGATGCGAACCAGGCCAAGGTGACCCACGAGCCCTTTGGAGACACCCGGATTTTTTTCGAAGGGCCCACCGGACAACTCAACTCGATGACCGCCGGCAGTCTCCGGCTGAATCCCGGAATGGAGCCGCACCCGCCGCACCAGCATCCTGAAGAAGAGTTCATGATCGTGACCGAGGGGCACGGTGAGATTCTGGTGGATGGCAAAATACACCCGGTGGGGCCGGGCAGCATGATGTACTCGGCATCCAACCGCCTGCACGGCATCAAAAACACCGGGAAAAATCCGCTGCTCTTTTATTTCTACAAGTGGCGGAAATAGCGTTCGGTACTCGTGGGACCTTCGTCTCATAGTCCCGCGCAGGGTAATACTGGAACCGTCATAGTTGCAGTTACGCAACTAACGCCGGAGTACGGTGCCGGCGCACCGCGAGCGCCATCCCGCCGAGCACAAGTCCTGCAAAGAGCCCGGCCATCACCATCGCCAGGCGGTTCGGTGTGAAGGCGCGCTCCGGCAGGCTGGGAGGATCCAGCAGTTCGACCGCACCGGTTCTTCCTACGGCTGCCTTCAACACTGCCTGCGCCCTGTAGCGATCCGGATAATCGAAACTCACCAGGCAGACGTTTCCTATCGGCGCGTGGATATCCTTCACCGCCAAGCTCCGTTGCATCCGCTCGAGTGCGTTCCGCTCTTTGGGATACAAGCCGAACTGCGCGATCAGCGATTGCAGATACGCGCGGTCGTTGACCACGGCCATGGCCGCCTGTCCCGGGTCGCCCGCCTTGCTGCGCAGCACCGCCACCGAGCGGAATTGATCCGGAATCAGATACGTCGCCGGCAACACAGCGGCTGCCACCAGCAAGCCCGCCAGCGGAATCAGCGGCCATCGCCGGATTCCCAGCAGCACCAGGCCCGCCGCCATTCCCAGGAGGAGGCCTGCTGCAAGCCACGCGGGACGATTGGGCGAGAATGCCCTTTGCGGCAGGCTGGCCGGGTCCAACACTTCCAGGGGCGCCGAGTCCTTCAGTGCATCGACGAATTGCGATGTGAGCTCGCCGGTGACCGCCTGCGCTGTCCGCGGCTCTTCACCGTTGAAGGCGATCGAAAAGGCCAGCCCCGGGTCCTGCGATTGCGGCCGGGTGAGCATTCGGATCTGAATCTGCCGGTTCCGCAGGTTCTGGACAATCTCTTCCAGCGGCGCGCGCTTTCTTTGCTCCGGGTATAGATCGTACTTCTGAATTACCGCGGCCAGCGACCGGCGGCTCAGGATCGCCTCTTCGGCCTTGGTCAGTTTCTCCAGCCGCTCCTCCAGCGGCGCCGGCGCCATGCGCAGCACCGCGATCGACTGGTATTCGCTGGGCGTGCGCCAGGCCGCCACGCCCGCGATCAGCAGCCCCGTCAGCCCGCACGCGCTCGCGAAGCGCCACAATCCGCCCGATACAATCTGCATCTTCATCGCTCCCTTGCAAATGTCCACGAATTCCAGCCACCCGCCTCCGGTGTCTTCGATCAGTGCGTCCAGTTCGGCGCCGTAACGCGCCCGCCAGGCGGACGGATATAGTGCAGCCGCGCATCGCAGGAGTGTCTTCATGCGTGTTTGAGCCGCCGCTGCGCCACCTTCACCACGTGATCCAGGCTGGTCACCTGCGCTTCCAGATGCTGCCGTCCGGCGCCCGTGATGGCATAGGGCTGGCGCCGGTCACGCGCACCCGTGGCGCGGATCCAGCCCCGCTCCTCCAGGCGCGTAATGGCGCCATACAGCGTCCCCGGCCCCAACCGCACGCCGGCGAATTTCTGGATGTCTTCCATCATGGCGTAGCCATGCTTTTCGCCACCGGCGAGGCTCGCCAGCACCAGCAAAGTCGGATCCGTCACAGATATTACGCCTCACGTAGTATCGTATGGCGTAATAGGGTTGTTGTCAAGAGGCGCGTGAGGCGCCCGTCAATTCTCCGAAGGTCTCTCGGCGTGGTCCACGATGAAGACTTCGAACGGCGCCTTGGCCGGGATCAGCTTCAGCCCCAATTGCTCCTGAACAATCGCGAACAATGCGCCCAGATCCCCCTCGCGCGCCGCTGCGGGAGCGGATTTCAGCACGATGTCATACGTCCCCGCGATGCCGGTCCGGTCGACTACCGGCAGGTCGATTCCGCGCAATCGCCCGAACATCTGGCCGAATTCCGCCAGGGATGCGTCCTCGAACACGAAGCTGTCGTTCCGCACTTTCGGCAGCGATTCGGCGGCGTGAACGGGAGTCGCGCCCGCGTGGGGAGGCGGAAGTTTGGGCCCGCCTTTAGCGATCGCCAGTTCGTACGCGGGCAGCATCCTGGTCTCCCGGTGAAGTACCAGCTTGAATCTTCTGGCCAGCAACTCCTGAAGCATGACCCTCAGTTCGCTGACCGGCACGGGAGCGCCCGTTCTGGCGAGAATGTCGTAGCTATCCGCGCTCAGGTGCTCTGACGGAATCTGAAAAGGCGCTACGCCATAAGCCCACTGCACACACTCGCGCAGCCCGACATTCCACATGCTGAGGCTGGTCGGAGTGTGCTCGATGCGGGAACGGTTGCCCCCCTCGCGTGCCGCCGAAATGGCGGCGGGCTTAATGGACGCCGCCTCGAAGGCCGCAGGGGACAGTCCCACCATCATCGGAGCCGCAGCCAGGAAAATAGCCGCTGCCGCGTCGAACCGGAACACCATGCCATTCAGTCTACTCTCGGACGGTCCTGTCCCCGATCCCTCGCCACTCTGTTACTATTGACCGTTCCGGAGGAAAATTGAAGCTCACATTCTGGGGTGCGGCCGGTCAGGTCACCGGATCGATGCACCGGGTCGAGGCTGCCGGGAAGCGCCTCCTGCTGGATTGCGGCATGAATCAGGGACGCCGCAAAGAATCCGACGAGAAGAATCGCAATCTGCCGTTTGCGGGCTCCTCCATCGACGCCGTGGTGCTATCTCATGCCCACATCGACCACAGCGGCAATCTTCCGACTCTGGTCAAGAGCGGATTCGCCGGGCCGATTTATGCCACGCCGGCCACGGTGGATCTGTGCAACTGGATGTTGCGCGACACCGCGCATATTCAGGAGCACGACGCCGAATTCCTGAACAAGCGGCACGAGCATCGTAAATCCATGGGCCTGGAAGACGGCCACGTGGTGCCGCTTTACACCATGGAGGACGCGGAGCGGACCCTGCCGCTGTTTCGCCCGGTGTCGTACCACGAGCCGCACGAGCTGGCCGGCGGATTGAACTATACGGCGTACGACGCGGGACATATCCTGGGCTCTTCCTGCGTGGTCCTCACCGACTCCACCGCTGCCGCGCCCGTGCGCCTGGCTTTTTCGGGCGATGTGGGCCGCCCCGGCCTGCCCATCATCCGCGACCCCGAGCCGCTGCCCCCGGCCGAATACCTCATCATGGAAAGCACCTACGGCGGCCGTCTGCACAAGAGCTCCAGCCATGTAGTCAACAAACTGGCGGACGTGGTAAATCGCACAGCGCACCGCGGAGGCCGCATCATTGTGCCGGCGTTCGCGGTGGGCCGTGTGCAGCAACTGGTGGTGCTGTTGCATCAGCTTGCCGACGAAAAGCACATTCCCAACATCCCCATCTTCGTGGACAGCCCGCTGGCCGTGAACGTGACCGAGGTGCACCGGGCGCATCCGGAGTGCTTCAACGCCGAGACGTACCGCTACCTGACCAATCACGAAGATCCGTTCGGTTTCCGCCGCCTGCAATACGTCGGCACGGCCGAGGATTCCAAGAAGCTGAACGATCTCCGCATGCCCTTTGTGGTGATTTCGGCTTCGGGGATGTGTGAAGCCGGGCGCATCCTGCACCATCTGCGCAACGGCATCGAGGACCCGCGCAATACCGTGCTAATCACCGGTTTCCAGGCGCAGGACACGCTGGGGCGAAAGCTGGTGGAGAAATGGCCTGAGGTCCGGATCTTCGGCGAGCCGATGCGGGTACGGGCCGAAATCGCCAGCCTGGATGAGTTGAGCGCCCACGCCGATCAAGGCGAGCTGTTGGAGTGGATCCAGCCACTGGTTCCTGCATTGCGCAAGGTGTTCCTGGTGCACGGGGAACCGGCGCAGGCGGCCACGCTATGCGGCCTGTTGCACACCAAATATGGCCTGGACGTCGTAGTGCCGGCGCCGGGACAGAGTTTCGAACTGCTTTAGGATGTAACGAATGGCCTGTCTGGGCCATCTATACTGAAAGTAGAAGATAAAGGAGTACCGCTGACGTGAGTCCCACACCTAGCTACCAAGAGCCGCCGCAGCGCTCGGGCCTGATGATCGCCCTGGTCGCCGGCGCCATCATTGCCCTCGTGGGCGCTAACATTTACCTCTTCGTCCAGTTGGACCACATGAAGACCGACCTGGCCCAGACGCACGATAAGCTGCTGACGGAACTGAGCAATCTGCGCGACGCGTCCAGCGTCAACACGGCCTCGCAGCAGCGCCACCTGGAGACGTTGAAGGAAGAGTTGGAGGCTGCTCGCGCCCAGGCTCGCGACCAGGCCCGCACCATGTCGAGCCAGGCCAAAGCCGAAGCAGCGGCGCATGCCGATCAACTCGCCAGGCAACTCCAGGCCGAACAGGCCAAGGTGCAGCAGCAGGTTTCCAGCGAGATCAGCGACGTGAAGCAGACCGCCTCCCAGGCCAATACCAAAATCGGTGAGGTTTCCTCGGATGTCGGTAATCTGCGCAGCCAGGCTACAGCCACCCAGTCGCAGCTCGATAAGACCATCACCGACCTGAAGTCCACCAAGGGCGATCTGGGCGTGCAGAGCGGTCTCATTGCCACCAATGCCACCGAACTGGCCGCCCTCAGGCGGCTCGGCGAGCGCAACTACTTCGAGTTCAAGCTGGGCAAGGAAGCCGAGAAGAAGCCGCAGCGCGTGGGCGACATCACCATCCAGGTCAAGAAGCTGGACCCCAAGAGAAACAAGTACACCATCAACGTGATGGCTGACGACAAGTTGACCGAAAAGAAGGATCGCAGCGTCAACGAGCCGATCCAGTTCTACACCAGCAAGGCGCACCAGCCTTACGAGATCGTCGTAAATTCCGTGCAGAAGAACATGCTGGTGGGTTATCTCTCCACCCCGAAAGATCAGACCACCCGTTAGCGAAAGGCGACAGACGCATTTTTCCGCCGGCATCTGCGAAAGTGCGTCTGTCCGCCATTTGGGTTACCCCTCGATTTCCGTTTTTTCCACCAGCTTGTCGACGTGCACGCAGTAGATGGCCGGCTTCCCGTCGCGGTCGCTCTGGAAATAGATTCGCTGGCTGTCGGGCGAAAAGATGGGGCAGGTCAGCTCCGGCCGGCTGGCCTTGTGCTCGCATAACGTCAACTCGCGCCGCGTGATGCGCAGCAGAATCAGCACTGTGGGAGACGCGGCGCTGGCGCTGGCGCCCACGAATACCGAAGAGTTGTGATTGCAGCCGAAAGCGGCGAACTGACTGGTCTTGGCCACGAGCTTGTCGCTATTGGTATCGGGCGTCAGTTCGCGAATCGCGTGCAGTTGCTTGGGGTCTTCCGGGTAATTCAGGTACAGCACGGTCCTTCCGTCGGGCGCCCAATTGGCCGTTCCGATCTTTCCCGGCGCGGTCTTCAACTGCCGGTTCTGCTGGCCGTCGGAATTCACCAGCCACAAGGCATCGTCGCCGCGGCGATACAGAATCTGCGCGCGCATGGGCCGGTGCACCGGATCGCGCATCGCAAAGGGCGCTTCCACCACGGTGCGCGCCATGCCTTGCGCCAGCGGCGCCATGCGCAGCCGCGATTGTTCGCCGCGCCGCTCGGCAAAGGTGACATGGGTGCCGTCCGGTCCCACGCTCATGCCGGCGCACCGCTCCCAGCCTTCGGGAACCTGGTAGAGTGTCCGCTCCCGCAGGTTGGATACGCCCGAGACGTACAGCCCGCGCGCAGCAAAATAACAGAACGAGCGATTGTCCGGCGTGAGGGTGAGGGATGCGCCATCCAGGTCTTCGATTTGCGTCAACTGGCGGCCCTCGCCGTTATTCAAATCGATGCGATAGGCCTGCGGGCCTTCGCCGCGGCCTCCGCAGAACAGCATCCAGTTGCTGTTGCGCGCGATGATGCGGTTGTAAGGCGCCGGGAGCGTGCTGGAGTATGCCGGGTCGGTCAGCCGGTACACGTCGAGTTCGGTGGTGGGGTCGGAATACTTCTTCCAGGCCGCGGGGAAGGGTTCGCCTTTGCGGCCTTGAGCGCGAAGCCCGGCCGCCGCCCCCCCTGCCAGCAAAAACCCTCGGCGCGTCATCAATACCGATGGTAGCAAGAGGACGATGGGCAGTTCGCACCGCAGCCAACCAACACCGGCGCCTGCTGCGAACTCCGCGCAATAGTAACCTTGGTTAGCTCACCTTTGACGACTACTATTAATTTAGCTCTCGTGTAAATAATTGATCTATGCCAATCGTCTCACAAAGATCCGGGAGCAGCGGACAGGCCGCCATCATAATAACCCTGTCCCTGCCCGTGATGCTCGGGATGCTGGGTCTGGTGACGGAAATCGGCTGGGCATATTGGCGCCAGGAGGCATGCCGGACGGCGGCGCAGGCCGCTGCGGTGGCTGCCGCCAGGCAGGCACAAATCGCCGGAGCATTTACCACCACCTCGGGCATTTACACCCAGAGTACCACGGCCAGTTGTCCCGCCAGCCCCACTTCGCCATCCACTAACAATCTCATGGCAGGTTGCCTGTACGCGAAAGCCAACGGCTTCACCAATTCCGGTACTCAACTGGTGAAGTATAGCGCCGGGACCAGCGGCTCGCCTGCATCCGGTTCGACTCCCAACTATTGGGTGCGGTATATCGTCACCGAATCGAACCCCAGCCTGTTCTCGTCCGTGCTGGGATACAAGCACGTGACGGCCAGCGGCATGGCGACCGCCGGGGTGTTTCTGGGCGTGCAGGGGGCCTGCATCTACGCGTTGGATCCCACCGCCAGCGGCGCCGTCAACCTGGGTGGCAATACCATCGTGAATGCCGGCTGCGGCGTGTACGACAATTCCAACTCCACCACCGCCCTCACCTGTTCCAACAATACTACCTTGAATGCCGGCAACTCGACGATCAATGTTGCGGGCCTGAGTGCCTGTTACGGTTCGGTTTCACCGGCGCCCAGTCAGAACCAGCCCCGTACGGCCGATCCTTTCCAATACCTGGACCCTCCCGCCATTCCGAATCGCTGCGATTCCAACGGCCTCAGTGCCAATAGTACGGTGAGCATGCCTGCCGACGGTACATACGTGATCTGCAATGGAGGCATCACCATGAAATCCAACGGTACCCTGAACCTGCCGGCGGGAACATACATCATCCAGGGCGGCGGAATCGATTGGGAGAACGGCACGGCGAGCGGCACCGGCGTGACCATCTATATGACCGGCCCGAACCCGGGCGGAATCAAAATCAACGGCAACATGGGTGTGAATCTCACGGCGCCCACTTCCGGATACTACTGGGGTGTATTGTTCTATCAGGATCGCAGCCTGACCTCCCCGCCCGCCGATGTCCTCAACGGCGGATCCGCCATGAACTTAAGCGGGACCGTTTATCTTCCGGGAAGCGCCGTGGCGTATAGTGGCGGCAGCGCCTCCTCGGTCACCGCACTGATCGCCGATACCGTCACGTTCACTGGAACTTCGACCTTCGGAACCGATACCAACGGAGCGGTCACCGGCTTGGGGCGGCCCTTCACAGCACTTCTGGAGTAAGACCGGCTAACTTCCGATAACGTAAATCCGGGTAACTTTGGCCGACTGTTTTTCAGTTGCGCCTTAGTGAATAATTGCGCTAGTTGGATCGTCTTATGACAATAGCGCAATGTGCCCGCAAACACGTCGGGATCCGAACCAGGGGACAGGCGGCCATCATGATGGCCCTGTCCATCCCCCTGATGTTCGGACTGCTCGCGATGGCTGTAGATGTCGGTTGGGCCTATTGGCGGGCGGAAGCCTGCAAGACCGCCGCACAGGCCGCGGCATTCGCTGCGGCCCGGCAGGCGCAACTCGGCTCCAGCCTCGCCTGTGGCACGGTATCCTGCCAGAGCACCACTGCGAATTGCCCCGCCACTCCCACCAGTCCGCCTTCCAACAATCTGATTGCGGGCTGCCTCTATGCGGCGCAAAATGGCTTCACGAACTCCGGCAAACAGAAGGTGATGTACCAGGCCAACACCTCCGGTTCGCCGGTCGCCGGACCCGCTCCGAACTACTGGATCCGCTTCACCGTCACCGAGCAGATCCCGACCCTGTTTGCCTCGGTGTTCAACCAGAAATTTCTGGTGGTCAGTGCGCGAGCCACCGCGGGCGTATTCACCAACGCCGCGGGCGCCTGCATCTACGCGTTGGACCCGGTGGACCCTGGCGCGATCAGTATGGTAGGCACCTCCGATGTCGAATCGGGCTGTGGCGTTTGGGACAATTCCAGCTCGTCGAGTTCTCTGAGTTGCACCAATAACACTACGCTCAATGTCACCGGCGGCTCCATCACGCTCGCCGGCGGCAATGCCTGCCGGGGTACGGTGTCGCCCGCTCCGAACACCAATCAGCCCCAGACCGCCGACCCGTTCGCCGGCGTTCCCCTTCCCACCGCTCCTGCGCGCTGCGATTCCTACGGCCTCAATGCGGGCGATACCGTCACCATGCCCTCCGATGGATACTACGTGATCTGCGGCGGTGGCGGCATCACCATGACCGGCAACAGCAGCCTCACCCTTCCCGCCGGAATGTACATTCTGCAAGGCGGTGAGCTTGACTGGCACAACGGCACGGTTTCCGGCAGCGGTGTCACCATTTACGAAACCGGCCCCGGCGCCGGCGGCAACACGATCAACGGCAACATGGTGGTGAATCTTTCGGCGCCCACCAGCGGGACCTACAAAGGGCTGGTCATCTTTCGCGACCGTACACTCACCTCGCCGCCCAGCGATAAATACGACGGTGGAGCCGGCATGAACTTCAACGGGACCATTTACGTGCCGGGGAGCGACGTCGAATACACCGGCGGAAGCGCCACTTCCGTTACCGCCCTGGTGGCGTACGCCATATCGTTCAAGGGCAACTCTACGTTCGGCGCGGACACGACCGGATCGATCACCGGAATCAATTCCGGCGGCGGCTACAGCGCCTACATTATCGAGTAAACCGGCGCGAACTGGCCTTCCGGATCACGTCCATCTGGTATACCGGCGCTACCGCAAAAGCGGCGGAGGAGGGCAGCCAGAGGTACCATCCGATGCTGGACCACGGGTATGGCAAATACCCGTAACTCATCGCCCATATCGAGATATCGCCCAACACCACCAGCGCAATCCCGGCGCTGAAGGCCACCCAGCAGCGTCCGATCCACCCCGGTCCCATTCGTCGCGTGGAGCGGTACAGCAGCATAGCCTCAGCCAGCAGGACCCAGAGCAACGGATCCACGGGCCAGTTCAGAATCTCCCCCAATGCCGGATGCTTGCCATGCTGCAAGGCAATCCACAGGTCCCGGAATTCGTTGATCACATAGATAGCCACTACGCTAAGCAGCGTCCAATCGGCCCTAGTCAGCCGCCCGAGGAATCCGCTCCGGCGATAAATCCGCAGGGTGTACAGGAGGCCCAGGGCGAGCAAGGCGAATCGCAGCGGGCCGCCGGCAATAAGCCCGACCTGACGGATTGTAGCGCCCGAACTCTTGGACCACCCCGCCAGGTGGGTGACGGGATTCCAGAACGAGTCCACGCTGAAAATCTGGACGTTCAGGGAACTGACGAGATCGCAACCCGCCGATGCCGAAATCAGTTGCCAGGCCCGATTTAATGGTTCGCCGCTCAAAAACTGGCTGCACAGGCGAACCGAATACGTCAGTTGCACCAGCGCCAGGGCCACAGTGAGCAAACCGCCGGGTAGGCCAAAAAATCCGTCAATCCACGCGGGATTCCCGGAAATCCGCCAGGCAAGATAAGTGAGTACTCCGATCGCCAGATAGGCGGCCGTGGCCAAATAGATCAACGTGGAGCAACCCACCGCCCCGTCCCGCGGGTTGGCATCCTGGAATGTCACCGATGTAAGATTACGCTCTTATGAGAGCAGCGTCCACTACATAGGTGACCAGATGCGCCGCGGCTCTTCCCCCGAGGAATAGAGCCAGTACGGGCTCGATACTGGAAAGCAGGTTCTCGCCGCTTTCCGCCACCGGTTTCAGGATGCTATCGGTAGCGTCAGGACCCAGAAACGGGGCGATTTCCGTCGCCACCCGGCGCTTGACCGCTGCACCCGTGCGGCCGGTTTGGGAGGCGGAGTTCTCCCAACGTTGAATCGCCGACTGCATGCGCGCCAGCAACGTCGGGTCCGGTCCCGGCTCCCGCTGGTCTCCCAACGCACTTTGCAGCCGGTGTAGCTCCAATCTGCAAACATCACACTGGTCCAGATGAGACTGCACGGAACCAAACTGGTCCTCAACCAAACCGCCATCCCGGAATGCAATCAGGGATCCCAGATCAGGATGTTGTATAAGTCAGCGCCTCCTGCACTAAACAGAGTAACGCCTCGGCGATTCCCGTGAAACTGTTATTTTGACAGCCGCCGTATCGCCGTAGTTTTTGCTGCGCCCGCGCCAGTGTCGCCCCTACCGTTCCGATCCGGATGTCCATTACTACTGCTATTTCGGAGTAACTGAGCCCTTCGCCGCGCAGCGTGAGGCAGGTAAACTCGCGGCCCGACAGGACTTTGGCAAGCTCCTGCGCCCCCTGCGACCGCTGCAGCAGGTTCTCCGGATTGACGTCGGTCTGGGGAGACAGGCTATCCACATCCGCCGTTTGCACTTCCCGGCGCGAAGGGGCCGCCTTGATCTGGTCGAGCAGATAATTCCGCAGCACGTGGTACAGCCAGGCCCGTGGATTTTCGATGTTCCTGCCGTACCGGACCTCGACGAAGTAACGGAGGAACACCTCTTGAACCGCGTCCCGGGCCTCGTCCTGGCTGGCGGCAAGTTGTCCGGCGTAGCGCAGCAGCGCAGGCCCGAACTCCTCGTACACCGTGACAGTTGCCTGCTCCGCCTCCGTCGCCGCAGGGCTGGAGCCCGTTTGAGTCTTATCCTGATCCACAGCTATTCATTCTATCGGCCAAAACCCGAGCATCCAATAGGGCCAATAGTATCCTCCAGATGATAACTCAGGATATCAGTATTGGGCGCGACCGGCGGTTGTGGGACACTGACAAATTGATGTCCGTCCACCGTTTTGTCCGCCAGGGCGCCCTGTGCACTCTGTGGCTTTTGTGCTACACCTTGTCTTTGGCAGCGCAAGCCACTTCCGGATCAATCGAGGGCTTCATCACCGACCCCACCGGCGCGCGCGTTCCCGATGCCCGAGTCGTCGTCCGCGAAGAATCTTCCGGACTCGAGAAAGCTACTCAGACCAACGGTTTGGGTGAGTACGCCGTGGCTGGTCTTCCACCGGGACGCTACCGCATTACCGCCGGCAAAAGCGGGTTCCAGCCGTTCGCGTCCCAGCCCGCCGAACTGGCCATCGATCAAAAACTGCGGGCCGATGCGACGCTGCAGTTGGGCACGCTGGAGTCAGCCCCCGTCCAGGTGATTGACTCCAGCCTGCAAACGCAGACTGCCGAGACTGGCGAGACGATTCGATCCAGCCAGATTCTGGGCTTGCCTTTGCTGGGCCGCAATTTCCTGGAACTGTCGCTCCTGACGCCTGGAGCGGCCGTCGCTTCCGGCGGTAATACGCTGAACATCGCCGTGAATGGCCAGCGCGAGTTCGCCAACTCCATTCTGATCGATGGCGTGGAGGCCTCCGCCAATCGCAACAACGACACCACCCTGCGTCCCAGCGTGGATAGCGTGGAAGAGTTCAGGATTCTCACCTCGTCCTACTCCGCCGAATTCGGACGCGCCTCGGGAGCCGTGATCGCCATCGAGACGCGCTCGGGTGGCAACCGCTTTCACGGGTCCCTGTACGAATTCTTCAGGCCGAATGTCACGGCGGCGCGGACTTTTTTTGCGCCGGTGGCCTCGCCGCTGAAGCAGCACAATTTCGGCGGCACGGCCGGCGGCCCCGTGCGCCGGAATCGCACCTTCTTCTTCGCGTCGTCTGAGGAGGCGCGCATCCGCACGTCGTACTCGTTCCTGGATTCGGTGCCGCCTGCCGGCCAGATCCGCGTGCTGCCCGGCGGCGCGGTGGATCTGTCGCGGCTCAAGGATCCGTTTTCCGGGAACCAGGTCCCCATTTTCGATCCCAACTTTTATGCGGCGAACTATTATTCGTCGCCGTTCCCGGGTAATGTGATTCCGGCCAGTCGCGTGAGTCCCGCCGGAAAAGCCGTGCTGCAGCAGTTGTTCCCGTCGCCCACGCTGCCCGGCATTTACAACGGATGGTACAGTAATTTCGATTCCACGCAGGCTTATGCTTTCGATTCGCACACCGCCGGCGGCCGTCTGGACCACGTGTTTTCCGAAAAGGACCGTCTCAGCGCGGTCTACCATTTCAATGCCTTCGGTTCCACCACCGGCGACCGTTTCGCAGGCCACATTCCCATTGCGGGAGGCGGCGACGCGGACTATGGCGACCAGGAAGATTCGCGCAGCCAGCAGTTGGCGCTTTCCGAGGATCACACCTTCGGTGGCCGCTGGCTGAACCAGGCGCGTTTCGGATACACGCGCTATCGCTTGGATCAGCTAAGCCTGCTCCACAACCAGAATCTGGCGTCGCAGCTCGGCATGGCCAACGTCAACCTGCCCGGCTTTCCGCAGACTTCGGGGCTGCCCGATATCTACCTGGGGTTCGGCGCGCAGACCGGTGGGTCCACTTACAAGCCCTTATATTTCCTGGATTCCAACCAGCAGTTCGGCGATACCATGACGGCCCGCCTGGGAGCGCATGATTTCAAAGCCGGCGCGGAGTTCCGGCGTCTCACCTCGAATCCCTTCTTCTCCCTGTTTCCTACCGGGTTTCAATACTACGCCGGAGCCGGCGCCAGTCTCACCAGCGATCCGAACTACGGGTTCTACGATCCCGGCGCCTTCTACTATAACGGCGGATCCGACATTGCTGACCTGCTGCTCGGGCTGCCTTACACCGTCAACCTGGGTCTGCAACTCACCAATCCTTCCACGCGCAGTTGGGAGGGCAGCCTGTTCGTGCAGGACATCTGGCAGGCCACGCCTTCGTTATCGATCTCCTACGGGCTTCGCTACGAATACGCCGCGCCGTGGACCGAGGTTTCCAACCGCGCGGCGAATTTCGATTTCACCTCGCACCAGATGCTGCTCGCCGGAGTGGGCGGCAATTCGGCTTCGCTGGTGCAGCCGGACCGCAACAACTTCGCGCCCCGTGTGGGTGTTGCCTGGCGCGCCGGCTCCCACCTTGTGGTGCGCGCCGGTTGGGGCATCTATTATTCGCCCGAGAACGATGCGCGGGAAGATGTGCTCACCAAGAATTTTCCCTTCGCCCCGCAGCAGACCGTCTTCAATAACATCTATGGCGGGCTGCCGTTCTCCTACCTGCTCGATAGCGGCGTGGCCCGCATGACCTCGGTGCCGCCACTGTCCGCTGCCACCGGGCAGAATGTTTTCGCCGTCGATGCCGGCATGAGGACGGGCTATTCCCAACTCTACAATCTGGCGGTGGAACACTCGCTCGGTTCCGCCACCACGATCGAGGCTGCCTATGTGGGGTCGGCCAGCCGCAAACTGCCGTATGCCGTGGGCAACGTAAATCTGGCCAATCGCGTGACGCCCCTGCTGGGACAGATCCAGGCGCTGTTCTCGGAAGGCTCGGCCGGTTTCAATTCGCTGCAATGGAAAGTCCGGCGCAGATATCACGCACTCACTTTTCTGGCCGGATACACCCTGGGGAAGAATATGGATAACGGCCCGGCCCCGTTCAACCTGGGCCATAACCAGAACGCTCACAATCAGCCGCAGAACCCTTTCAACCTTGCCGCCGAACGCGCCGTGGCCGATGGCGACGTGCAACACAACGTGGTGGGCAGCTTTCTGTATCGCCTGCCGCGGAGCCGCAATCCGGTTCTCCGCGACTGGGCCGTCGCCGGCATCTTCACGGCGCGCAGCGGCCTGCCGGTCAACGTGGTGCGCAATGCCGGCAACACCAACCTGCCGGGACTCCGGCCGGACGTCCTCCGTTCTCCCATGCTACCCGCAGGCCAGCGCACCCTGATCCGCTACTTCGATACGGCAGCTTTCGATATCACGCCCTTCACCAAAAATGCGGCGCAGAATTCCGGGAATGCCGGCCGAAACATCGTCCGGGGACCGGGCATGCAGAACCTGGATTTCTCTCTTTCCCGCACCGTTCGCTGGCGGGAACTGGTCTCGCTCGAAATCCGCGCCGACGCCTTCAATCTCGCCAACACCGCGCATTTCGCGAATCCCGACGGCGCCATGAGCGACGGCAGCTTTGGCAGTATCACCCAGACCATCGGCAATCCCCGGATCGCCCAGTTCTCGGCGAAGTTCGCCTGGTAGAAACGGCAAAATATAAGCGTTTTTCATTTACTTCCCACTTGGGACGGGCTCGGCGAAAGGGAGTTTACATTGGCGGTTCCGGGCACTATGATAGAAAAACCCGGTTCCGGAGGGGCATATCTGGCGACGAATATTAAAGATGTCGCATCGAAGGCTGGGGTATCCATTGCAACGGTTTCGCATGTCCTGAACGGCACCCGCAACACGCGTCCCCAGACGCGCCAGAGGGTGCTTGCGGCGATTCAGGAGTTGGGCTATTCGCAGAATCAGGCGGCGCGCAACCTGGCCAGTGGCCGTAGCACCCTGATGGGGCTGGTGATCTCCGACATCCGTAACCCGTTTTTCCCCGAAATTACAGCCGCATTTCAGGATCAGGCCCTGGTCCATAACATGGACGCGCTGGTATTTAACACCAATTACGATTCGCAACGCACGTTGAATTCGGTAAAGCGCTTAATTGGGTTGCAGGTTCCGGCCATGGCCATCCTCACGTCGCAGATCGATCCAGGCGTGATCGATATGCTGGCCGAGCAGCAGATCGCCGCCGTCTACCTCGACCTGGGTCGCGTCGACCGGCACATCAGCAACATTCTGCTGGATTACGAACACGGCATTGCCGAAGCGCTGGAGTATCTGCGGAATCTGGGCCACGAGCACATCGCCTATATTGGAGGGCCCTCCGCACTGCACTCCGCGCAGCGCCGCAAGAAGGCATTCGTGGAGACCGCGGTGCAGTTGGGCATCGACCCTGGCCGCACCTTCGAATCCGATTTCACGGTAAAGGGCGGCTATTTTGCCTGCGCCAAAATGCTAAAGAGCCAGACGCCCACGGCGATCCTGGCGGCCAACGACCTGACCGCCATCGGAGTGCTGCATTGCGCTTACGACGGCAGTGTGCGCGTGCCCGAGGATCTTTCGGTGGTGGGCTTCGACGACATCCTGATCGCCGAGTATACGCAGCCCGCGCTGACCAGCGTAGCCCTGCCGCGCACGGAAATCGGCAAGGTCGCCTTTCAGGCTCTGTGGGCCATGTTGGGCGATCCCGCCGTCGGCGGAAGCGAGTACCGCATCGGAACCAGCCTGGTGGTCCGCGGATCGGCAGTGGCGCCCCAGCATCACAAGGCGGCCTCGTAAGGGCGTCTGTCGCCCTGAGGTACCATAGTACCTGGGTATCTATCTACCATGATTCAAGTCGAACGCGTACAGACCGGCGTACGCATGGAAAAACGGTTGTTGAAGGTGTTGAAGGGTTTGGCCGAACTGAAGGATCTCTCCCTGGGCGACCTGCTGGAAGGCATCGTGCTGCACGCTTTCGAAGGCAAGGCGCCCTTCTCCAAACAGACCCTGGGACAGATCGCCGAGCTGAAGCGGATTTACGGTCTGACCCTGCGCGCCGCCGACAGCCACAAGCTCACAGAGAAATGACGGCGCGCCGGCGGCGTCTATACTGGTTACAGTGGAACTGGAAAAGGTATTGCTGCACAAGGTGGGGGAGGCCATCCATCGCTTCAAAATGATTCGCGATGGGGACCGCGTGGCCGTGGCGCTTTCCGGCGGGAAGGATTCGGCAACCCTTCTGGAGGCGCTGCTGCTGTTGCAGAAGCGCGCGCCCATCGATTTCTCGGTGTGCGCCTTCACCGTGGAGCAGGGCAAGTTTCTACGGCCGTTTGAGCCTACCGGCGAATGGCTGCAATCCCGCGGCATTCCGTGGACCTACTTCCGCGATTCGCCGTCGCTCAAACTGCTGGAAGATCAGCCCGATCACGGCTGCGATTTGTGCAGCCGCTTCCGCCGTCGCGCGGTCTACGAAATCGCGCACAACCTGGGCGTTAACGTGATCGCCTTCGGCCACACCGCGGACGATTTTTGCGAAGCCCTGCTGCGCAACACCATGTTCACCGGCAAACTGAGCGCGCTGCCGCCGGTCACCTGGTCGCGTGCGCGGGAGTATCGCCTGATCCGCCCGCTGGTTTTCGTCACCGAAGACATCACCACGGCCTATGCCGCGCAAATGGGCATTCCGGTGGTGCCGTGCGGTTGCTCGCAGCGGACCGGCACGGTGCGGCGCGCCCTGCGCGATCTGTTCGGCGCCCTGGAGCAGGAGCACCCGCACCTGAAGGAGACCATGCTTTCCGCTATGGGCAACGTGGATACGGCGCGACTGCTGGATCCGCGCTTCCTCGACAAGGAAATCGCCGAGCGCGAGGAAGCCTTCCCCATCCTGGACTAGGGTGGCGGTCAGCTTTCCGTTTTCCAGTTGGTGGCGCCGCATTTGGGGCAGCGTGCCCAGTGCGGCTCTCCAATCGCGCCGCAATCGCCGCAGCGCACGCTACGGATGACCATGTTTTCGGGCCGCTTGCCGCGCGAATCCAATTGCCAGATCAGGACTCCCGCCACCGCGCAGAGCAGCAGGGCGGTCACCCAGGCGCCGGAAATCAGGCTCAGCACCGCAAAAATGGCGGCCGGCCAGAAAGCCAGCCATTGATTTCGATTGGGACGCCAGGTCATATCATCCTTTACTTTGCAAAACTGCTGCCCGCCTTCCAGTGCGGCTTTTCATTCGCGTTCGCAAGGGTTGCCACCAGGTTATTAAAGAAGTCGTTGAATCTGGCGGCGGCTTCCGGAACCCACGGCTGCCGGATGTCGTCGGCGGGACTGTGATACCGCTCGGCATACCACCGCCGATAGACGGCCTCATCGGGCGAGCCGGGTTCGTAGCCGAAGATGAATCCCGTAGACGGCACGCCGATCTGCATGAAGCTGTAGTGATCGCTGCGGCGCAGCAGTCCCCGCTCCGGTTCCGGGTCCGGCTGAATGCGGATCCCCATGGGCGCGGCCACCTGCTTCACGGTATCGCCCAGAGTCGATTCGTCGATGGCCAGCATGGTGAGCGTCTTCAGCGGGAAGATAGGCCGCAATTGATCCAGGTTGATGTCCGCCACCATCTGCTCCTTGGGAACGGTGGGATGCGCCGTGAAATATTTGGAGCCGTACAGCCCTTTTTCCTCACCGGTTACGACGCAAAACAGGAGAGACCGCTTGAGCTTCGTTCCGGATTCGTGCAACCGCTGCGCCATATCGATCAGCGTGGCCACATAGGCGGCATCGTCGAACGCGCCGTTATAGATCCGGTCGCCATTCCACGGCTCGCCGAAACCGTACCCATCCAGATGCGCGGACACCACCACGTACTCCTTGGACAGCACCGGGTCGGTTCCCGGTAGCACGGCCAGAATATTGTCCGACTCCAGGTCGGCGCTTTCCACCTTCAAGGAGGCCTTGAAGGTCGCGGGAATCGCAAACCGCGGCAGCGGCTTGCCGGCTGTCTGCAGGTCCAGCAGTTCTTTATAGGTATGGCCGGACCCCTGAAACAATAAATCGGCGAATTGCGGATTGAAGCGGAAGTTCAGGCCGGCTGCTCCAGCCGCCTGTTTCTGCGCCGGTTGGGCATCCCGCAGGGTCATCGCTACCGAGTATGCCACGGGCCATCGCGGAGGCTCCGGACCACCGGTGGAATCGAGCGTAATAGTAGCCGCGACTCCTGCGAGCCCCGGACTGCTTCCCCGTCCGCCGCGACCCGCGCGCGGAAGTTGAACCACTACTTGATTACGCAATGCGGCCGGATCCGCGCCCTCGTCGGACCCCGCGAAAATCAGCGGGGCTTCCAGCGTTTCCGGCAGGCCCGTACGGGCAGTCGTGCTGATCTGCCGCAGCCACTCCAGTTTCACCGGCCCGGTCTGCCGCACCAGTTCCACGCTCGATCGATCCGTCCGCAAGCGGACCACGTGCAGCGGCACCGTCTGGTAGTAGCCGTGTTCTCCGGCCGGTTTCAGCCCGGCTTTTTCGAATTCCGTCACCACGTAGCTGGCGGCGCGCCGATACGCCGCGCTGCCGGTGTCGCGGCCCTCCATGCCGTCGTTGGCCAGGGCCACCACGTGCGACCACCAGCGTTTGGTGGCCTCGTTCGGCTCCGTGGCGCAAAGGGCGCAACATACGGCGAGAGTGGCGAATCGGGGAAGCTTCATAAAGTAGAGCATACGATATCGGCGGCTTGTCTCGGAGTATGCGGTGCACTATTCTGATAGGTCCTTATGTTCATCGTCCACAGCCTGCCCATCGCCATCACGTTCTGCGTGATCACCATGCTCGGTTGGGGCTCCTGGGCCAACGCCCAGAAGCTGGCGGGCAACCAGAAATGGCCCTTCGAGCTATTCTATTGGGACTACGCCATTGGCGTGCTGCTCTTCGGCGTTCTCTTCGCCGCCACCCTGGGTAGCATGGGCAGCGAGGGAATGCCGGCGTGGACGAATCTCGGCGCCGCGGACTTCGGCTTCATTCTTCCGGCGCTGATCAGCGGCGCCATTTTCAACCTTGCGAACATCCTGCTCGTGGTGGGAATCGACGCCGCAGGCATGTCCGTGGCCTTTCCAGTAGGAGTCGGGCTTGCCCTGGTCATCGGAACCGTGGAAAGCTTCATCGAAAAGCCCAAGGGCGATCCGCTCCTGCTCTTCGCCGGTGTGGGGCTGATCGTGCTGGCCATGGTGATGTCGGCCATCTCCCATAGCAAACTGCCGCACAGCACCGGAAAAAATCCCCTGCGCGGCGTCATCTTCTCCGCCATCGCCGGATGTGTGATGGGCTTCTTTTATCCCCAGCTTATGCACTCGATTTCAACGGACCGTGGCGGTCTAACGCCCTACGTCGCGCTGGTGTTTTTCGGAGTGGGAGTTTTGGGCAGCAATTTCGTCTGGAACACGTTCTTCATGCGTGCCGGGCACGTCACTTACGCGCAATACTTTGCCGGCAGCGCCCGGCTGCATGGCATTGGAATTCTAGGCGGTTGCATCTGGATGCTCGCCCTTTGCTTTAACGTCATCGCGTCCAGTATCGCGGGTCCGGCCATCTCCTACGCGCTGGGTCAGGGCGCCACCCTGGTGGCGGCCCTATGGGGTCTGTTCATCTGGCGTGAATTCAAAGCGGCACCCGCCGGGACAAACAAATTCATCGTGCTCATGCTGGTGGGTTATACCAGCGGGCTCATACTGATCGGAGCGGCAACTCAATAACAACATGAAGGTGCTCATCGAAAAGACAAATTTTCACGGATGGCCCAACAGCTACGGCATTTCCAACGGTACCGTGGAAGCCGTGATCACCGGAGATGTGGGGCCGCGTGTGATCCGGTATGGCTTCGTGGGTGGCCAGAACCTGTTCAAGGAATTTGCCGGCCAGCTCGGCCAATCCGGCGAACCGGATTGGCAACCGCGGGGCGGTCATCGCATCTGGATGGCGCCGGAGGACCCGGTCAAAAGTTACGCGCCGGACAACCATCCCGTCCACATCGCCATAGCGGAAGGTGTGCTGGAGGCGACCGCTCCGGTGGAGCCGCTCACCGGCCTGGAGAAGCAGATCGTCCTCAAAATGGCCCCGCAAGGCACCGAAGTTGAGATAATCCATAAGATTCGAAATGTCACTGCAAGTGATTGTGAAATTGCGCCTTGGGCTCTTACCATGATGGCTCAGGGCGGGGCCGGTATCCATGGGTTCCCGCCGCGCGGCACGCACCCGGAAATGCTCGCGCCCACAAATCCCCTGGTGATGTGGGCTTTCACCAACCTGGCCGATCCGCGCTGGCGACTATTACAAAAATACCTGGTGCTGCTGCAAGATCCGCACAACTCTGTCCCGCAGAAGCTCGGCAGCTTCCATAGCGACACCTGGGGCGCGTACCTGCTGAACGGCGAACTTTTCGTCAAGCGTGTGACTGCCGAAGGATCGCCGGCGCGCTATCCCGATTGCGGTTGTTCCTTCGAGACCTTTACAAATGCGGGTTTTCTGGAACTCGAGACCTTAGGTCCGCTTACCCGGCTGCGGCAGGGAGAGACAGTATCCCATACCGAGCGGTGGAGCCTGCACCGCGGTGTGACCGTCTCCGAGTGGACGGATGCTGAGTTGGATCGGGTGCTGTTGCCGCTGGTAGGTGCATACTAAGGTACACTGGAGCACCGCGTGCTATCACAGCGGTCATGCCGAATTACGTGTGGAGCGATCCAAGCAGGCCTGTCACCATCCGCCTCTCGCTCAGCGTACTCGGCAGGCTGGCGTTACCCGGTCCGGCTGGCGGTTCGGCCGGGTTGTTGCTCGGCCGGTCGGTATTGGAGGACGGCCGCCCCATCATCTCTATCGAGAACTTCGAACCGGCCGAGTTGGAGCACCTGGACGAAGCCCTCGCCCGTCAAAACGACGCCGTAGGAATGTACCGCGCGCAAGCCGGTCGGGAATTCCCGCAAATTCAGTCAGATGAAGCATTATTATTCGGCCAGTACTTTACCAGGCCGGACGCGCTCTTTCTGCTGCTCCACCCGCGCCTGGAACGCGCTGCCTTTTTCATTATCGAGGGTGATGAGTTCTCCCTGGTGCACCAGTTCACGTTTCGCGCCGCCAAGCCGCCGGACGCGCGGAAATGGCCGATCACCCGAACACAACAGCGGGCGCTGGAGGTGCTGGCCCTGGTGTCGGGAGTAGTGGCCGGAGCGGCCCTCTTCCAGCATTTCCAGCCGCCGCACTTCATCCAGCCGGTCTCCGCCATGCCTCAGCCGGTGGCTGCCACGCGTCCCGTGCCTAGCTATCCCGCGGACCCGGAGCCGCTACCCAGTCCGTTCGCCCCACCGGAGGCGCCGGTTCCGGCGGAAAGACCCAAACCGGCGCGCCCGGTGCGGAAGGCAGGGGCGGAGAGGAACGCGGAGGAAGCACCTCGCCCGTCGCCCCCCTCCACTCCTCCCAAGGCGGTGCCGGAGCCGACTCCCGCCCCCGCCGATGCTCCGCCCCCCGCCCGTCCTGCCGCTCCCGCTCCCGCCCCGGTGCCCGCTCCCGTGCGGAACATACCCCGGGAACCGGAACCCGGTATCCTGGTGGACGCGGAACCGGTGAAAGGATCGCGTATCGGTCAAGTGGTCGGTCACATTCCCCTGCTGCGCCGCCTGCACAAGCCCGCCCCGCCGCTGGCGCCTCCCGAGCCTGTTCGGAGGGTCGATCCCAAGCTCTCCAGCGAAGAGCGCGCCGAACTCACCAATACCGTTGACGTGGACGTCCGGGTCTATGTCGACGAGGCAGGCAAGGTGGAGTATGCCGAACTGATGTCCAACGCGAAGCATCATCCCAGGCTTTCTACCGCGGCGGTGTATGCGTCGCGCCGGTGGGATTTCAGGCCCGCCGTCCAGGGCGGGCAGCACGTTCCCGGAGAAGTGATTCTGCATTTCCGCTTCGTCCCGCCGGAACCGCCGCCACCGCCGGCGCGCGGCCAGAATTAGTCTCCTGCGGAAGGAGCCAGAGCGCCGATTTCGTCGCGGAGGTACGAGTGAAGGCCGGCTCCGGTCCCCCGCGTACCCTCTGGTATCATTAAGGAAGTACCTTGCATCGAGCCTTTCATGCGACAATTGGGGCCGTCTTGTGCATTGCCGCGAGCGGTGCCGACACACAGTCGCGCCCGCCCGACCCGCTGACGCGCGCCGCCGAGGAGTTCAAAGTCCTTACCCGCGACCAAGGAATGCGTCCCGAGAGTGCGGCTACGGCCCAGAAGAGCGGACCGAAAATGCCGTGGCATGGGCGCGTCTACGAGAATTTCCGCAACGATATCCTGGATGCCGTACCGCACGAGGTCACCCAGAATGGCGGGGATAAATCCATCCTCCGCCGCAATCAATTCGGCTTCAATGTTGCCGGCCCGGTCCTGATCCCGCACCTCATCACCGATCCGAACAACACCTTCCTGATGGTCTCCTATGAAGGCGTCCGCGAGCGCATCTCCCGTGCCTCGCTGCACACCATCCCCACCGCTCCCGAACGTACCGGAGATTTCTCGCAAACCGTGGATCAGGCCGGCTTGTCCCTGCCCGTGTACGATCCGGGCACCACGGCGCCCAACGCCGCCTACGACCCGGGCCAGCCCGTCTCGACAGGCAATCTTCAGTACCTGCGCTCGCCGTTCCCCGGCAACCGCATCCCGGAGAGCCGCCTCGCGCCCAATATTCAGGAAGCGCTCAAGCTGTATCCGCTGCCGAACACGGATATCGGCCCCTTTTTTCAAAACAACTATTTCGTGAACTCGCCGCAGACCGATACGGCAGACGGGTTCATCGTCAAAATCGACCATCCCTTTCACGAACGCCACCGGCTCACGTCGAGTACTTCGATCTCCAACGGCTTTCTGGGTTCCGCCAAATACTTTCCCAATCTGGCCAGCCCGACCCCGCCGGACCAGAACTTCTCCACGCGCCGTTCAGAACTGGATTACGTCTTCACGGCTACCGCCAAGACCGTGTACACCGCCAGTCTCATCGCCACCTCGAGCAGCACCATCGCCGGCGACGCATCCCAGGCCGCTTTCCCCTATTACGAGTTAGGCAACTATCTGGCCATGGGAACTCCCTATCCGCAAACACGCAACGCCCGCAATACTTATGAGATGGATGCCAGCGGCTCCACCCGCCGCGGAAAACACGCGCTGCGCCTTGCGTTGCAGGCGGACGCGCACCAGGTGAACTCGTTCAACCCGGCCTATCCTTCCGGCGATTTTCAGTTTGCCGCCGGGCTCACCAGCCTGCCAGGGATCATCGATACGGGCGCGCCGTTTGCCAGTTTCCTGCTGGGACTGCCGCAGTATGCGGAACGCACCATCACCGTCAGCCCTTCCTATTTCCGCGATCCGTACGGCAACCTCTCCGGCAGCGACAACTGGCAGGTGGCGAAGAACCTGACCGTGAGCATCGGGCTCAACCTCGGCCTCCACATGCCGCGCGTCGAAAAGTACAACCGCCAGAGCACCGTTGACCCCGCAGTGGCCGATCCCTCGGTGGGACTGCCCGGCGCTCTGGTATTTGCCGGCCTCAACGGAATTCCGCGCGGTCTGCGGCCCGCAAATTTTGACATAGACCCCAGCGTGAGCCTCGCCTGGAATCCGTTCGGGAACGCCAACACGGTGGTGCGGGCCGGCTTCAGCCGGTCGCACGGGCGCATCCCCACCTATAACGGACAGTGGGCCACCCAGGGATTCAACGCCCGCCAGACGTTCATTTCGGCCAATACCCAGTTGAGCCCGGCGCTCGATCTTGCCTCCGGAATTCCGCCGTTGACCACGCCGCTGCCCGACCTGAGCCCCTCCGCCATCGACAACGCGGCGGCCGACTACATGGACCTGACCGGCCGCGAGCCAGTCTACCAATCGGCATCGCTCTCCATCGAACGCGAGATTCCACTCTCGGTGATCGTATCCGCGGGCGCCAGTTATAGCGGAGGGCGCGACCTCCTGGTGGGCAACAGTTCCGCCAATCCGAACGCCGTCAGCCCGGATGCCCTGAGCTATGGCGACATGCTGTACAACCAGGCCTTCCACACCACGCTCCAGCCATTCCCGCAATTCACCAGCTTCAATTTGTACGGTCTCTACCCGGCGGGGCGCTACCAGCGCGATGCCGGTTTCCTGGGGCTGGAAAAGCGCGCCTCTTTCGGACTCACTTTCACCGCCACCTACACGTTCTCCAAACAGATCGACGACTACTCGGCGCCCTACGGCAATCAGGACTTCTTCCACCTGCAAAACGACCGGGCTCTCACCGCGTCGAATCCGCCGCAGACCTTGCAGGTCAGTTACATTTACGAGCTGCCCTTCGGCTCCGGCAAACCCCTGCTGCACTTTTCCGGCTGGCGAGGGCCGCTGGTGAGCGGCTGGTCCATCACCGGGACGGCGTACTGGGACGGCGGCCGGCCACTGGCCATGCATCCGGAATTCAACAACACCGGCAATGTGCTGGCCACACTCAACGTCAACGTGGTTCCCGGCGTCGACCCGCATGTTCCCACGCCCGGACCCTCTCTCTGGTTCAACCCGGCGGCCTTCAGCCAGCCGGCCGATTTCACCGTGGGGAACGGTCCGCCAACCGAGCCGAACCTGCTTGGGCCCAGCTACAGTTCGCTGGATCTCAGCGTGAACAAGCGCCTGCCCCTGGGTGAGCGCTCCATCGAACTGAGCGCCTCCGCCTTCGACTTTCTCAACCATGCCAACTGGAACTATCCGGACACCGGCATCGGACCGGCCGCGGCCCCCAATGTGAATGCGGGCCGGATCATCGGCTCGCACGGCGGGCGGGTGGTCCAATTGGGATTGAAAGTGAGCTTCTGACGATGCGCCGCCCCACCCTCTTTGGCATTGCCTGCTCGCTCCTGGCCCTACCGGTGGCGCACGCTCAGCCCGTGCGGCTCTCCATCCCCGCATGGATAGAGACGGGCACCCTGGGCGCGACCTCGAAGTTTGAGGCCACGCTCAACGGCAAGCCGGCCGAGGTCAGTGCGCAACTGGGACCGGCGAGCGACCAGATGATCCTTGTCGTGATGGACGTGACCGGCGATCCTTCGCTGGTGGATCCGGCGCGCGAGGCGCTGATATCGGAAATTTCCAAACTGCCGCGCAACGCCTGGGTGGGCCTGCTGCGGGCGCAGGACGGCCTGCATGTGCTCGCCGATCCCGCGGCAGACCGGGGTAAGGCAATCGCGGGCATCCGGGATCTTCCGAACAGCGGCAATCCCGGTTTGCTCGAAACCGTGCAGCCGGCGCTCACCCTGGCCGACGCGCTAGTCCAAAAATCGCCTGTCCGCGTATCGGTCCTCTACGTTACCGACGGCAACATATACCGGTACCGCGAGGATTACACCAACCCGGTGATCAACCAGAGCGATCCGCACGATCTCAGCCGGCGCTTCCCCGAAGCTCTGATTGAAGAAAAAATTTCGAAACTGCTGGACGCCACGGCAGCCCTGCAGGCGCCCCTGTTTGTCATTCACCTCCACAACCGGACCGATCGCCTGAACCGGGCTTACCAGAACGGATTGCAGACGCTGGCGGAGGCCACCGGCGGAAGGACGGAGTTGTGCCGGTCGGTGGCCGAGATTCCGGAAGCGATCTCCGCCACATTTGCGCGCATGTCGAGCGAATGGCGCCTGACTTTGCGGGTTCCTCCGAAAGTCCACGGGCTGGCCCAGGTTCGCTTGAGTGCGCGCTCGGGCGACGAGGCGCTGCGGTTATCGTGGCGCAGTCGCGTGGAATCGAAAGAGAGGCAGAAAAATGGGGACCGGGCACATCCGAACCGGACTCGTTCTGGTATTTAGCGCGATCGTTGCCGCGGCGGGAATCGTGATTGTCCGGCAGTCGGCGCGTCTCAACGCGTATCAACAGCAGCACTCCCGCGACTTACGTGCCATCGAACAGCTCCGTGCGCCGCTCCGGCAGCAACCCACACCGGACTCGGCGTCCCCGGCGATGCCGGAAGGCGCTCCGGCCGCGGCGCGGGCGTGCCCTGGCACTCCGGAAAAGACCGAAGGCTCCGGCGGCGAAGCCGTCGCCGGGCGACTGCAAAGCGAATTGGACGGAGCGCGGGCCAGTATCGAACGCCTTCAGGGGCAGATCGACGGTTTCGAGCGGGAGAAGCAGACCGCCGTGGCGGCCGCCGCCGCGACGTTTCAACAGCACGAGCAGGACTTGCGGAATCGGTTGGAAGCGCTCCGCGGACAACTGGACACAGCCCGCGCCGAGGCGGAAGGGGCCAAGGCTTCTCGCGAACGGGCCGCGAGCCTCGAGGCCGAGAACGCCAAGATCAAAAACGAAGACGGCGCTCTCTCGGCCCGCATCGCCGAAGTGCGCAAAACGATGAGCGCTTTGCAGGATCTGGATCGCCGCCGCGATGGCTACCTGAACTCTATCCTTCGCCACTCTCGCGACATTGTGGAGCAGTTTCGGGCCATGACGGGCGTGATCGATTCCAGCCGCGCCTCCGGGTCGGCCCCGTTCAGCGACGTTGCCCTGAGCCGCATCCAGAATGCTACCTCGCAGGCGGAAGACGACCTGCGCCGCCTGAACGAGCTGAATGCCCAGGCCCATCAGATCGAGAACCGGCTGGCGAAGAACTGACCGTGTTGCGAGAATAGATTCAGGGCCCAGCCCACGCCGGAGTGTTTATGATCGACACGCTGCTAAACCTGCTATTCCGTTGTTCCCACCGGCGCCTTACCCGCCCTGTGGCGCCGGTCACCAAGGCGGGACAGCCGCACAGCCAGAGCTACATCGTCTGCCTGGATTGCGGCAAGCAGTTCGAGTACGACTTGAACGAAATGCGCATCGGGAAGGCCATCGACCACTCGCATGATGCCGGGGTCGTGCCGCCGGATATTCCCAAGCCGCGCAAGACGAAGATCAAGTACGCGTTGCTCGCGGCGGTGCCGGCGGCCGTCGTCCTGGGCGCAGTCTTGAAGAGCCCGAAGAAAGCCGCGAAGCCCGCCGAAGGGGAAACAGGGAAGGGAAGCAATCCGCCTTAGCTCGACGGCGAGTTCGACGCCGGTCTGCCGGCACTGACCCGATGACTGCGTTGAGATACGACTGACCGCGCTATTCCACCGCTGCCACTTCGTAATCCACCACGCGCGGAATCGTGAACTCCAGTTCGCCGCCGGTCACGCGGAATGGCACGGCCCTCTCGCTGCGCAGCAATTCCACGCGAGTCACGCGGCGGCCGGGCGGCAGTTTCATCTTCACCTTCTGCTCGCCGATCGGGTAATACTCCCGGATCCAGCCGCGATGCATATTGGGATTGGTATAGTTCAGCACATGGATTGCGAACCCCGGCTCCGTCTCCCACACGAAGGCCTCCACGACTCCGCTGCCTTCGATGGTCACCGGCGATTCGCCGTGCAGCACCCACCGCACCGAATTCTGAAGCAGCCGGCTGATGTCCGTATGGCCGCTGTGCCACAAGGTGCGATCCACGTCGCCGGGAAAATACACCAGGCGGCTGCGCCCTTTCTCGCGAATCACCACGGCCGGCTCGGTGGTGTGCGGCGTGGGGGGATACGATAGCTCCGGCGGGTACGAAACGTATCCCGGCACCACCGTCAGAACCGGCGCGTCCACAGCCTTCACCGGCAGGCGATACTCCGCGCCCGGAATCCAGTTGGTGTCGGTGAAGCCCTTGAGGATTTCGTGCTGCCGTTCGATGCGCGCGTAAAATGCATTGCCCAGCGTGCCCCGAATCTCGCCGGCTCTTTGAATGCCGAACACGTCCGCCAGGCCGGACTCGGTGCGCTTCTTGTTACGCTCGTCGTACATGCCCGTCTCGAACGTGGCAAGCAGCGAGCCGCCGCCATCCACGTAGGCCTTCAACTGGCGGCATTGTTCGTCACTCAGCAACGCCGTATTCGGCAGAATCAGTGCCGTGTATTTTTTCAGATTCTCCGCCCCCAGGTCCTCCTCGTGCACGAAGTCGAACAGGAAGCGGCCTTCCAGCAGGGCGTAGTACAGCCCGTCCACATACTGCTGCGCGCTGAAATTCCCGGGCGGCCGGTAGAACAGGTGCGTCCGCTGTCCGTAGACCACGCCCAGGTTGGCGATGGTGCGCTTGTTGTTGAAATGCCGGTCGTGCTTCGCCAGCCAGTTAAAGTACTCGCGCGCCGGAGCCTCCCAGCGGTGGTCCTCGCCCATGCCGGTTTGCGCGCCGATAAACGAATACCAGATCACCATCCCGCTGGCCACCGTCTCGTCGAACCACATGGTTTCTTCGGCGGGAGATTTCGCCGCATTGCGCCAGCGCACGCCGCCCGTGCTCCATCCGCCCGTGACGTTGGTGGTGGTGCGGCCCTTCATCACCGAGTAGCAAACGCGGCCCTGTTGCGAGCAGCCCCAGATGGGCGTATCGTCCCCGCCGCGTCCCTGGTTGTCGCAATTGAACCACTGGCACACCTCGGCCAGTTGCTTCAAATCCGGCGTGGCGCGCACGTTGCCGCCCAGGTTGCCGTAGAACAGGCTGTCCGGCTTCTTCTCTTTGGCAATGCCGTCGTATAGCTTCCAGAGATACAGCACACGCTGGTTGAACTGCTCCCAATACTCGATGGTGCCCGGCCGCGCCAGCCGCTTGCATTGCTCGCAGTAGCAGGCCGGCGGACGCCCCAGCGGAGGCCAGGCATTGGTGTAGTGGCCGTCCACGTCATACCGTTGATTGATCTCGCGCATGATCGCCGTCATGAACTCGGTGTAGTACGTGGAGAACATGCAGGTGCGGAACAGGCGGTGGTCTTCGTTGTGCCGCACCGCGTTGCCCTGCGCGTCCTTCTCGAACCATTCCGGGTGCGCCTGCACCGCGTCCTCCCAGTTCAGGTCGGGACTCATGCGCGCAATCACGCGGATGCCGCGCTTCTTGGCCGCGGTGCAGCATTCGCCGAAGAAATCGCGATCGCCCAGGAACTGTCCGCGCCGGTGGAACGGCACCTTGGTGGGGTAGTAGGCCAGAATGCCGGTGACGCTCACCAGCAAGGCATCGACTTTGGCCGAAGCCCAGTAGTCGGCCCACTGCTCGATATTCAGGTCCACCATATCGCGCTCGGTCATGTTGGTCTGGCCCACGCGATGCACCTTCTGGTGCCATGGTGTTACAGGAGCGGCGTCCAGCAGCGAACCCGCCGCCAGCGCTCCCGGCAAAATCAGAAATTCCCGGCGATCCATGTGTGTATGCTAGCGCGCTTTCAGGGAGCGCCGCCGCTCGGGGCTCACACGCTTAGATGCATGCGTACCACTTCGTCGGTCAGTTCGCCGATGGCGCCGGCAGCGACGCGGCGCCCCTTGTCGAGAATGCAGAACTCGCTGGCCACGCGGCGGGCGAATGGCAGCTTCTGCTCCACCAGCAGCATCGTCAGCCCTTCTTCCCGATTCAGCCTTATCAGGATGTCGCCGATTTCATGCACGATATTCGGCTGAATCCCTTCGGTGGGCTCGTCCAGAATCAGCAGCTTCGGTTCGAGCACGAGCGCGCGGCCGATGGCAAGCTGCTGCTGCTGCCCGCCGGAAAGGTCTCCGCCGCGCCTGTTGAGCATCTGCCGGAGCACCGGAAACAGGTCGAAGATGCGGCTGGGAATCGCGCGAGTGCGGTTCTTGCGCACGCCCAGCCCGACTCGCAGGTTTTCCTCCACGCTCAGATGCGAAAAAATCTCACGCCCCTGCGGCACGTAACCGATGCCCAGCCTGGCCCGGTGCTCGGCCGGGCAGTTCAACAATTCGGTTCCATCGAATGTGATACCGCCGGAGCTGGTCCGCAGCAGCCCCATGATGCATTTGAGGAGCGTCGTCTTGCCCATGCCGTTGCGGCCCATCAGGCACATGCGCGAACCGGCGGGCACGGAAAGATCCACGTCCCATAAGGTATGGCTGCCGCCGTAGAACTGGTTGAGGGCCCTGACTGCCAGCACGCTTACACTCCCAAGTAAACTTCTATCACGCGAGGATCCTTCTGCACTTTGTCCATGTCGCCCTCCGCAATCACCTGACCTTCGTGCAGCACCGTCACGCGCCGCGCAATCGAGCGAACGAAGTGCATGTCGTGCTCCACAACCACGATCGAGTGCTCGCCCTCGAGCGAGAGCAGGAGCTCCGCCGTGCGCTCGATCTCCTGCGGCGTCATGCCCGCAACCGGCTCGTCCACCAGGAGCAGCTCCGGGTCTTGCATCAATAGCATGCCGATCTCGAGCCACTGCTTCTGCCCGTGGGAGAGGACCCGGGCCGGCAGTCCGCGTTCCTTCGAGAGGCCGACGATCTCCAGGATCTCGTCGATTCTTCCTTGTTGCGCCGGCGAGATACGGGCACGCAGCGCTTTCAGGAAAGAGCGGCTGCCGGCCAGCGCCAGTTCGAGGTTCTCGAACACCGTCAACTGCTCGAACACCGTCGGTTTCTGAAACTTCCGTCCGATTCCCGCGCCCACGATTTCCGCTTCGCTCAAGCGCAGCAGATCGATGTCCTGGCCAAACCACGCCGTTCCCGAATCCGGCCGTGTCTTGCCGGTGACCACGTCCATCATGGTCGTCTTGCCGGCGCCGTTGGGGCCGATGATGCAGAGCAACTCCCCCGGATCCACATATAGGGAAAGGTCATTGAGCGCCTTGAAGCCGTCAAAGCTGACGGTGAGGTCCTCGAGATAGAGCCGTTTGTCGCGAAGCTTGGCTTTCCCGCTCATTTGTCTTTATCCGGCGCCGTCACAAGGCCGATAATGCCGCGCGGCAGGAACAGCGTTACCAACACGAACAGCGCACCTAGTGCGTAGAGCCAAACTTCCGGAAATGCGCCGGTGAGATACGTTTTCGCGTAGTTCACCAGCACCGCGCCGGCAATGGCGCCGTAGAGCGTGCCGCGCCCTCCCACGGCCACCCAGATGACTGCTTCGATGGAATTGATGGGCGCAAACTCACTCGGGTTAATGATCCCGATCTGCGGCACGTACAGCGCGCCGGCGATTCCGGCGATCACCGCGGAAAAGACAAAGAGCCAGAGCTTGAACGATTCCACGGGATAGCCGAGAAAACGGGTCCGGCTCTCGGCATCGCGGATCGCGCGCAGCACCCGCCCGGCTCGCGATTCGACAATCAGGCGGCAAGCCATATAACTGGCCGCGAGCGCGGCCGCGGTCACTGCCAGCAGCACCACCCGGGTCTTGTCGGAATGCAGGTCGAAACCCAGAATGTCCTTAAAATCCGTGAAGCCGTTGTTGCCGCCGAAGCCCATATCGTTGCGGAAGAACGCCAGCATCAAGGCGTATGTGAGCGCCTGCGTGATGATGGAAAAGTACACCCCGGTCACGCGCGAGCGGAACGCAAACCAGCCGAAGACAAGCCCCAGCAGGCCCGGCGCCAGCCCCATCATGAGGAGTGCGATTGGGAAGTGGTTGAATCCGTACCAGAACCAGGGCAGCGATTTCCAGTTCAAAAACACCATGAAGTCCGGCAGCACCGGGTCGCCGTACACGCCCCGGGGGCCGATCTGCCGCATCAGATACATGCCCATGGCGTAACCGCCAAGCGAAAAAAATGCGGCGTGCCCGAGGCTCAGGATGCCGCAGTATCCCCAAATCAGGTCGAGTGACAACGCCAGCATCCCGAAGCACAGGTACTTGCCGATAAGAGTGATCCCGTATGTGGAGAGATGCAATGCCGATGACGGCGGCGGTACTAAATTAAGGATAGGCACCGCCACGGCTACCAGCGCGAGCACTCCGAGAAACCATGCACTGCCCCGGTCGCCGGCTGCAATCCAATTCCCAGGACGTAACACTTCTATTTATCCTCCGCCGCGCGGCCGGCTTGCGGAAATAGCCCGCGCGGCCGGACCTGAATGAAGAGGATCAGCGCGACAAGAACGAAGATCTTCGCCAGCACCGCCCCGGCGTATGGCTCCAGCAGTTTGTTGGCGATCCCCATGCCCATTCCGCCGAGCAGCGAACCCCACAGGTTTCCGACACCTCCAAACACAACCACCAGGAATGAATCGACGATGTACGATTGTCCCAAATTGGGACCGACGTTGGTCAACTGGCTGAGCGCGACGCCCGCCACGCCGGCAATGCCGGATCCCAGCCCGAACGTCATGGCATCGACCCACTCGGTGCGGATACCCATCGCTTTTGCCATCGCCCGATTCTGGGAGACGGCCCGGATCTCGAGACCGATCCGGGTGCGTTTGAAGATGACCAGAATCAGAAAGAACACAATCAGGGTGAAGATGACGACGTAAAGATGGTTGTAGGTAATCTCCAATGCGTCGTTGAGCCGCAGGGAACCGCTCATCCAGTCGGGTGTCACCACCGACCGGTTGAGCGCCGTGAAGATCGACCGGACGGACTGCTGCAGGATGAGGCTGACGCCAAATGTGGCGAGCAGCGTTTCCAGCGGCCTTCCGTACAGGTGTTGAATGATGGTGCGCTCCATCGCCACGCCGGTCAGCCCGGCGACAATAAATGCCGCTGGAATCGCCAGTAGAATCGACGCCCCGACATGTCCCGGCATCAGCGCCTGCACGCCGTAGGTGGTGTATGCGCCCAGCATCATCAGTTCGCCGTGAGCCATATTGATCACGCCCATGACGCCAAACGTAATTGCCAGTCCGATGGCGATGAGCACCAGCACCGATCCCAGGCTGAGGCCAAAAAACAACGTCTGGATGCCCGAATAGAAAGCGCGCCAACCGTCGATGGTCGCGACCGCTGCCGCGGCGGCCCGCCGGACCTTCTCATCGCTTTCTACGAAGCCGCCGTCGGGATTCTTGTCGAGCAGTAGCGCCAGCCGGTTGCGCACATCCTGGCCGAGACTCTGCCTCAGGGTGTCGACCGCCTTCAGACGGGCCCGTGGGTCGGGACCGTCCAGCTCGGCCATCGCCAAACTGGTTGCGATCTCTTTCCTGACGCTGGAATTCGTCTCCACGCGAAGCCGTTCGCGCAGCAGCGCTACATTGGCTTCATCCAGCAACCGCGATATTTCCCGCACCGCATCCAGGCGCACCGCCACATCCGGGCTCGACAACGCAAAGCGCGCCACGGTTTCCCGCACCTCGCGCCGCAAGGCATTGTTGGTGCCGATCTTGGTCAGGCCGTCCGCGGCAGCCGGTCCGGCGCTCTTCAGGGACAGTGGGTCGATTAAGTTCAGGGGATCATCGTCGGCCGCTTTGACGATAAAAATCTTCTGATCGCTATTGCGGAAATAGAGGCGGTCATCCATGAGCGCGGTCAGAACGGCGCGCACGCTGGAGTGACCGCTCTGGCTCAGCCGTCTGACAATGGCTGCCTTGTCGGAGTAAGTGGCTTCCCGCAACTCGCCAAGGGTCGAGAGGAAACTCGCATCGTTCGGAGACTGTGCCCGCAAAGGCACTGGGGTACCGAGGGCGAGCAGCACCAACAGGCACAGCCCGCCCCATGAGGGATCTTTCATTACTTGTAGTTCTGTCCGGAACACTTCTTGGTGACCTTATTATAGTTCCCGCACTTCAGCGTCACCCAGTCCGCTTCGATGTCCTTGCTACCCGGCAGGTAGTCGGACCAGGCATCGCCCGGCACTTCGGCGGCGGATTTCCAAACCACGTTGAACTGGCCGTCCGACTTCACCTCACCGATGTACACCGGTTTGGTGATGTGATGATTCGGCAGAACCTTGGCGGTGCCACCGGTGAGGTTCGGCGTCTCCATGCCCGGCAGCGCCGCGAGCACCTTCTCCACGTCGGTACTCTTGGCCTTTTCCACCGCTTTCACCCACAGATTGAAGCCGATGTAGTGCGCCTCCATCGGGTCGTTGGTGGTGCGTTTCGGGTTCTTGATAAAAGTGTGCCATTGATTGATGAACGCTTTGTTGGCCGGCGTGTTGATGCTTTCAAAATAGTTCCAGGCCGCCAGGTGACCCACCAGCGGCCTGGTGTCGAGGCCCGAAAGCTCCTCCTCGCCGACCGAGAACGCGACCACGGGAATGTCTTCCGCCGAAATCTTCTGGTTGCCGAGTTCTTTATAGAAGGGCACGTTGGCGTCGCCGTTGATGGTCGATACGACCGCTGTCTTTTTGCCCGTCGAGCCGAATTTCTTGATCGCGGCCACACGGGTCTGCCAGTCCGAATGGCCGAACGGCGTATAGTTGATCGAAATATCTTCCGGCTTCACGCCTTTCAAGTGCAGGTAGGCCTCGAGGATCTTGTTCGTGGTGCGCGGATACACATAATCCGTCCCTTCCAGCACCCAGCGCTTCACGCCGACTTCCTTCATCAGGTAATCGACCGCCGGGATGGCCTGCTGATTCGGCGCCGCGCCGGTATAAATGACATTTTTCGAGGACTCTTCCCCTTCGTACTGCACGGGGTAAAAGAGCAATCCGTCGTCCTTTTCGAAAACAGGCAGGACTGACTTTCTGGAAACGGATG
This sequence comes from Candidatus Sulfopaludibacter sp., assembly GCA_031292755.1. Lineage (GTDB taxonomy): Bacteria > Acidobacteriota > Terriglobia > Bryobacterales > Bryobacteraceae > Sulfopaludibacter. The sequence continues at coordinate 45,816 of JARLGM010000026.1, forward strand.
TCCAGCACCCGAACACCACCGCGACTTTATCCTTTTCGAGCAACTGCGCCGCCTTTTCGGCGAACAGCGGCCAGTTGGATGCCGGGTCTACCACCACCGGCTGCAGTTTCTTGCCCAGCAATCCGCCCTTCTTGTTCTGGGCGTCAATCATCATCAGAATCGTGTCCTTCAACGTGGTTTCGCTAATCGCCATCGTGCCGGAAAGCGAATGCAGCACGCCCACCTTGATGGTGTCCTGGGCCGACGCGAATTGCGAGAATACAACCCCTGTAATCAGCAGCGAGACCGTCACGAACACTGGTTTACGTATCATGTTACTGAACTCCTTCATTACTTAGGTTGGGAACGGTGCCTTACATCTGGACCTGCAGACCTACTCCGGCCTGCCAGAAATTCTGTCTCTCCCGGTCGAATCTCACGTCTCTGTAGAAAGACATCACGCGGCAGTTGAACTGTTTGATGACATAGTTAAAGTTAGCTTCGCTCGTCTTTTGATCGTAGTTTGCGTTCTTGCCGTGCGTAAAGTCAGCTTTGGCGACCTTACCCAGGATCTCGAACTTACCCACGCCGACTTTCTTCGGAAAGAGATAGCTTCCCAGTACGTACGCCCCCTGGCTCTTGGCATACAGGGCGTCATACCCGCCCAGCCTGTTGTAGTCGGAATACTCACTTTCAATCGAGACTACGCCCAGGTTGTGCAGTTTCCGTTCCATCAGGAAATCGACTGTGGTAGCGGTGTGTCCGCCCTGGTACTGAGTCGCGCCTCCAATCGCGAGCAGGTTCTTGTCGCCGTAATAGGTACCGTTTAGGTAATAGCCGTCCTCCTGGTCCCAAAAGTCGATCTGCACGCGGGCGGCGCCGAGGACTTCGGGATTACCCGTCGCGGACCTGCCGTCGAACACGCCCGCCGAGACTTTGATCTTCTTGGCGAACTGGCCCCAATACATAACCCCGTTATCGCGGCCCTGAAAAATAAACGGGTATCCGTCCTGAATGCCGTCCGTATACACACCCCACTGGTGGGCGTAGAACGGGCCGTAAAGGTTCGCGCGGTCGCTCGGCGGCAGAAAGCGGCCGGCCCAGATGTTGAAGTGCGAAGATATTTCGATGCGGGCAACCGCGTCCAACACACCGATCTTGTTCGTGGCCCCGTCATAATCCGTGTTGAACATGAATTTGATGTTCTCGGTGATGGGTCCGTTGATGTAAAGACGGACGTCGTCCAGCAGAAACTGATTGTTGAAATCGCCGCCGGACGGTTTCGTCGTCTCGAATTCGGTTCGCAATCCGGCGCCGACCGTCACCGGACCCAGGGTAATCTGCGCCTTGGACGGCGAAGCCATACCCAGGAAACCAAGCAGCGAAAGTAAAACGGGCCCGCATTGCCGCGCTATGGACACACCTTTGTTGCCGGCAGCTCGTCTTAGCATGAATTTATCCTCTTCTTTTGGGCGCACGAAGCAGAGCTTGTGGATTTGTTGGTGATACCAACGCGCCCGGGGGCCTGGACTAAGAAAGCGCGGCAAACATTGGCGCGGCAATGACCCCGCACTTACGCGGCGGGTTCAGTAATTCGGGCAGTGAAGAGAAATAATACATTGAACTGTAATGCTTGTCAACGCACGATTGGACGTTGCGCGATAGCTATTTCTGATCGAATCCCAAAAGGAATTCTATAGGGAACTGTTTATCTTTCAACGTCGTGGTGGTGGTGATGCGGAGGCGTGTTGTGGTCCTGGGTGCGGTGTGTACCCGATGCCGTGAGCCCGTTTGCCCTCTGCGCTTCCAGCCAGGCAATCACTTCGTCGAGCCCTGTCCCGTCCATCAGGTTCGTGAACACAAACGGCCGGTCGCCCCGCATGCGCCGGGCGTCCCGATCCATCACTTCGAGCGACGCGCCCACGTACGGCGCCAGATCGATTTTGTTGATCACCAGCAAGCCGCTCCGCTTGATGCCCGGTCCGCCTTTGCGCGGGATCTTGTCTCCCCCGGCGACGTCAATCACGTAAATGAAGGCGTCCACCAACTCGGGGCTGAAGGCCGCCGCCAGGTTGTCTCCTCCGCTTTCGACGAAAACCAGTTGCATTCCCGGGTGCCGGGCTTCCAGTTCGGCAATCGCTTCCAGGTTCATGGACGCATCCTCGCGGATGGCGGCGTGCGGGCAACCCCCGGTCTCCACCCCCAGCACACGGTCCGCGGGCAGCGTCCCCTGCCGGATCAGGAACTCCGCGTCTTCCCTGGTATAGATGTCGTTGGTGACCACCCCCAGGTTCAAACCCGGCCACAGCCGCTTGCTCAGGCGATCCACCAGGGCCGTTTTCCCGCAGCCCACCGGACCCGCGATTCCCACCCGGAATGCCCTCGTCATTGCCGCTCCTTCAGAACAAAAAATATCGCTGCGCGAGCGGCAGAACGTCCGCCGGTTCGCACGTCAGCAATTCCCCGTCCGCCCGCACCTCGTAGGTCTCCGGATCCACTTCGATTTTTGGCGTCGCTGCATTGTGAATCATGTCCCGCTTGCCGATCGTCCGGCATTTCTTCACCGCCACCGCCCGCTTGCGGAACTTTTCGCCGATGCCCGCGGCCAGCCCAACCTGCGAAACGAAAGTCGCCGACGTCGCAGCCGTGGCTCCACCGAACGATCCGAACATCGGCCGGTACATCACCGGTTGCGCGGTGGGAATGGAGGCATTGGCGTCGCCCATAACGCTCCAGGCGATGAAGCCTCCTTTGATCACCATTTCCGGCTTTACCCCGAACAGCGCTGGTTTCCAAAGCACCAGGTCCGCGAGTTTGCCCGGCTCGATCGACCCCACCTCGTGCGCCACGCCATGAGTGATCGCCGGGTTTATGGTGTATTTGGCCACGTACCGCCGCACCCGGAAATTATCGTTGCGCGCGGAATCCTCGGGGAGTGCCCCGCGCTGCGTCTTCATCTTGTGCGCCGTCTGCCATGTGCGCGTAACCACTTCGCCGATCCGCCCCATGGCCTGCGAATCGCTGGAGATCATGCTGAACACGCCCAGGTCGTGAAGGATGTCCTCCGCCGCAATGGTCTCCGGCCGGATGCGGCTCTCGGCGAAAGCCACGTCCTCCGGCACCAGCGCATTCAGGTGATGGCACACCATGAGCATGTCCAGATGTTCGGCGATGGTGTTCACCGTGTAAGGCCGCGTGGGATTGGTGGAGGACGGCAGAACGTGCGGCAGTGCGGCGATGCGAATGATATCGGGAGCGTGCCCGCCGCCGGCGCCTTCGGTGTGATAGGTATGAATGGCGCGGCCGGCGATGGCGGCGATGGTATCCTCCACGAAGCCGGCCTCGTTCATGGTGTCGGTGTGGATGGCCACCTGTACGTCCAGGTCGTCGGCCACCCGCAGGCACGCATCGATGGCGGCCGGAGTTGTGCCCCAATCCTCGTGCAGTTTCAGACCGCAGGCTCCCGCGCGTACCTGTTCCACCAGCGGCTCGGCGGTGCTGGCATTGCCTTTGCCGAGGAAGCCGAAGTTCATAGGCCAGGCATCCGCGGCCTCCAGCATCCGCGCCAGGTTCCAGGCGCCCGGTGTGCAGGTGGTGGCGTCGGTTCCGGTAGCAGGTCCGGAGCCTCCGCCGATCATTGTGGTGATGCCGTTGGAGAGAGCCGCATAAATCTGCTGGGGAGAAATGAAATGGATGTGGCTGTCGATGGCACCGGCCGTCACGATCATGTTCTCGCCCGCGATCACTTCCGTCGATGCCGCCACCACAAGCTGCGGATCGACTCCCTGCATGGTATCCGGATTTCCCGCCTTGCCGGCCTTAACGATGCGCCCGTCGCGAATGCCAATGTCCGCTTTGACAATGCCCCAATGGTCGATGATGAGGGCATTGGTGATGACCAGGTCGAGCGCGCCATCCGCGCGCGTGGCGCGAGCGCTCTGCCCCATCCCGTCGCGAATCACCTTACCGCCGCCGAACGTGATCTCGTCGCCGTAAGCCGCGAAGTCCTGCTCCACTTCGACGATCAATTCCGTATCGGCCAGGCGGACACGGTCGCCCTTGGTGGGACCGTACAAGTCCGCATAGGTTCGTCTGGGAATGGAAAGACTCATTCGCTCCCCCTGCCTTTGTGGCCCAGTACTAGTTTCCCGCCCGCGAATTCCACCAGTCCGGCTTCCTTCTCCTCGCCCGGCTCAAATCGCACGGAAGTTCCCGCGGGAATGTTCAGGTGCATGCCGCGAGCCGCTGCCCGGTCGAAGTCGAGCGCATCGTTGACCTCGAAAAAATGGTAGTGGCTGCCCACTTGAACGGGCCGGTCGCCCCTGTGCCGCACCACCACTCGGGCCGTCTTCCGCCCCACGTTGGCTTGGATGGGCTCGGACTCAAGAAAGTATTCGCCGGGTTTCATTGGAATAGATTTATTGTATGGGATCGTGCACCGTTACCAGTTTGGTTCCGTCGGGAAACGTGGCTTCCACCTGCACCTCGTGAATCATGCCGGACACCCCTTCCATCACGTCGCCGGCGGCCAGCACGCCCGCTCCCAGAGTCATGATTTCGGCTACCGTCTTTCCATCCCGGGCCCACTCCAGGATCTCGGCCGTGAGTATCGCCATGGCTTCCGGATAATTCAGCTTCAAACCTCTGGCCCGCCGCTTGCGCGCCACATCGGCGGCGACATAGATCAGAAGCCGCTCCTGTTCCTGGAATGTCAGATGCATCGCTCCTCCCTAGTAAGTCTTTCTCGGCGGTACGGCATCGCTTCCGGTGATCGCCACGCGGGCCGTTCTCCAGAACTGCACCAGCGGGTCGTGGATAAAGCGTCCGCTCATGCTGAGGCCGCGCACCACGATGCCGTCTGAAACCAGCGCGCTTGCCCCCCACACTGCTTCTTCCGGCCGTGTTCGTTCCCGGGCGAATTCGTTCCAGCGATTTTCGAGCTGTCGCCACAACTCGGGCGGCCTTCCTTCCTGAACGGCGCACAGGCTCGCCAGGTGCGAGTATTGGTGCATCCGCGCGGTGGCGGACAGGTCCTTCCGCGCGGGCTCCAGAAGAAAATCCTCCCGCAGCACCGGCCGCGGTCCCGCGTAAATTCCGGTTTGGATGCGCAGTCGCTCGAAGGCAAAACGCTCGCCCGCGGCCAGCCTGCCGGGAGCCAGAACTTCCCACCAAAACAACGTTGCCCCGCGACCCAGGTGAATCTCCGTGCGCTGCACGTGGCGGGATCCCGCATACGGAATCACCGTATCCGGCAGATACTCCAGTTGGGCTCCGTCGCCGATCGTGAATCTGGCGTGGTGCTCGGAATCCGCGGCGCCGGCGCGATGACGGTACAGGCGAGTGGCGCCCGTAGTAGTGATTTGCGCGGCCGCGCCGGCCTCAACCTCGACATCCAGCGCCAGGCGATCCCCCGCCAGCACGCCCCCCGAGACGTTGTGCAGATGCACCAATGCCCCGGATCCCGGAAGCGCGAACGCGCGCACCACTTTCCACGGAGGATCCTGCCGCTCGACCCGGAACCGTTCGCGTTCGAATCGCAGCCTTAACTGATGAACAGGCGCGTTTCCAGCGACCCGTGCCGCATGGATGCCAGTTCCAGATACGGACTGAAGCATGACGCCTCCTCTGCATAGGATGCACTAACCGCACGGGCAATTTCCGGCTTCACATTCCAGAGTATTCTGCTCGCCGCCGCCTGGCCTAAAGGCATCAGCCGCTGGCAGGCTGACACTAACCCGGCGATCGACTGATTCAGGTAAGCCGGAACTACCGAGTCCAGCGGGATTCCCAAGGCCGATCCCGCCGCGCCAAAAGCGATGCAGTAATGCAGATTGGCCGCGAGGAGTGACTCCTCCACCATTCCGTTCACCAACTCGGCGAAGCGGCGTCCCAACTTCAGGCTGGCTTCCCGCGATTCCCTTGCCACCTTCCGGGCGCTCAGTTCTTCGCTGAGCGCCTGGCAATTGCCGCTCTTCCATGCCAGGCGAACGTACACGGCCTCCAGCACTCCCGCCTCCTGCAAATACGCGCTCAGGAAGGGCTCCACGTTTTGCGGCCCCAGCACCGCTTCGTCCGCCAGGGTTTCGAGTCCAAAAGAGTGGGCCGCGCCGCCGATAGCGAGCGCCGAGTCAGCCAGTTGCAGTAAGCGCAGGAGCGCGGTTTCCGCTATAGATATCACGTTCGAGCCAAACTGCATTTCCCAGGCACGCAGTGCTCGCGTGCATTTTCGTAGTCTACACGCCACCATGGCCCTAAGCAAATTGTAGAATCTGGAGATGCGACCGGTCCGCTATCTCTTGCCCCTGCTCTCCTGCCTTCTGCTGCACGGCCAGCAGGGCCCTTTCGACATACTCATCGCCGGGGCCCGCGTCATCGATGGTTCCGGCAGTCCCTGGTATTACGCCGATATCGGGATCAAAGGCGACACCATCGCCGCGGTGGGCCTGCTTCCCGGCGCCGCGGCGGCGGTGCGTATCGATGGCCGCGGCCTGGTCGCCTCGCCCGGCTTCATCGATATCCACTCGCACGGACGGCGCGGCATCTTCACCGTTCCCACGGCGGAAAATTACCTGCGGGAAGGGGTCACCACCATCATTGAAGGCCCCGACGGCAGCTCGCCCCTGCCGCTCGCGCCCTTCCTGGACCGCGTCGCCCACACGCCCATCTCCATCAACTTCGCCACCTTCGCCGGTCAGGGAACGATTCGCCAAAACGTCGTGGGGTTGGCCAATCGCAGAGCCACCCCGGAGGAAATCCAAAAGATGAAGGACCTCGCGGCGCAAGCCATGCGCGACGGCGCGTTCGGCCTATCCACCGGCCTGTTCTACGTGCCCGGTAATTTCACCCCTACCGAGGAGGTCATCGAAATCGCCAAGGTAGTAGGACGGATGGGTGGCATCCACATCTCCCACATGCGCGAAGAGGCCTCGCACGTGCTCGACAGCGTGCGCGAGACCATCCGCATCGGCGAAGAGGGCGGACTGCCCACCCAGATCACGCACCACAAGATCATCGGCAAAAGCAATTGGGGCGCCAGCGTAGAATCGCTGAAACTGGTGGAAGCGGCCCGCGCCCGCGGTGTGGACGTGACCATCGACCAGTACCCCTACACCGCATCGAGCACCGGCATCGCCGCGCTCTTTCCGCAATGGGCCCTGGAGGGCGGCCAGAAATCCGTGGTCGAGCGCCTGAGCGCTCCTGAGCAGCGTGCCCGCATCAAGACCGTCATCGTGCAGAACATCAAATTCGACCGCGGCGCCGGCGACCCGAAAAATATTGCCATCGCCAGTTGTTCTTTCGATGGCACGCTCGCCGGCAAGAATCTGGCCGAAATCACCCGTGCCCGCGGCGTCGAACCCACCATCGAGAACGCCGCCGACACCGCCATCGAGTTGCAGCGGAAGGGCGGCTGCTCCGCCGTCTATCACGCCATCGGGGAAGAAGACGTGGTGCGCATCCTGCGTTCGCCGTACACCATGATCGCCTCCGATGGCGAGATCCCGGTCTTTGGACAAGCCGCGCCGCACCCGCGCAGCTACGGCACCTTCGCGCGCGTCCTCGGTGTGTATGTGCGCGAACAGCACGTGCTGACCCTGGCTCATCTTCTACAGTTTGCGACGCAAAGTGGCGGCAACTTATTGATTCCACATAGGGCGATGCCTCGCGCCGCAGAATCCTAGTGTCACGCCTTTTCTCGCATATTACTGAAAACAGGCCTTGTTATCTGTAATTGGGTGCGCG
>JARLGM010000264.1 GCA_031292755.1 Candidatus Sulfopaludibacter sp.
TGACACACTTCATGGTGGACTCACCTGTAGTCTACCGCCGTCCGGAGGATGCTCGAATTTCCAGGTGAGCCGGCAGGCGCAGCGTTACCGACTCCGCGTTAGAGGGGCCGTTGATCCGATCCAGCAGGATCTGCGCGGCGCGGTAACCGATATCGAAAGCCGGCTGCACAATGGTCGTAATCGATGGGGTGAAGATATCATCCACCGTAAGTTCATCGAAAGTGGCGAAGGCAATATCCCGCGGCGTGCTCAAGCCGCGGTCGCGAAACGCGCGCAGCACACCGAGGGCCGTCGGGCCGTTGGTGCAGAACACCGCATCCGGCAAGGGGGAGACGGAAAGGCGCTCGCGGCACATGGCAGCGATATCGGGCGGCCGAAGATTGCCGGGCCAGATGAGTGACTCGTCACGGGGAATGCCCGCGCCCTGCAATGCCTGGCGATAGCCTTGTACGCGGCGCCGTTCGTTTTTCAGCGCCAGGGGTCCGGTCACGATGACGATCCGGCGGTGCCCCATTTCAATCAGGTGCTGCACGCCGAGTTGGGCTGCGTCCTGATCTTCCACCGAGACCGAGTCGACCGGGACGCGGTCGGGGATGCGGTCCAGGCACACGATGGGAATGCCGGCGTCGATCATCAGGGAGATCTGGTTCAGCGGAGTAGGTGCCGCCGCGACCACCAGGAGGATTCCCTCTACCCGCTGGGAACGCAGGAGAGACAGCAGGCTCTTCTGCCGCTCGCCATCGTCGTTGGAGTTGACCGCGATCAGCGAATAGTCGCGCGCGCGCGCCGCCGCCTCCGCACCGCTGATCACTTGCGGGAAGAAGGAGATAGTCAGATCCGGCACGATGATCCCGAGCGTCCAGGTCTTACTGGTCTTCAGGCTGCGGGCGACGTGGTTGGGATGATAATTCAGCTTGCGGATGGCTGCCTGTACTTTCACGCGCAGCGGCTCACTTACCGGAACCGATCCCGTGATTACGTGGGAGACCGTCCCAACCGATACGCCGGCCACTTCGGCGACCTTCTTGATGCTCGGCATGTTTCCTTAAGGTTACCGAATTGCAACCGGAAGCACGACTCCGGAGGGAGCAGCCGCGTTATTGTGCGTCAGGCTGATGGGCTGGTTGCCCGCCGCCACATTGGGGACCACGACATTCATTTGAAACAGGCCGGGGCCCACGATGCCTGAATACGTGACCGTCGCCGGCTGTCCTCCGATCGTAATCACCGGATCAACAACCAACGCGACCGCCGGGAAAATCGATCCTGCCGGTGAAGTCGCCAATCCGGTTCCGAAGATTTCCAGGATTTCTCCGGGCACGGCCGGCGTGGTTCCAGGAACTGCTGACGGGTCGCCCACGGTCATGCCGTTCAGATGAACCGCTGCCACATAGAGAGTACCGTTGTTCCCGTAGGTGAAGTATCCCGGCGCCGCCGGCAGCACCTGCGCCTGCACGGTCGCGCTGACCGTTCCGTCGCGGATCACCTGCACCGTTGCCGGGCCCGCCGGCAGCGGATCCGGCGCCTGTACGTTGAGTTGCGCCGGCGAAACGTAATAAACGGGCGCGTTCTGGCCTCCAATGGTCACCAGCACGTGATCGATCTCGGTGGGTAGCAGGGTCTGATTGTTGTTCTGGGTGAATTCCGTGTCCCACCAGATGCGCGTGGCCGTAGCCAGATTTTGCCCTTTGATGGTCACCCAGGATCCGGGCACGATACCCGGCTGAAACGTGGCGCCCTGCACCACGCTGGAGACCGCCGGTGTCAGCAGCTTGCTGGGAAACTGCGTGTACAAATCTCCGCTGGCGGGAGCGGTGGCAGGATTCAACGTCTGCTCGATACTGTTCACCAGCGAGGTCATAAAGCCCGGACCCAAATCTTCGCTTCCGGGACTGGCGCCCCAGTCCGGGTTGGTATTAAAAACCACCGCCCAGCTAAAACCGCTGGGCGAGTGCACCACGTATGATGCCGTGGCGCTCAGCGCTCCGTCCTTCGACCACCGGATTCCACTGGAAATCTTCGCCATATTGAAACCCAGCCCGTAATAGGCGTTCGACGTGAAGTTCTGCGCCGGAGTGTACGTTTGCATCAGTTGAATGGTGGACGGCTTCAGCAGCGGACCGCCGCGGCGTCCATCGATTCCGTCCAGAAACCGGACCAGGTCCACGGTGTTCGCCACCCACCCGCCGGTGGAATCGAGCGTCTCCACATAGTTCGCGCCGTACGCGGGCTGCACCAGACCGGTGATGAACGGAAAGACGCTGGGCACGTCGGACGCCGTGTCGTAGTAGGTGACCTCGCCATTGACTGCGTCCGACATCAGACTCGCGCCCAGTTTCTGGCGTCCGATGCCGAGCGGCGCGAGAATGTTCTGCTGCACGTACTGCTCGTATCCCATGCCGGAAACCTTCTCTACCAGGCGCCCCAGAATGCAATATCCGAAGTTGGAATACGCGTAGGTGGTGCCGGGGGCATGGTCGGGCGGCACGCTGAGAAACGCGCTGATGACATCGGAGCAGGTTCCGGGGAGCGCCTTGCCTTCCTGCGTTGCCACGAAGTTGGCGATACCCAGCGGCTCGGTGTAGTGCTGTCCCATGTACTGCTTGGTGAGGCTGCGATCCCACCCACCAGTGTGCTGCAACAGTTCCTGCACCGTGATTTGCGCCACCTGCGGGTCCATCGCCTGTCCGTTGAGAGGCGTGAAATTGGTGAGCCACTTGGTGAAGACGGGATCGGTCAAGGCGAGCTTCCCGGCCTCGTAAAGCTGGAGAATGGAAATGGCGGTGAAGGTTTTGCTCACGCTGGCAATGCGAAACAGGGAGTCCGGCTGCGCGGGCAGGTTTTTGCCGGCGTCGGCGCATCCGTAGGCATGAGCCAGCACCAGCCTGCCCTGGTATGTCACGGCGAATGCGCCACCCTGTACATTGGCGGTATTCATGGCGTTCTGGATCAACGTATCGAGCGGTTGAAACGAGGTTCCCACCTGCGGTCCGGTAAGGGTGGTAGCGCAGGTCGATTGAGCGAGTGCCGCCGGGAGCATTCCGGCAAACAGGAGAACAGCAAAGTAGCGTGGGGACATGGGATGGATTCGGTTTCTCTGGAACTGAGGTGCAGTAATAAGTTTAGAACAGCTCATTGACACGGCGCATGGTGCTGCTCTAGAAGTATCCTATGCCTAGGCTTCCTATGCCTTGAGGTTGGCGACGATGCCAGCGCCGGTCTAGACGGCAACTCCGAAGCGGGCCCTTAGTTCCCGCCGGCCCTGACTGGTGACAGCCAGAGCCCTGCTGTCGAGGTCCTGCACCACCCATCCTCGTTTCCGCACCGCGTTCAGCACGGCGGCGCCCAGAGCGCCGGCCAGGTGGGGCCGCCGTTCGCTCCAATCCAGGCAGGCATAGGCGAAACGGCGGCGCAAGGCGCGGGCGGCCTCCAGGTCAACGCCAAGGGCCTGGAACGCCTTGCGTCCATCCACGGTAAGCTCATAGCCGCCGGAGAGCCAATCGAGGGCGCGAAAGCGGTCGTGGAGCGATACGCCCAACGTGCCCGCCAGGTGATCGTAGCAGGTCCGGGCGGCGCGCAGGCGGCTGGGTGTGTTCGGAACAAACTTGTTGGCTCGGCCGCCGGCCAGAACGCTCAGCCCCTCCAGCACGCCGGCCACGTTCGGACCCTCCAGACTGTAGTAACGATGCTTGCCCTGCACCACTACTTTGACCAGGCGCTCTTCTTTCAGGCGGGTCAAGTGAACGCTGGCTGTTGACGGGCTCACGCCGGCCACGATGGCCAGTTCGGTGCTGGTGCGCGCACGGCCATCCAGCAGGCAATAGAGCATGCGAGCCCGGGCCGGTTCGCCGATTGCCGAGGCAATCCGGGAAACACCGGCATCCGCGCGCGAGTCCGCATCCATACTTTGATGGTAGACGAAGTGTTAATGCCCGACAACTGCCATACTGCCCGACATGCATCGCCGCCAGGCCATTGGCGCTATTGCCGCGACAGGCGCGGCGCTTACTTTGGGATGCCATGGGCGTTCCGAGAGGAGAACACCGGTGAAGATCACATGCATCATCCGTTACCAGATCGATCCCTTCCAGCGCGAGGCGTTCCAACAATACGCCGAGAATTGGAGCCGCATCATTCCGCGATGCGGAGGCCACCTGGTGGGCTATTTTCTTCCATACGAAGGCACCAACGATATAGGTTGGGGCCTGATTGCGTTCGACAGCCTGGCCGCTTACGAGGCGTACAAAGCGCGCTTGAAGGCGGACCCGGAAGCGCGCGAGAATTTCAAGATGGCGCAAACCAAACGGATGATTCTCCGCGAGGAGCGGAACTTTGTGGAAATCGTGGAATCGACTTTCGGCAGGTGCCCATGTTGACGCAGGCCGAAAAGGGACGGATGTTTCGCGCGCTGCACGAGCGCGACTTCGCCTTCATCATTCCCAACCCCTGGGATGCCGGCAGCGCCCGTTTGCTGGCGCACCTGGGTTTCGAAGCGCTGGCCACTACCAGCGCGGGCGCCTCATTCGCCGCCGGAAAGGCCGACGGCACGATGGAGCGCGACGAAGTGATGGCGCACGTGTCCATTATGGTTGCCGCGACGGAACTTCCCGTCAGCGCCGATCTGGAAAATGGCTTCGGCGACTCTCCGGAGAGCGCCGCGGAGACGATTCGCATGGCCGCCGCCACGGGACTTGCCGGCGGATCGATCGAAGATATGTCCCGCGGCGAGGGTCGTTCCATCTACCCGCGAGAGCTTGCGGCGGAACGCATCCGCGCGGCGGCGGAAGCGGCGCATTCCCTGCCCTTCCCGTTTACCCTGACGGCGCGCGCCGAGAATTATCTGGGCGGCAAGCCTGATCTTAAAGACACTATCGAGCGCTTGCAGTCCTACCAGGAAGCCGGCGCCGACGTGCTCTACGCGCCCGGCCTCACCTCCCGGGACGATATCGGCGCGGTGGTCCGCTCGGTGGACCGCCCGGTCAACGTCGTGGTGGGATTGGTGGGTGTTCCCTTGAGCCTGGAGGAACTCTCGGCGCTCGGGGTAAAGCGCGTCAGCGTGGGCGGGTCGCTGGCCCGCGCGGCTTTCGGCACTTTGCTACGCGCCGGGCGCGAAATGCGGGAGCAAGGCACGTTCACATTTGCCGGCGATGCCGTGAGTTCCCGGGAGATAAATGGCGTTTTCCGCCGCCGGTGAGGAAAGTTCTCCTCACCTGTCGATTCCGCGGCATCCCCGTTCGACATACCGGTGAAGGAGAAAAACATGCCAACCGCAACAATCCAAGATCCGGTTTCTCAGGATGAAGCCGACATTCGCGAACTCATCGCAGGCATTCACCATGCGCATCACGATAAGGATGCCGCGGCGATTGCCGCGCCCTATGCGCCAGACGCGGCCGTGTTCAATCTTGCGCCGCGCCTTTTGCATCGCGGCGTGGACGCGCAGGAGGAGCAGGCCTGGCTGGATAGCTGCGAGGGCCCGATCGACTGCGCGTCGCGCGACCTGGAGAATATGCGATGAATAACAAGCGCATGAACTACGCACTCTGGGCGGTGCAGGTGCTGCTGGCACTGCTATTTGTTTTCGCCGGCGGGATGAAACTGGCCCTGCCGATCGAGGCACTCGCCAAGTTGGCGCCGCTGCCCGGCCTGTTTCTGAAGTTCATCGGGGTGGCCGAGGTGACCGGCGCACTCGGTTTGATTCTACCGGGAACTCTTCGCATCCGGCAGGGGCTCACGGCGCTGGCGGCGGCCGGCCTGGCGGTCATCATGGCCGGCGCAACGGTGGTCACCCTGGCTACCGGCGGCGGCAACGCGGCGCTGATGCCGGTGGTTGTCGGATGCCTGGCCGCGCTAGTCGCGCGCGGCCGGATGATTTCCGGCGTGATGGAGGTGGCCCGTGCTTAGGGCTTGCCGCAAAATAACATTTACCATATGTAATGTTTTGTGAGATGCTG
>JARLGM010000265.1 GCA_031292755.1 Candidatus Sulfopaludibacter sp.
CTCCGCCACTGCCTTGGTGATGGTCGTTCGCGACAGTCCCGTCAACTCCGATAAGCGACTGATTCCCCCTCGTCCCTGGTCCAACGCCTTATCGGCCACGAACAGCCGCGCCTGATACTCATTGAGCGTACCGAGGACTTTCAGCCAGCGCCCTTCTCTTGCCGAACGACGGGCGGATCTAATCATCCACCCTACGGTATCCGAAAGCGCGTCAAATGTCCAGCTTGTTTATCCGCCTCCCCTTAGAAAGTCCACCCCGCAAGGAAGTAGCAAGTCAGTGTCACCGCGCAAGCCTCTAACACTCGGCGACTCTGTTTCGTGCGCTCAGCGACGACGGGACCGGGTTTGTCATCGCCACCACAGTACGGCTTCTTGACTGCCAAACTCACGCGCGTATTCCTGCGATGACCTACATACTTTTTTGAAAAACTTTCCTCTCGTAGCCATATTCAATCTGTTACCGGATTCGACTTAACCTCGAAGTACCGCCTGCAGCCGGCCCGCGCGGGTCCGATGCGGCGGGGTTGACGCCGTGCCGCTTGCGAAGAGGATTACGCTCGGCCGGCACGGCAAATTTACACTCGACCATCCGGCGGACGGCGGTTGCGCAAGCACATGCCGCGGTGCCGGCGTGGATACGTGCCGGGTACTTTCTCCGTGCCGGCGGGTTTCCAGCCACAAAGGCACGCTGCGTGATAGGCCGAAAGTGCGCTGCTGCTAATGGAGAGGTTTAAGAGATGTCAAAGTCAATCGGGTCCTGTTTCTTCATTGTTACTCTGTTCTCACTCCACGCCGCCAATGACGACGGGGGACCGCTTGCCGCCCGCCTGACCGGCGCCGGCTCAATCGCCGCGAACATCCGCGTTGATGTCAATCTGACACTGGTGCCGGTCTCTGTGACCGACCTCGTCGGACGCAGCGTCAGAGGCCTGAGACCTCAGAATTTCCAGGTCTACGACGGATTGCGCCCGATGCCCATCGTGTCGTTCAGCAGTCAGGACCAGCGCATCGCCGTGGGCCTGATCTTCGATTGCAGCTCCAGCATGGCGGAGAAGTACAAGACGTCGCGGGAAGCCCCCCGCGAACTCTTCCAGCAGCTTAATTCGGAAGACCAAAGCTTCCTGGTGACGGTATCCGATAAGGCCGAGCTGAAGTGGCCCCTGACGTCCGACTTCGATCGTTTGCAGAACGCCCTGGTGTTTACCCATCCCCAGGGGACTACATCGTTGATCGACGGGATCTATCTGGGACTCCGGGAAATGAAAAAATCGCACAACCCCCGCAAGGCTCTGGTGGTTGTCTCCGATGGCGGCGATAACAACAGCCGCTACTCCATGCGCGACCTCGGCCGTCTGGTTGTGGAATCGGACGTAATGATCTTTGCCGTGGGTCTGTATGATAATCCGCAATCGAGTGAGGAAGAGATGGGCCCCGCGCTGCTCTCGCGCCTGACCAACCGCACCGGAGGCGCGAATTTCGAAGTCCACAACGTGGAGGAGCTACGAATCGCCATGGGCAGGATCGGAGTCGCCCTCCACAACCAATACGTCCTTGGCTACTACCCGCCCGCCGCCCCGGCGGATGGCACGTACCGCAAGATCAAGGTCGAGCTCGTGGTGCCCAAAGGTACACCGCCCCTGCTGGTTCACGCGCGCGCCGGGTATTATTCCCCGAAACAGTAGCGGCGGCGCACAAATTCCTGTTAGAAATCCCCGCTGCCGGCAACTACCCTGATGTGGAAGGGAGCGCCGCCATTTCTGACCGGGACACTAGCCAGGACTCTCTGTACGCCCAGGCGGCCGCCGCCCACGGCACGGCGCTCGACCGCCTCGCCCGTGCGTACGAGCTCGATCCCGAGATCCGCCGCGACCTGCTCCAGGAGATCCACCTCCAGATCTGGACCAGCTTTGCCCAATTCGACGGACGCTGCTCGCTGCGTACTTGGGTTTATCGCATTGCCCATAACGTGGCCACCAGGCATGTGATCCGGCAGAGCCGGGTCCGCAGCCGGCTGGTGAGCATCGAAAACATCGAGACCGTCGCAGGCGACGATCGGGGCGAACTCGCCGCCTCTCAGGCCGAAGCTCTCCAGCGCCTCTCCGCCCTGATCCAGCGCCTGAAACCGCTGGACCGCCAGATCATCGTCTCTTACCTGGAGGATATGGATGCGGTTGCCATCGGCGAGATTACCGGGCTCTCGCCCGCCAATGTCGCCATGAAGGTTCACCGCATCAAGGCCATTCTCCGGCGCTGGTTCGGCGAAGTGAGGTTCCCATGAACGATCCGCGAGACGCCTGGCAAAACCAGCCAACCGAGCCATTCCGAATGTCGGCCGACCTCTTGCGCTACAAAGCCAGGCAACGCCACGCCAAGGCCCGCTTCTCTGCCGCGCTGTCTATCGCCCTCGGGTTAATCCTGTGTTTTTGCTTTGCGGCCAGTTGTTACATGGCCCGCGAGACCCTGCCGCGCCTGGGATGGGGGGTGCTCAGCCTCTGGAGTCTGTACTTCGCCGCCCATACCTACCGCTGGGTTCGCCCCGGTGGCCTGGCGCCCGATGCCAACCTCAGCACCTGCCGTGCATTCTACCGGGCCCAACTGGAAAAGGAGCGTGACTATGGCCTGCACATCTGGCGCCGGTCCGGCCTGACTTTCTGCTTTCTGGGCATCGCGCTGGTTTTCGTCCCGGTCGTCGTCCATTCGTGGAAGACCCCTCAAGTCCTGCGAAACGCTTTACCCTTCTTTATCCTCCTTGCGGCGTGGGCGGTCGCCTTCGTTCGCATGAACAAACAAAAGCGGAGAAGACTGCATGAGGACATCGCCGAGCTGAACGCATCTGAAATGGATAAGTCCTGACTGCTGGCAGTACCGCGTCCCCGCGGAGAGATGCGCCCGTATAAACGCATCGTGCCGCCAACCGAAGTCCCATTGAGTCACACCACTCTTGCCTTGCAGTTTCAGTGACTTACTCATTCCACTCCAAACTAGCCTGTTACTCTTTGGTCAATGAGGCGTTGCGTTGACGCCTCCCGGTGTTGCGCGGCGGTCTTGGGCGAGGCCGCCGCCGCATACCGGTTCGAACAGTTTTCCATGAAGACAGTACAGCAGGTGCTGCTGTGTGCCCTCCTGACGGCCTTGACGGCGCTGGCAGGGTACACGGCCATGTTGATTCACGCCGCGACTCTGGCAGTCGCGGCTATTCCTCGAGAGATTGCGGAAACGCGCAGCGAACTTCTACTAGAGGCCCGCGCGACGCGCCGCGATGTGCTGGTGCGCACCGAGCGCCAGGTGGCCGCGATCCGCCACGATGCCGTGACGCAGTTAGCGCAGATCCGCGAAACTGCCGACCAGCGCGTCGGCGACACTTTGGCGCGCGCGGACGCTGCGCTGGAAACCCTCAACGGACTGCGGCAGGACCTGCAGCCTACCCTGGCGCACTCCGCCGCCATCGCCGGACAGGTGGATGATTCCCTCCCCCTGTTCCTCGATTGCGATCACAACCCGGATTGCCTGTTTAACCGGTACGTGGGTGCGTCGAAGGGGATCGAAAAAGCGGCGGGCAATTTCGGACAGATGTCGAGCGACGTTCGAGGAGCGCTGCCGCGGGCGCTCGACTCCTGGCAGGGGATTGGGGATGACGTTCACGGTATTACCGGCAATGTCAAAAGACTGACCACTCCGAAATGGTACGACCGTGTGCTCGGGTATGGACTTAGTCTCGGAGCGGCCTACCGGGATCTCAACCCCGGCTACAACGTAGCGGCAGGGATTCGCGGGCTGTTCACCAAACACTCGGAGCAGTAAAGAACCAAAGGACCACCGGGAACAAGGAGCAGAAATGACATTAGCAAACGCAGTATCGACGGTCGTAAACAGGAGCCAAAAATGAGTCTCACATCCATCATTCAGAAGATCGTATCGTTTTTCAAATCCGGAAAAGCCGAGGCCGTCCTGACGGAGGCCGCGAACCTGGTGCCCAAGGCGCTGCCCATCGTGGAGCAGATCGCCGCCATGGTGCCCAATCGGACCGACCAGGAAATACTGGCCGCCTTTCAAAAGTATGCGGTGCCGGGCGCGGCGGCGTTTCTCGCCACGCCACTGGCGCAGCGCGGGTACGTGCTGCTGCACCTGGCCACGGAGGTGCTGGCCAACGAATTTCCCGGCACAGCCACCAACATTCTCAATACCGCCGTGCAGTTCGCGGTGACAGGGTTCAAGGCCTGACCGGTGCGGCAGTATGCATGGAATCTGATGACGGGCAGTGCGAGCGCGCTGGTGATTTCGGCGGCCGCACGTGCCTTGCCCGATCCGGCGCCGGGCGGATCGCGGGTATATCTGTGGCTGTACCGCTTCGCGCACCTCGTGCTGGCGAACTTCGACAAAGTAGGGAGTGGGGATGAAAGCAAGTCCGGCGGCAATTAATCTGATCAAGCGCTTCGAATCGCTGCGGCTCGAAGCGTACCTGTGTCCCGCAGGGGTGCGGACCATTGGCTGGGGGCACACCGAAGGCGTGCAACCCGGCCAGCGGATCACGGTGCAAGAAGCGGAAGCGCTGTTGCAGAGAGATGTCGACCAGGTGGAGAAGGACTTGGCGCGAACTATCACCGTTCCCCTCACGCAGGGTCAATATGATGCACTCGTGTCTCTGTGCTTCAACCTGAAGGGCGGCGCGCGGCGGCTGCCGCGCATTGCTCCCAAACTGGTGGAAAAACTAAAGACGGGCGACCGGTTCGGTGCCTCCATCGAACTTCTGGACATCAATCGCGTCAACGGAGAGCCCATGCTAGGATTGACCCGGCGCCGCGAAGCGGAACGGGCCCTGTTCGTCGCCTGACGAACAGTAATCGGGGGCCCGTGCCTTCCCCACGGGTCCCTTGAATCTTTCTTCAGAGCAGCAATTCCCTCGCATCCACGTTCTTCTTTTTCCTCGCAAACGGCGCATTCAGAAAATCCACAAAACCGGCAATGGCGCGGAAATGCGTCGCGATGGTCCCGGCAATCCCGCGATCGGCGGCAATCTCCGGCGGTAGGGTTACATAAAAGAGGAACTGCTTGTAGCGCAACAGGTCCGCCGCGGGATGATCGCAGGGGAAGCCCTTCGGAACGCGCGACAGTTGTTCGCCCTGCACCTCGCCATACAGTTTTTTTACGGCGGTGCCCCCGATCAGTCGCCGGAATTCGCCGGGATGTGCGGCTATGTGCTCGCGAATGGCGCGTAGCGTCTCCGGCATTGGCATATAGACGCCTCCGCCGATGGCGACTTCTTTGTGCGACACCGCGAAGTAATATCCCGCGCCCTCGTGGCGAGCCATGCCGCAGCGCGGAAATGTCGCGGCAATGCGGTCCTTATAAGGCGTCTTGTCCTTGCTGAAACGGGTGTCGCGATAGAAACGGTAGATGGCCTTGTCCGGTTCGTTGACGTGGTCCGGAGCATACCGCTGCATGCCGCCGTTCACCAGTTCCACCAGTTCGCGCATGGGTTGCTTTACCTTCTCTTCGAAAATGCTTTTGCGCGGCAGAAACCAGTCGCGATTGTTATTGCGGGCCAGGCCGCGAAAGAACTGCATCGCCTCGGGAGGAAAACCGGAAAACGCGGATGGCATGTAAGGCTCCTCTATAATTAAAAGTAATGCCGACTCCGGAAGAGGCGCGGGCGCGCCTCGCCGAAATTCCTAATGTAACCGTTTCCGCCCATACTCCGCTCTCCCGCTACACGCGCTTCGGCATCGGGGGTCCCGCCGATCTGTATGCCGAGACGTGCAGCGCCGAGGCATTCGTGGCTGCCCTGAACATGGCGCGTGCTTGCGGTGTGGACGTGATGGTGATCGGCGGCGGCACCAACCTGATTGTTTCCGATGAAGGCTTTCGTGGACTGGTACTGCGGTACCAGGCGGACAGCCTGCGCACGGCCAATCAGCGGGTGATGGCCGATGCCGGCGCCGTG
>JARLGM010000266.1 GCA_031292755.1 Candidatus Sulfopaludibacter sp.
CTATCCGACTGAAAAATGGCGCTCTAGCGTCAAACGCGAAAGAGCCGAACCCAGTCGCGTATCACGTTTTCCACACGAAGTTCAACGCCTTCGCCACTGTACCAGGATCGAGAGCGGTCTCCCTTTTTTGGCTTCTTCTTCGGCTTCTCTGACCGAACGAGCTTCAGGTTCGTGTATCGGCCGTTGATGTTCATTTCGCTCAGACTGGTAGGTGTCGGCCGGATTCAGCAACTCGCATCCACCCTCAGTAAATCCATGCCGATCCGCAACGATTCCCACCTTCAGTGCGTGCTCGGGCGTGCGTGTTTGGCCAAGGGCAATAGCGTGTAGTACGACGCAAAACAATGCGCCGACCACAAGCCCACCCTTAAGCCGTTCCGTGATCACATCTCCACCATAGCGAGAACGAGTTCAGTTTTGTTCAACGAATCGGGTTCTGGCAGGAAAACGGCGTTACCGGAAAGTTCTCTGTGACACTCCCCGTACCTGCGAAGGGGCGGTTCGAACCTGCTTGAGTTGAGAGACAATGAGGGTGTGGCACAAGCGATAATTAGAGATCCAGACACAATGCATGGAATCCCAGTATTCCGTGGAACGCGGGTGCCGCTCCAGACGCTCTTCGAGTACCTGGAGGGCGGCGAGAACCCTGGAAGACTTTCTGGAGGGGTTCCCAACCGTCTCCCGCGATCTCGCCATTAGCGCTCTGGAAGAGGCCAAGCGCCTGCTGCTTGCCCGCGCTTCTTGAAGACTCTCGTTTCCCAGCCACGACTGTGTGTCGGCAAGGTTTGCCGGCTTGAAGAACGGACAACTTCTCGACGCGGCGGAAGCAGCCGGTTTCGACGTGCTGATTACGGTTGACCAGAACATTCCGAGTCAGCAAAACCTCAGCGGCCGGAAGCTCTCGCTCCTGATTCTCTGCGCTGCGACTAATCGGTTGCGAGACCTGTTGCTTCTAGTCCCGGCCGCGAATGATGCCTTGGTCTCTATGGGACACGGTTCCGTCGTCACGGTTCCGCCGGTCGATGGAATGAAAACCAACGTTTCGAGGAAGTTCAGCGCCGGAATATGGCCATAGGCATTCGGCATGGCTTAGATGTTCCTTACACTGGTATGTCGCTCCTGGCTCTCCTGCTCGCAGCGCTCCATGCCTTGCGTTTGGTTTGTGTCGCATCGAGCCGGGCGAAAGGCGAAGAGCAGTGCACATTCTGAGGGCCGGACAGCAAGCGGCCATGGCGGCAGAGACACGCCGATACCACCGCGAACCAACCCTCAGGAAACGCGCCGATACCGCTTGACCTCGACCTCGTCCTGTCGAACCCTCGCGATGTCGTAACTGGTCTGGAGACGCAGCCACATTTCCGGGCCCCACCGGGACACGTGAAGAAATGCCTCCACGTGTTGGCGCTGTGCCCATTCAAGTCAGACGCTCTGGCCTGTCATGGACTTGCGAGTATTTAGGGACGACTTCAGAACCCTCGGGCAGAGATTAGCCGGATAGGTCTACTTCCCGATCCACACCCCCACCGCCGCCGGCTGGATATCCAGCTTTTCAATGCGATGCCCCATTTCGAACGGGCGGTCCACCGCGGCGTCCGGATACAGCGGAATCACGAAGTTCTCGATCAGGAAGTCCAGCGACGAGCCATCGATCTCCAGGCCCGAAATCTCCAACCTTTCCACTCGCACCGTGGCCTTGCCGCCCCCGGAATCGATCCGCG
Source organism: Candidatus Sulfopaludibacter sp. (assembly GCA_031292755.1). GTDB lineage: Bacteria > Acidobacteriota > Terriglobia > Bryobacterales > Bryobacteraceae > Sulfopaludibacter. The sequence goes on from JARLGM010000266.1 coordinate 1,719, forward strand.
CCGTTACGCTGACCGGCCGCTCCCCGTCCAGAAGCTTCGACATGAGCCAGCCCGGGCGATAGCCCTGCGCTCTCCGGACCTTGCCGAAATCCACCATAGCCGTCCCGACGGCAACCCCCGGCCGGACCACTTGCAGCCGTGGATGGCTCACCCCGGCAGGTACCTCGTGCTCGGCGTAAGCCGTCAGTTCCGGCAGACTGAGCACCACCCGGGCGCCCGGGCGCAGGTGTTCGGCCTCAATCAGCGCGAATTTCTGTTGGGCCGACGCGTAATCGCCCGGAATGGCCCCCAGACTGCACACTAGCACCAACGGAATTATCGCAAGCACCCGAAAAGTCACATTCCCATAGACGGTTTCCGCCCAGCGCCAGTTCCTCAAAAGCGCGAAATCACCCATCCGGTGTGTACCCCGCCCCACCCACATTTCCGGAGTGTCCATTGTTTCATGATCTTACCGATTGGCCCGGGCCGTGCATTACCCCCAATCGGAGCTTTTTATGCCGGTACATACTATCGTATTGCTTGCCGCAATCGGATTGTTGTGCCTCGCTACCATCCGCGTGGTTTCGGTTCTCTACAAGTATTACGGAGCCCACGTGGTCACCTGCCCGGAAACTCGCCGGTCCGCCGGCGTAGCCTTGGACGTTCGCCGCGTACTGTCCACCGGATTGGTTTCCGCTCCCCAACTGCGCCTGTCTTCCTGCTCCCGCTGGCCCGAACGTGCCGGATGTGGACAGGAATGCCTCAGCCAGATTGAAGCCGGGCCGGAAGGGTGCCTGGTTCGCACCATCCTGAACCAATGGTACGCGAACAAGGTGTGCGTGTTCTGCGGTCAGCCCTTCGGCAATATTCAATGGGCGGTCCAGAAGCCCGCTCTCCTCACCGGAGGGCCAGTCTCGGTGGATATCGCCAGCCTTGCCGCCGATAAGCTCCCGGAAATTCTGACTACGGCGAAACCGGTCTGTTTTGCCTGCCACACCGCCAATAGCTGGGTGCGCGAACACCCGGAATTAGTCACCGATCGCTCCAGTAAGAAGCAGCTTGGGAAATAAGAAGTTAAGGTCTTTTACAAATGAACTTCGTGTCCGTCGGCCTGTTGCTGGCAGTCTTGCCGGCATTCGGCGGGCAACAGGGGGCATCGTTGGCCCCTATTGCGCTGTACTCTCAGTTTCAGCAGGAACCTCCGGCCGGTGTGCTGCAGGCAGTCCGCGAGGAGCTTTCCTCTATCATGGCCCCCATGGGTCTGCGCTTCGAGTGGCACGCATTAAACGCGGTTCGCGGCCAGGAAGTAGCCGTGGAACTGGCCGTAATCACCTTTAAGGGCCGTTGCGACCTGAACCATCTCGCCTTGCACGGCACTCACTCCGGGCCCTTGGGCTGGACCCACATCAGCGAAGGCGCCATCCTGCCCTTCGCCGATATCGACTGCGACGGCATCCGCTCCTTCGTGCAAGGGGGGCTCCTCGGCGTCCGCGCCGAACTACGCGAGGCGATGTTTGGACGCGCACTGGGCCGGGTGCTGGCCCACGAACTCTACCATATCTTCGCCAATACCCAACATCATGGCTCCGGTGTCGGGAAGGCCGCCTATACTGTCGCCAACCTGCTGGATGAGAATTTCCAGTTCGATGAAAAGGAATCCGCGGCGCTTCTCACCAGCAGGACCCATGAACTGCTCACCGCGGCTGGCGAGGATTCTTTAAGATAACGAGGGATCACGGAACAGCAGCTCGATTTCCGCCTGCTGCCCTTCCTCCAACGGCAGCAGCGGCAGGCGTGCCGGGCCGCCATACAGTCCCTTGAGATCCATGGCATACTTCAGTCCCTGAATGCCATACCGCGGAGCTACGCCCGCCGCCTCCACAATCCGGCGCTGCGCCTCGTGCGAACCCTCGACGTCGCCGCCCCGGTACCGGTCATAGATCAGCAGCGTGGATCGCGGTATCGCGTTCGCCACGGCCAGAATTCCTCCGATCGCGCCCAGCCGCAGGCAATCGTGGAATTTCGCCGACGATCCCACCAGCACCTGAAACCCGGCCGGCAGACTCGCCGTCAGCCTCCCGATCTTTTCCAGATCGGCGGAGCTTTCCTTGATCCCGATGATGTTGGGGTGCTCCGAAAGCTTCAGGACCACCTCCACCGGAAGATCGATCCCGGTCATTTGCGGAAAGTCATAGATCAGCACCGGTAGCGCCGACCGCTCCGCCACGGCGCGATAAAACCCCACTTGCGTCTCCGGGCGCAGCATCTGGGCGCGGTAATAATGGGGCGTAATCGCCAGCGCCGCATGATAGCCCAGTTCCGCCGCGGCGGCGATCATCCGCAGGGTCTCGCGCACGGATTCCGCCGCCGTGCCCGCAATCAGCGTCCTGCCGGCGCCTGCGCCGGCTACCGTCGCAAACAGCTTCAGCTTCTCGTCCGCCTCCAGCAGCGCCGCTTCGCCCGTGGAGCCGGCGACCACGAATCCCGCCAGCCCCGCGCCGCAATATGCCGCGATATTCCGCCGCAACGCCGCGTGATCCACCTCGCCGTCCCCCGCAAACGGCGTACAGATCGGGGCCATGATTCCGTTCAACCGCACGGGAACAATATAGCATCCGAGCCCCGGGACTCGCGGACCGCAATTCCCCGCCCTCGCCGGGCAAGGAAGAGCCGCGCTTCTTACTGCCGCAGCAGGTGAACTACGGTGGTTGCCAGGGTGTTTGCGGCGCTCGCGACTGCCCCGCCGCTCACGTCCTGCAGATAGAACGTTGTGCCGTCGGCGATCCAGGGTCCGGTCATGGCGGATCCCCGGCTCCCGCCTTCGGAGAATAGCGGGCCTGTCGGGCTGCCGATGTGTACCTCGACGGCACTGGCATTTGGCGCGACCCAACTGATCGTGGCCGTGCCATCCCCGCCACCCGTCACCGGTATGGGATTCGGGTACGCGGTTATGGATGCGCCGTTTCGCCAAACCTGTATTCCGACCCCTGTCACCGGCACGAACACCTCGTTGTTATCCGCATCCGCGGCGACCGAATGCGTCGTCTGCGACACGCCCGGAGCGGTCACAATCTGCCCCACCGTAAGAGTGGTCAGCAGCGCATAGGTGTTGGCGTCCACCACGCTTACGCCTATGCGATTGGTTCCGCCGCCGAAGTAAACCCGCCCGTCGCCGGAGTTGTACCAGATTTCGTCACCGCCCACGCCGGAGACGGTCGTGACCACCTTTCCTGTGCCGATATCGATGACGTCGCCGCACGCCGTCATCAGGCGCTGGTTAGGGATTAGGACCAGGCCACTCGGACCCTTGCATACCGTGGGCATCGACCGGGTGACGCTCAGTGTCGCCGGATCCAGTTCGTCGATTTCCCCGTTTGGATTCGCTGCGGTAGCCGGTATCGCGAGATAGAACTTCCCTGCTTGGCCGTCCCAGACCGGCTGCTCGATACCGCCGGTGGACTGCGGGGCTTGAGTTCCGTCGTAGGCAACCTTCTTCACCACCGAATAGGTCTGGGTCGAAATGAAGCTGACAAATGGCGGTGTGTCCCGGTCGTTGGCGATCAGAATGAGGCGATCCGCTGGATCGTAGGCAAGTTCGTCGGAGCGTGCCTTTCCACCGGTGCTGATGACCTGCGAAATTGTGTTGCTGTCGGTATTGATAACCGTCACCGTGCTGTCATTCAGGCCAACCCAAATCTCGTGTGCCCGCGGGATGCCGACAATCCCGTTCGTGGACGAAGTCAAAATAATTGATGTCACGAACTGTCCCGTCTGGGTATTGATCACGTCGACGCTGGGGGGGACCGAAGGCGCGGCGCCGTGATCCGCCAGATAGTATCTGGCCGTTACGGTATCGACCCAGCTGATATCGTTCGCCGCCAGGCCGGTCGGAATTTTTATCGTGTTCAGGAGTTTATAACCTGCGACGGGCGCGCCTTGTTGGGCGAACATGTCCAAGGTTACGCAGAGCAAAGATGGTAACAGCGTTTTCATCGGGCGACTCTCCTCGTTACATTCTTTTTGAATTTGGTCAGCCGGTCGGGTCCCAGGTCCCAGGCTTACTGTCGGGGTAGTATATTCCTTTCGCAAGCCAGTGTCGAGTCTTGTCGGAGTCTTGTGTCAAGGCAAAGTAGAAATGTCCCCTCTCTGGCAAAGTAGAAATGTCCCCTTCT
>JARLGM010000267.1 GCA_031292755.1 Candidatus Sulfopaludibacter sp.
AGCACCGCCATCCTCTTCTTCCCGGGCGTACCTGACAGCCCTCAAAGAATTAGATGATCCTGGGATTCATGCCAGCCACTCACCCGCATGTGGCTGCATCAACGGTACTTCAACGCTAATTACACTTTTGGGATAGGAACCGTAAATACCGACCTTATCAATTACGTGCGAGCACAGTCATGCGGGCTTGCCGGAACCTCACTAATTGATTCGCCTCCGCGACGATAATCTTTGCCGGATGTGAGCGATAGTGAACAGACAATAATGTCCAATACGACGACACTAAGGGTCGGAGCCAGAGCGCTGTCCCTTAATTTTGGGGGGCAGCCACCCCTGCCCGACATTCCGATGTTTATCTGCCAAGGGTGAATTCAAGGGCCCGACGTTGGAGACGCACTCGCTCCCCGGACGCAGGAGACAACCCTACTTCGCTGGAGACCAATCATGACGAGCCGAGCCTTGTGTAATCACATTCTTCTGCCGGTTGCGATTGCGGTGTGCGCTTCACTTAGCCACGCTCAGTCGGCCACTACCACTCAAATCCTGCAAACCGATCCGAGCATTGTCTACACCGGTACGTGGTACCCCAATTACGAAACTCCGAACATCGGCGGCAGCGCTACGTTGACAAACGATAAGGGTGCCGCCGCGACCTTATCCTTCACGGGAACCGGCATCGCCTGGATTGGCGTGCTGGACCCTTACTCCGGGCTAGCCCAAGTCTATCTGGACGGAACGCCGAATACGGTCGATACCTATGGCCCGACCACTCTGTACCAGCAGTCCCTGTTCAGTGTGCATGGTCTGGCTCCCGGCGCGCACACTCTCTCCATTCAAGTCCTGCACCAGAGAGATGGGCAGACGAACGGTTCCTGGATCTGGATCAACGCTTTTAATATCGAAAACGGCTCGGGTATCGTGGGCGGAGTGAGCGCGCCGGCCGGACGAATCGAACAAAACAACCCCGCCGTCAGCTACGCCGGTAACTGGTATCTCAACACCAACCCGATCATGAGCGGTGGCACGGCGGCATTGGCGGTGGACGCGAACTCCAGTGTGACTGTCACCTTCAACGGGACGGGAATCACGAATCACGTGGGTCGGATATCAGGACCAGTGGTCGGGAATCGGCAAGATCTATCTCGATGGCACGCTGCAATCGCCGCCTGTGGATACCTACGCGTTCTCGCAAAAGGCGCAGTCGTCCATCTATTCGATCAGCGGATTAAGTCCAGGGACGCACACTCTGATGATCGTAGTGACCGGTACGCACGACGCGGCCTCGGCGGGCTCCTGGATTTGGGTGGATGCGTTTAACGTCATGTGAGGGGCGTACCATGACGGGCAAAGTCGTGAGCAATCCGGTACAGCACCCCACTGGCAGGCATGCCAGCATCAACCAGGTGTTATATGACTTCTCGCGGGTGAGACGCCTTCGGTTCTGGCGCGGGCAGCCAAAGGAAAGATATGAAATCACGAGTCAACACGTCTCAACTAATATCGGATAATCTACAAAGCAGAATCCTTTCCGTCGTCATCCCAGCCGTGTGCCTGTTCCTGAGCGCCTGGCCGGCGAAGTCACAGGGCATCATCACGACGATAGCGGGCAATGGGACTATGACGTTCGCCGGCGATGGCGGCCTGGCCACCGCGGCTTCTCTCAATCAACCAACCGGATTGGCCATGGACGTGGCCGGCAACGTCTACATCTCCGACACGAATAATTGGCGAGTGCGGCTGGTCAGCCCCACCGGGATGATCTCGACTGTAGCCGGGAACGGCATCGATGGCGCGACCGGCGCGTCGTTGAGCGATGCCTACGGTCTGGCCGTGGATGCAGCCCGTAACCTGTACATCGCCGACGCGAGCAACCGTCGTATCCAAAGAGTGACTTCTGCCGGGATCGTCACTACAATTGCCGGGACGGGGATTCAGGGTTCGTCGGGAGACGGAGGGTTGGCGATTTATGCCACCCTCAATAGACCAGTTGCTGTCACCATTGATACTACCGGTAACTTGTATATCTGCGACAGTTCCAATCATGCAATCCGGCGAGTGAATCTTGCCTCCGGCATTATCACGAAATACGCGGGTAACGGCGTACCCGCCTTCTCTGGCGATGGGGGCCAAGCCATCGCGGCGTCGCTGCAGTTTCCGTTGGCAGTAGCCATGGATAAGTCAGGCAACTTGTATATCGCCGATGCCGGGAATAACTGCATCCGTAAAGTTACCCAGGCCGGCGTAATCTCCACCGTGGCCGGCAATGGCAATCGTGCAGGATTTGCGGGAGATGGGGCGGCTGCCATCGGCGCGTTACTGAATATTCCTTCGGATGTAACCGTGGATGGCTCCGGCAGCTTGTATATCGCCGACTCCGGGAACAACCGGGTTCGGCGAGTGGATGGAACTTCCGGAATCATCAGTACCATAGCCGGCGGCGCTAACAACGGATTCTCCGGCGACGGCGGCCCCGCTATCAGTTCATTATTGAACTTCCCGTGGGGGATCGCGGTCGATGCCACTGGCGCCATTTACATCGCCGACCATGCGAACAATCGAATTCGAAAGATCTCAGGCAGTGCTTCCACTCTGACCACCTCGCCCTCCACCATTGCGCCGAACACCTGGGTGGCGATCAACGCCACGGGCCTTTCCTTGGCGACGGAGTCGCGCACCTGGCAGGGTGCGGACTTCGTTAGCAGCACAATGCCGACTCAGTTGGATGGAATCAGCGTAGCAGTGAATGGGCAGCCGGCGTTCGTCTCTTACATCAGCCCGTCTCAAGTGAATATTCTGACTCCGCCTGATGCCATGCAGGGTGCAGTGCCGGTGCAATTCGCCCTGAACGGCGCGCCAACGGTCTCGTTAACGGCTCAGGCGCAACTGCTCTCACCGTTATTCTTTGTGTTCGGCGGCGGTCCATATGTGGCCGCGACTCATGCCAATGGGAGCTTCATCGGCCCCGCCAGCCTCTATCCCGGCCTGACAACGCCGGCAAAGCCCGGCGAATCCGTCGTGCTGTATGCCAATGGTTTCGGAACTACATCCACGCCGGTCGTCAGGGGATCACTGACGCAATCCGGGAGTCTCCTGCTGTTCCCGGTGATCACCATCAACGGCCAGCCGGCGGCCGTGCAGTTTGCCGGCCTGGTTGCACCGGGCGAATTTCAGTTCAACATTATCGTCCCCGCCTCGCTCGGCGATGGCGATCAGTCGATCACGGCGACGTATGGTGGGCTGACGACGCAGGTGGGAACTTTGATAACGATCCAACATTGAAGGCGCTGGCGTCCTTGCCCGCCAAACGGCTCTCCAGCACGTCCGGAATGCGGGCGGTCCCAGAACTCGGGCGGTTCACGTCGCCGACCAGCAGGACCAGGTCCGGGCCGCCAGCCGCTTGCTCTGTGTGGCTGCCGCCGCCGATCTCCAGGTTGGCGTCCGGCGCCGCGCCGCACATAGGGAATGCGGCGGAGACAACCCATTGCTGTGTGTTACGGCACCGTTTGCAGGCCCCAGCAAGACCTGCGCCCGAGCGGCAAATCCTGCACGTGGGCGGTAGCCAGGCCCTTTCGGAGACAACAGGGGGAAGCCGCGAAACTCCCGCCTGTCATCGCCATGGCATTGTCCAGCATAAGTTTGTCATCGAGCCGAAGTATGGCGCTTCCCGTGCCTAGATAGACGGCGATGAGAGAGAACGAAAGACAGGCCTTCGATCCGAAGGTCTTTCTAGGCCTAGGCAAGATCGGTGAAGGAAGAACGACTGCAAGTCTACGACAAAAATCAGGTAGTGTTCGCTCAAGGGGACCCCGCTAACGCCATTTTTTATGTTCAGAAAGGCAGGGTTAAGCTTACAGTTGTTTCCCATCATGGAAAAGAAGCGGTGGTTGCCATCTTGGGCGCAACTGACTTCTTTGGCGAAGGATGTCTGGCGCACCAGGTGCTGCGTATGGCGACCTGCGACCTCGCTCGACGAGTCTCTGATGATGAGATTAGAGAAATCGCGCGTGATCCGGCTGCTCCACGAAGAGCCTGCCTTCTCTGAGCTATTTGTGGCACACCTGCTGTCGCGCAGCATTCGCGTTGAGGAGGACCTGGTCGATCAGCTCTTCAACTCAAGCGAGAAGAGGTTGGCGCGAGTGCTTCTGCTGCTGGCGCACTTCGGAAAAGAAGGCCAGCCGGAACCGGTGATTGCCAAGATCAGCCAGGAGACGCTGGCAGAAATGATTGGCACCACTCGGTCGCGAGTCAGTTTCTTCATGAACAAGTTTCGCCGGCTGGGATTCGTCGACTATGATCACAAGGACACATTGGAAGTCCACAGTTCGCTGTTGAATGTCGTCCTGCACGACTGACATCACAGCAAGCGCTCATTGGCTGGAAGGTCGCCGTCCTGCGGCGCCATTTGTTGAACCAGGAGCCGATCTCCAAGCTCTGCGACGAACTGGGTCTACAGCCAACAGTTTTCTACCGGTGGCAGAAGGAGTTCTTCGAGAACCGAGCGGCCGCCTTCCAGACCAAGGTCCGCCCCAATCAGCAACCCCAGCAGCAACGCATCGAATATCTGGAGAAGAAGATCCACACCAAGGATGAGGTCCCGGCGGAGTTGATGGCGGAGCATGTCGCTTTAAAAAAAGTCCTGGGGAGATTTTTTCACCGCCGCGACCAAGGGAATGGATGAACTGACGTTCCACCGTGTGGAACTGGATGGGAAACCTGCCCTTGCGCTGCGGGGACGACCGGCCACAGTCGGGATACGTGCCGGCCGGCCGGGAGTGGCCCAGGCGCGAATCTCCTGGAGCCGGCTCGTGGAGACGAATTCTTGAGTGCCGCGCGCATCCTCGGAGAAGAGCACCTCGGAACGTTTCGCTGTTTCCGAGCGGCAACAAGGGACCCGGCGTAGTCAATGGCGCTCTCGATCCCACGTGGATGATGCGCCTCAAACTATGACTGCGCGCCTCGAATGAGCTTGCGCCTCGGCGGGGTCGTGGGATATGCTCCTCGCAGCGTATGTTTCGCACATGGTCCCTGCTATCGATCTTTTTTCTGTGTGTATCTTCGCCGGCACAAACCCGGCGCGCCCTGCTGGTGGGAATCGATCAATACGCTCCCGCCGATCCTTCGCCTGCTCCGTGGAAACCCACCCCGCTCCGGCCGGTACCGTTGAACGGTGTGTTCAAACAGGTGGTGTGGCCGAAACTGAACGGCGCGGTAAACGACATGAAGAGCATGCACCGGATGCTGCTCACGCGCGGATTCAAAGAGGCGGACATCATCGAACTGGCGAACGGGCAGGCCACCGCCGACGCCATCCTGACTACCATTAAGAGCCACCTGTTTGACAAAGCCAGGCCGGGCGATTCCAGCCTCTTCTACTTCGCGGGGCACGGCGCGCGCATCGTGAACAAGCACGCCAACCTGCCCGGCGGCGCCGACGTCACCATGGTTACTTACGATGCACCCAAAGGAGTGCCGGCCCTGCGCGATAAGGAACTGGCGCGCCTGTACCGGCAGGTGCCCCCGGGCGTCGCGCTTACCGTGATTCAGGACAACTGCTACAGCAGCGGAGGCGCTCGCGGGATTGCGCCGCCGCTGGTCACCCGCGACGCGCCCGAGGACACCCGTACCGTGGACGATCCGCCGGAGCCGAATCTGAAGCCCGTGGATCAGCAGGAGAATGCGGTGTTGATTCTGGCGGCGTCGCAGTTCGACCAGAAGGCCGAGGAACTGGACGTCACCGATCAGCCGGACTTGACCGGCGACGCCGGACTGCCGCACGGACGTTTTACCTTTGCCCTGCTGGAAGCGATGCGCGATTCGCTGCC
>JARLGM010000268.1 GCA_031292755.1 Candidatus Sulfopaludibacter sp.
GCATCTCACAAAACATTACATATGGTAAATGTTATTTTGCGGCAAGCCCTAAGCAGTTCCGCCTGCCGTTCGATACCATCCCGGAAGGTTGGAATCAGGCACTCCCGCAGATCGTGATTGCCCGAATCGAGTTCGCGTAGACGGCACGCCCGATCACTTTGCTTTCCATTGTTCCAGCGGTACCCAGCCGCTTCCGGATTCGCAGGCGCCTTCCGTGCATACCTCAAATTTGTAGATCGGGTGAATCTCCCACACGGAGGCGCGGCTCGGATCGTTACGGACCGGCACTCCGCTCACGCAGGGTGTATGGCTGGAATCGAAAAACAACTGGCCGGTCACACGTACCGGCAGGTGAGCCGTAGCAACCGCTTCCACGGTGGCCTCATCCCAGGCGGCCGGACGGTAGTGCGGGATCATCTCGGCTACCACGCCGGAACATTCCACCTGCCCGTTGGGGCTGCTCACGAGCGAAATATGAATATCGTAGCTGGCCGGAACCTTCGGCACAGCGTTCCCGCAGTTCACACTTTCCGGGCCTTCCTGGCGCGCAATCAAAACGTATCCTTGCAGAACCACCTCGTTTCCCTCGCCGAGCGCGGTCAAGGGGGCGCGGTTCTTTGCCGGGCCGGGTTTGCCCGATAAAGGATGGTCGGAGGTATTTCCAAAATTGATGCTTTTGTTCTGCTGTACTTTCTGTTGCAGCGTCACCAGGTCGGCAATCGTAATGGGTTTGGCCGGAGCGGTGGCGCAGAAATTGTTCTTGACCTCGTTTTGACCGGCTTCGGAACTTCCCGGTGTACCGGCTACTCCACACAAACTATCGATATTCGTGGGTATTGCCGACGGAAACTGCGGCGCGGTACAGGAATTGGTGAATTGCGAGGCGAATGCAGGCGAAGCGAACGAGATGGCCGTGCACGCGAGCAAACAGGGAAGGCGCCAATACGACATGAGAAACCTCCACTCAGTGATTGCAGGTTCTGTAGGCCTACTCTACCTTACTGTCTATGGGGTACGCTAGTCTGGAACCATGGAGAAAGGTCCGGCACACTATTGGCGGCGGATGCGCCGCGTCGAAAAGGCCTTTCTCATTTGTTTTTTGCTATACGTCCTGCTGCGGATCTCCGGAGTTTCCGGGCCAGGGCAGACGGTAGCGGCAATCGTCGCCTTCTTTCTGGGCATCGTCACGCTATTCCGCCTGGCGCGCCGAGGCATGAAAGAGGCCATCTGGCGGCTGCGCAACCGCCTGATCGTGGCCTACCTCTTCATCGCAGTCGTTCCCATCGTTCTGATCCTCACGTTAGTCGGAATCGCCGGCTGGCTGGTCATTGGCCAAATGGCCGTGTACCTGGTAAATACGGAGCTGACGCACCGCGAAATGTCGCTGTGGCGCCCGGTGGAAGCTCTGGCCCATCAGCCGACCACGGCAGATCACGGGCCCGCCGTCCGGCGATTTTCCCTGATGATCCGCAGCGGCTTCCCGTCGTTCCAGCTCCTGGTGAGAGGCCAGAACGCGTTCAGTTATCCGGAAGGCACAGAGCTTGCTCCCGCATCTCCGGAATGGAAGGATGCCCACGGGCTCATTCTGAAACGCGAAGGAGGCGAGGAGCACCTGTACGCCTGGGCCCATGCCGTATACGGCGCCGAGGAAGTCACTGCCTGCGCACCTGTGACAAGGGAATTGCTCACCGAACTCGTGCCCGGGCTAGGCGACGTGGCGTTCGTGCGCTTCCGCGAGAATGGACCGAGCCCGCAAACAAAGCGGCTCGCGGCACTGATGGGTCCGGCGCACGAATCGCATGTTCCGCCGGCGAAGAACATTTTCGATTTTCCGATTCACTTCTTTTCCTATACGGGTGAAGTCCCCTATTGGGACGCCCCTCACAAAGACCAGCGCCTCGTCCTCGTGGTGGATACGCGCATTTCCGCCGTCCTAGGCACGGTGTTCCAAAAGCTGGATTGGGCCGAACTGGCGCTGGGCGCATTTGTGGTGGTGACGGTCATTTTCCTGCTGGTCGAGTTGGTGTCCCTGGTCGCCGGCATTCAACTCAGCCGCAGCATCACCGGCGCGGTACACGAAATGTACGAAGCCACGCAGCGTGTCAAAGAAGGCGATTTCAGCTATCGGATTCCGGTGAAAGGCAGCGACCAGCTTGCCGAACTGGGCACTTCCTTCAACACCATGACAGAGAATCTGGGGCGCCTCATCATCGTGGCGAAGGAGAAGGAACGGCTGGAATCCGAACTGGAGATCGCCCGCGAGGTGCAGAACCAGCTCTTTCCCAAAGATGTGCCTTTCACCAAGACGCTGGAATTGAAGGGCGTCTGCAATCCGGCCCGCATGGTCTCCGGCGACTATTACGATTTCATGTCGCTCTCCGAATACTCCCTGGCCTTCGCCATCGGCGATGTGGCGGGCAAGGGAATCTCCGCCGCGCTGCTCATGGCGGCCATCCAATCCACCATGCGCACGCAATTAGGGAGCCTGCACGGCAATGGCCGGCTGCCGCTTTCCACGGCGCAACTGGTGGGGAACCTGAACACGCAACTCTACGCCACAACTTCGCCCGAAAAGTACGCCACGTTCTACTTCGCCATCTACGAAGAGACGACCCATACCCTGACTTATACGAACGCGGGGCATCTTGCGCCCATGCTGCTGCGCGATGGCAACTTCGAGATGCTGGATTCCACCGGCACCGTAGTGGGTGCGTTTCCGTTTGCGAACTACAAGGAAAAGACAGTGGTGCTGGAGCACGGAGACATGCTGGTGGCCTATACCGACGGCATTGTGGAACCTGAAAATGAATATGGCGAGATGTTCAGCGAAGACCGCTTGAAGGACCTGGTATCCAAGTACTCGAATACCGACTCCTCTGAGATTATCGCCCGCTCCATGGAAGCGGTGATCCAGTGGACCGGATCTACGGAATTGCAGGATGACATGACTATGGTGGTGGCACGCAGAATATGAAGGTCCTCACAGCGGCCCAGATGAGAGACGTGGACCGGCGCACGGTGCAAGCCGGCATTCCCGACCTGATCCTGATGGAGAACGCCGGCAACCGCGTGGTGGAATTCCTAATCGAGCGGTTTGCGCCGCTTTCGGCGCAGCGCATCGTGGTGCTGTGCGGCAAAGGCAACAATGGCGGTGACGGCATGGCCGTGGCGCGCCAGTTGTACACGCGCTGCTCTCCCGAGGCGCTTTTCGTCCTGGTGCTGGCCGCGCCGGAGGAGTTGAAGGGCGACGCCCTGGCGAATTACCAGATGCTCGCGGCTTGCGGCTGCCCCGTTCTGCGCGAGCTCCCTCCCGACGCGCAAACCGCCACGCTCGTGATCGATGCGCTGCTGGGAACGGGACTGACCGGGCCGGCAAGAGGCGTGACCAGGGACGCCATTCGCGCCATTAATTCCGGCTTCCCGCAGGCGAAAGTGGTGGCCGTGGATATGCCTTCGGGAATGCCCAGCGATTCCGGCGATCCGCAAGGTGAATTTGCGCCGGCCGACTTTACCGTCACCTTCACCGCGCCAAAAGCGGCGCACGTGCTGCCCCCCAATTGCGATTTCGTGGGCGAACTGATCGTGCGCAGCATCGGCACGCGGCCGGACCTGATGGTGGAATCCGAGCTGTCGCTGCTGGAGCCTTCGATGTTCCGGCAGTTGCTGGATCCGCGTCCCCTGGACGGGAACAAAGGCACTTTCGGCCACGCTCTGGTGATTGCCGGCTCGCGCGGAAAAACCGGCGCGGCCACGATGTGCGGGCTGGCCGCCCTTCGGGCCGGAGCGGGACTGGTCACCGTGGCATCGCCGGAGAGCGCCATCGCCACCATCGCGGCCCACACGCCCGAGTTGATGACCGAACCGCTGGCCGAAACGCCGCACGGCAGTATCGCGCTGAATGCCGACCTGGACCGCGTGGTGCAGGGGAAAACGGTAATCGCCATGGGACCGGGACTGGGGCGCGACGCCGCAATCGCTGAACTCGTCCTCAGCCTGAACGCCACCTGTGAGCAGCCCATGGTGCTGGATGCCGATGCCCTGGTGCCGCGCCTGGCGGCGCCGCCGCAAATGGTGCGCGTCATCACGCCGCACCCCGGAGAAATGGCGCGCCTGGTGGAAAAGAGCATCGCCGACGTGCAGAAGGATCGCGTGGCCACGGCGCGGGCCTTCGCCACCTGGCATCGCATGATCGTCGTCCTGAAAGGGCACCGCACCGCGATCGGCCTGCCCGATGGCAACGTCTGGATCAATCCCACGGGCACGCCGGCGATGGGCACGGGCGGGACGGGCGATGTGCTCACCGGCATGATCGCCGGTTTCCTGGCGCAGTTCCCCAAGCAGCCCGAGATGGCCGTCGGTGCCGCGGTCTACCTGCATGGCCTTGCCGGCGAACTTGCCGCCAAGGTCACCGGAGAGAAGTGTCTCATCGCTACGGACATTCTGCAGTACCTGCCGAAGGCCATGGAGGCGTGTGCCGACGTACCGCACCGCAACTGAGGCGGAGACCATCGCGTTGGGCGAACAACTGGCGCGCGAGTTGCCGCCGCGAGGCGTCGTGCTGCTGATCGGGAATCTGGGCGCCGGCAAGACCACGCTGGCCAAGGGAATCGCCAAGGGGCGCGCCGCCATCGACCCGGACGATGTCTCGAGCCCCACCTTCACCCTGATTCACGAGTACAGTAGGACAGGCGACCGGTTTTCGTCGCCGGTCTATCATATCGATCTGTACCGTTTGGACGAACCGCGGCAGGTGGCAACACTCGGGCTGGAGGAACTGTTCGAGAAAGACGCGCTGGTGCTGATCGAGTGGGGCGAGCGCTTTCCGCAACTGATGCCCGCGGAGCGCACCGAAATTCGCCTGCGCGCTCTGGAGAATGACGAAAGGGAAATTGCAATTACCACGTTAATATGAACAAACAACCCTGGGCATTGATTCTGGGCGCGAGCAGCGGCTTCGGGGAAGCCACCGCGCTCGAACTGGCGCGCGCCGGAATGAATATTTTCGGGGTCCATCTGGACCGCCGGGAAAAAATGCCGCACATCGCGGAGATTCAAGCCAGGATTCAAGCGATGGGCCGCGAGGTGCAGTTCTTCAACATCAATGCCGCGGATGACGGCCGCCGCAAGGAGTGCGTGGAACAGATTACCGCGCGCATGGTGGAAGGCGGAGGCACCCTGCGCGTTCTGCTGCACTCCCTGGCATTCGGCGCGTTGAAGCCGCTGGCCGGAGCGCAGGAGGTGGCCGCGCGGCACCAGATCGAACTGACCGCCGACGTGATGGGCCATTCGCTGGTCTATTGGGTGCAGGAATGCCTGTGGGCCGGACTGCTGGACAAGGGGGCGCGCATTTTCGCCATGACCAGCAGCGGCGGCACCAGAGTGATTCCGAACTATGGACCGGTGAGCGCCGCCAAGGCCATTCTGGAATCGCACATCCGGCAACTGGCCATGGAACTGGCCCCCGCGGGCATCACGGCCAACGCCATTCTGGCCGGCGTTACCGATAGCCCGGCGCTGCGCCAGATTCCCGATCACGAAAAACTCATGGAGATCGCCCGGCTGCGCAATCCGCACAAACGGCTCACCACCCCGGAAGATGTGGCCCGCTGCATCGCCGCCCTGTGCCATCCGGCCACTTACTGGCTTACCGGCAACACCCTCCACGTGGACGGCGGCGAGAATATTGTGGGGTAAAGCCGCGGGGCGGGGATTCGTTTCGGAAGCAACGGCAGCAAGCGTGCCGGTAGTGTCCGATAACCTCACTTCACGGCCACCATGGCCAACTCGCCAAGTCCAGGGTGTTCTAAACTGGTTCCATG
>JARLGM010000269.1 GCA_031292755.1 Candidatus Sulfopaludibacter sp.
CCTGCGAGCCGTTCAACGGCGTAATCACCAGCGTGTAGCTCGCGCTCTTGCCGCTGACCACGGTCTGGCTGGTTGCGCCGGAGGCCGTGAGGGTGAAATCGAACTGCACCGCGCCAGTGCCGCTCAGGGCCACGCTCACCGGGACCGGCACGGAAGTGGAAGCGACCGCCAGTGTCCCGGTCGCCGTTCCGCTGGCGGTGGGCGTAAACAGAACTCCAACCGTGCAACTGGCTCCGGCGGCCAAACTGCTGGTGCAGGTGTTCTGCGTCAGGCTGAAGGGCGCGGCCGTGGTCAGCGTGAGCGAAGTCGCCGCAAAGCTGCCGGTGTTGGTTACGGTGACCGTTTGCGCCGCGCTGGATGAGCCAGTGATCGTCGACGGAAAGGTCAACTTGGTGGGGCTCGCGCCGAGCCCGGTGGTCACGGTCCCGTTGCCGTTCAACGGCACGGAAAGCGGCGTGACGCCCAGTGTGGAAGAGGAGAGCACCAGCGTGGCCGCGCTGCCGCCCGACGCGGCGGGAGTAAAGATCACCTGCACAGTGCAACTGCTGCCGCTGTTCAGGGCCGTCCCGCAAGTGTTGGTTCCCAGGGCGTAGCTCGTAGCGGCCGCGCCCGTGAACTGGAAGCCCACATCGGCCATCGCCGCGCCGCCGCTGTTGGTCACGGTCAGCGTCTGCGGCGAACTGGGCACGCCCACCTGCTGCGCCATAAAGCTCAGGCTCGCCGGCGTGGCGGTGAAGGCCGGCGGCAGCAATCCCGTCCCGAAAAGGTTCACCGTCTGCGTACGCAGCAAGTCGGATACGGTCAGCGTACCAGTCTGCACGCCGGCCTGGGTGGGAGTGAAGACCACACTGAGATTGCAAACCGATTGCGCCACCAGTTGCGTGCCGCAATTGCTCGATACCTGGAAAGCCCCGCTCACCGAGGCGGCAATCGAAGTCAGCGGCAGGTCGCCGGTGTTGGCGATCGTAACCGTCTGCGCGGTTGAATTCTGCCCGACGATCGTGCCGGGAAAGGTCAACGCTGCCGGAGAGAGCACATCGGTGGGCGGCGCGGCCCCGGTCCCGGTCAGAGCTACGGTCTGCGTCCCGGCCCCATCGGTAAACGTGAGCGTTCCCGCCACCAGGCCGGTTTGGGTGGGCGCAAACTCAACCATCACCTGGCAGTTGGTATTCGCGGCCAAAGTGCTCGCGCCGCAAGAATTGCTCGCGATCTTGAATGGAGAGGTAATGCTGACGCCGGAGATGGAAACAGCCGTCGCGTTGCTGTTGCCAGCCTCCACCTGGAACGGCGAGGAAGTCGTTCCCACCTCCACCTGGCCGAAATCTACGGTGGCGGGAGTCAGGCTGACCGATCCTGCCGGAGAGCCGGTTCCGCTCAGTTCCGCCGTGAGCTGCCCGCCGTAGACGTTGGCGTAAATGGTCAGCTCACCGGTCAAGGGAATGGCCTGGAGAGGCGCAAAAGTGACTGAAATAATGCAACTGGCGCCGGAAGCCACCGTCGTGTTCTTGCAATTGTCGGTCTGCACGCTGAAGTTCCCGCTCACGGCGGTTCCGGTAGGCAGCAGGTCAAGAGTGCCCGTATTCATCAGGATCAATGCGAGCGAACTGCTCGTGTTCACCGGCACCGGGCTGGGGAAGACCAGCGGGACAGGAGCGGCAACCGCCGTGGTCAATCCGGTTTCCGCGCTCCACAGCGGGGTTTGCCAAACGCCGCGCCCATAGGTCCCCGCCATCAGCACCTTGGCGGACGAGGTCAGCGGAGAGGCGCTGAGTTGAGTGACCGGCGCCTGCGGCAGCCCTGTTCCAAAAGCCGACCAGCAGTCCGACGACGCATTCGCGCAGGTGGCAATCCGCGTGGTGAAATAGACTCCCATGTCCGTGGCAATGTAAACCGTATTGGCGTCCTGCGGGTCCACCACCAGACTGTTAGCCGCGTTCCAGGGGAGATTTGCCTCTTCGTTCGTCCAGTTCAATCCCCCATCGGTCGAGCGGTAGACTGTCCGGATGTTCTCATCGACACTGGGAATTCCCGCAACTGTCACGTAGACCGTCTTCCCCGTGATGTCATGCGGATCGAGCACGATGCTGGAGATGTCCATGCCGAAGAAATTCATCGCCCGGATGTCGTTGCCGACCGGATTCAAAGTCAGATCCTGCCACACCGGCGACGAACTGCCGGCAGGATTGACGGTCGCGCTCAAGACGTGGCCAGCCAGCCTGGTGCTGCCGTTTGCCCGGCCGTACATGCCCACATAGACAACCTCGCCACCCGAGGGAAGCGCCATCGCGGCCATGGAGCGAATCAGGGTGTCGCCGCTGCAAGCGCCGCTGGCCGCCGCGCTGTCCAGAATGGTGCTGATGGCGTTGCCCGCGCTCCAGCCGATGCCGTCCGCCTGTCCCCGCCAAACCCGGCAGGTCCCCACCAGCAGTTGCAAATGGTCAAGCGGGTCCACCAGGAACGGCGCAGGAGTGGTCATGGTCAGCCCGTCTCCGCTCACGTCCGCATCGGTAACCGCAGCGCTGGAACCGAACGTGGACGGTGTGCAGTCGCCTGGCTGTGAGCACCGGTGAATGGAAACTCCCGCCCCGTTATTCGCATACCAGTTGGTAGTGTTCATGGGGTCGATGGCCACCGGCCCGCCCTCGCCGCCCAGGATTTGCGCCCAGTCCGCCGTCACCCCGGATACGCCCTTTACGTCCGCGGTTCCATTGGCCCCCAACCCGACCATCATGGTGTAGGGCGTAGCAGCGGAAGGAGCCATGCTGACCACCTCCGCCAGCGAGCCCAACCCGCCGTTCAGGTTCTGGAAGTGCGTGCCGTCGGTCGACGCGCAAGCCGAGCCCGTTTGGCCGATAGCGTCCAGAGAGCGCCACAGGCCGCTGTCGTTGCCCACAAAAATCTCCAGCGGATTGTTGGCATTCCAGGCCAGGGCGTGCTGGTATTCGCCCACCTGCGCCGTCATGCAGGTAGTCGCGTTGGTGGTATTGCGCCACACGCAGCCCATGGCCAGGCTGCACTTCCACAGGTCGTTGGCCCCGGCCAGCAGCAGCGTGTCCTGCTGCGAGGGCACGGCCGCCAGTGTCAGGTTGTAGTCGCCGTTGGCAATCGTGGCTGCCCCGTTGGGCGTACTCGTCTGAAGCGCCGTAGTGCTCAACTGCTGCGCAAACGTAATGTTCTGGTTGGTGCAGACGCCCGCGTTCAGCCCGCACTTGTCTTGCCACAGCCCCTGGTCCTGGTTGAACCGGTCCACCGTCCAGGCAAAGGTATCGCCGGTTTGCGGATTCACCGCCAGCGCGCCGCGAAAGATGGGGCAAGCGATCGAACCCGGGGTGCCTGTATTGGTGGGGCAGAACAACATGCTCAGGCGGCTCCCCGGCTGTGCGGCGAGCCGCGTCCAGGTGACGCCGTCGGCCGATTGGTAATATCCGTGGAAGCGCACCGCCGCCACAAAGAGCTGCCGCACCGGATTCCATACCACTGACGTGGCCGCATTGCTGTCGGCGCCCGCATACGGATCGTTCGGCCCCTGCACGTTCGCGCCGCTGGCATCGGTAATGGTCGCCAGGCTCCAGGTGGCCCCGCCATCGAAGGAGTAGTACAAGCCCACATAACTCGCACGAGACCGGGGCGCATCCACCAGCGTGCCTT
The DNA here is from genome assembly GCA_031292755.1 of Candidatus Sulfopaludibacter sp. Classification (GTDB taxonomy): domain Bacteria; phylum Acidobacteriota; class Terriglobia; order Bryobacterales; family Bryobacteraceae; genus Sulfopaludibacter. Next base: position 3,649 of record JARLGM010000269.1, read on the forward strand.
CAAAGGCCTGCGACACCGCGGCCACCACCAGTTGCGGACTGGTTGTACTCCACGCGAATCCCGCAAAGCCCTCCCCGTCGAAACTCCATCTCAGGTCCGCGGTGTCGGTGATCAGGCTCCAGGAGTTTCCGTTGTCGGTCGAGCGCAAAATCCCCGCGCCGTAGTAGGAATCCAGCGCGTCGTTCGGATCTCCGGTGCCGGCCAGAATCACGCCCGTGCCGCCCGGCTGCACCGTCAGTGCGCCAATGCTGATGGAGGCATCGATGGCGCCGGTCAACGACCCAACGGTATCCGTGAGCGGACTGAAAACCACGTTGGACGCCGTGCCCGTGGCGGCGTTCTGCGCCACCCACACCCCGCCCCCGGTGGTTCCCAAATAGAGGCGGTTGCCGGTCGCGTCCGAGGGGTCCAGCGCCAGCGCGGAAACGCGGCCGGTGACCAGTCCATAATCCGGCGTCAGAACGGCGGCCGGCCCCATGGCCTGCCAGGTCGCGGCAGACGCTGGCGGGGATTGCGGTCGAACGGCGTTGCGGCGCCAGTTGAAACGCCCCGCCGCAGGAATCGCTTGCCGCGTTCCCTGGCTGGCCGTCGAACCGCCCCGCTGGGCCAGGAACCGCTGCGCCTGTACCACCCGGGGAGGCAGATTGGCCTGCCGCGACGCCGTGGTCGCTTGCTGGCCCGCGGCGGTCGCCAGTCCCAGCACCAGACCCAGCACCAGCAACTGCCCCAGCGCCGCCAACAACTTCTGCGCTCCCGGCAATCTGCTGCGCCAGCCGACTACCGGCACACCATTCCCTGTTGAAGTCAGACGCCTGCCGCGGCCGGCAGAGCCACCGAAGTTCCGCTCAAGAGCCCAAAGGTTCACACGCATCCGCTTGTCCGATTCCGGCCTCCCCTCTCACATCTTCCGAGGGGGAATTGGAGGAATCCAATGGATTAGGCAGTGCGAAACGCGCAAATTCCGGGAATGAAATTGGGAGGATTATATTCCGAAAATGGGACTGATAGAGTATCGAAACTGGTTCGGGAGTGATACGGCCCGAGTTGGGAGCTTCAAAACAGCGGCTTGGTCCCTTTGCCGCCATTCTGGAGAATGTACCGCCCAGCATCGAACTTCTTCGCCGTCGAGCCGCCCATCATGGTCCGCACCAGCCCGAAGACCGGCCGGTTGAACCAGGGACGGTCGTGCCGGCCCACGACGGCCCAGGCAATGCCCGCATAGCCGTTCGGATCGCGCCCGTCCAGTTCGTATTTGTCGTTCAGCAGCACCGCCCAGTCGAACGCCGTGGCCGGGTCCGGCGACCATTCCAGAATCTTCTTGGCCCAGTACATGCGCATATAGTTGTGCATCCAGCCGGTCACGACCATCTCCCGCTGGGCCGCGTTCCACAACTCGTCGGCGGTCTCGGCCCGCTCCAGTTGCTTCAGCGTGTAGCGGTAGGGGCGCGGGTCGCCGGCGTGCTCCATGAGCGATTTGCGAGCCCAGGGCGCGGCGCACTCCCAGTTGTCGTAGTTGGGCTCGTGGCGCACAAACAGGACCGAAAGCTCTCGCCAGCCGATCAACTGATCCAGAAACCGGTCGCGGGCCGCGGCGGGAGCTTTGCCCTTTTTCACAGCTTCTTCCACAACCAGCGCAATGGTCAGCGGGCCGATGTTGCCGAAGTGCAGATAGGGCGAGAGGCGGCTGGTGCCCTTCACTTCGGGATGGTTGCGCGTCTCCTCGTAGTCCTTCAATTCCAGATCCACAAACGTGCGCAGCCGCTTCAGCGCCGCGTGCGTTCCACCGGTAAAGCTGTCGACCGGCGGCACTGTGCGGTCGAGCTTGGTGAATCCCGCGGTGATGTCCTGTTCCAATGAGAAACTCTTCATCGTTTTCCAGGGAGACCAAGGAATAACCGGCGTAATCTTCTTCGGCGCGACCAGATATTTGGGTAACTCCTTCTTCAGGTGCGGGCGGAAGTGGTGCAGCAGCACATAGGTGCGGTCGAAGACGCGCGACGGCACGACCACGTCGGCATCCACCGTCCAGAAGGGCAGCCGCAACCGCCGGGCCAGCACCGTG
>JARLGM010000270.1 GCA_031292755.1 Candidatus Sulfopaludibacter sp.
ATCACCGATCGGGCTACGGCGGAGCGGATTCAATCGACGCAGCTTAATTTCGGCGCCGACACGGACAGGTTGCGGCACGTGCTGGCGGAGTCGTTCCTGATTACGGCGGCGTACCGCGGGACCAGGCAGGTGGCGGGCGCAGCTTCCCTGCACTGCAGCCATTGTTTCTTCGAACTCCAGCAGTCCACCGGCGCCGGCGATATAGCCCGCAATCTGCGGACGGGGGTGGCACTCGGACTGCTTTCACTCGACGAAGCGGCCGCGCCGGCGGGCATCGCCGATTTCGGACGCACGCTATTCACCGCCTCGACGGATTATGACGACGGCCTGGTGACCCGGATGTTCCTGAATGCCGACGGGAGTCCTCTGGCGCGGGAATGGTACGAAGCGGTAGGACGCGGCGCGATTCAATTCCTGGTGCAGGAGGGCGACGCCGATGCCGTCAGGCGGAAGCCCGCCATCGACGACAATCTGTGGAATTGTATGAAGGAAGTGGGCCAGCCCGGTTTCGGCTCCCTGTTTCCCGGTATTCCGGCTCCGCTGCTCGGCGCGATCACGGCGGATTATTCCACCATCCGGTGGTGGGCGGACGCGATGACGGCGACAGCACAGGAACTGTCCGGATTCCGGCTGTGGATGACGCGCAATCCTTCTGCCGGCCCGGACGATTCCACGTTTCAGATGCTGCGGCAGGACCTGGCAAACTACCTGCGCAAGGTTGCCGCGAACACGCGGGAGGAATTCGGGCAGCCCTGGGGCTTGATTGCCATGAATCAACTGGTGGGGCGGACCTCGGGCGCCACGCTATTGATTACCGGCCCTTGCCTGGTACGAAGCAAGAGCCGGGCATTAGCTCCGGCAACCATGACGTAGCGCTACTTATCCTTCCGCTCTGTCTTTTCTGTCGTCCTGTCGCCTTTCTTCGCGCCCTTGCCAGGGGGCGTGCGTTCGCTCTTCGGTTCGGGGTTGCGCGTCCCTTCCGCACCGCGTGGTTGCTGCTGCATGGTGCGCGCGGGCGTTTCGGTACGCGGTGTTTCAGGGCGCGGCGTTTCGGTGCGCGGCGTTACGGTCTGCTGCTGCGGTGCCGGTTCCGATTGCATCGGGCGGACCGGTGACGGCCGGTCATTACGCGGCGGCATCGCATTGCCGGGCGGATTGGTGTTCCGGAACTGGTCATTGCGTGGTGCCTGATTAGCGGGCGGGTTGGCGTTCCTGGGTTGGAACACTCCGGGCTGTCCGCCCTGGGGCGCCGGCCGGTTGCCGAAGGTCTGGCCTTGCGGGTTCACGGGGCGCACCATGGGCGCGCGCGCCGGCGAGCTTTGGCGGAAACCTGCCTCCTGGGCAGTGTCCAGCGGACGGCCGCCGTTGGTGCGGAGCGCCTGCTCCTTAGCGGCGAAAGAGACAGGTGGCGGCGGCGGAGCATGGCGCACGACCACCTGGCGTTCGGCGAAACGGGCCGGGGGCTCGTGCACCACCATGCCGCCGCCGGAACGCACCACCACACTTTCGCGAACGGGGGCAACCACGGCTGTGGTGCCCACCACGCGGGCGCGGACGATCTCCTCGCGCGGCACTACTACCGCGACCGAGGCCACCGGACGCGCGTGAATGAACGCCTCGTTGGGCACTACCGTGACGGCGCCCGCCACGCCCTGATTGGCGTAGCGCACATTGGTGACGTTCCAGTTATTGATCACGGTCACATTGGAAACATGCACGATGTTGACGTTGCGGACGTAGGCGTCGCTCACGTGGTACGCGGGACGGTAGACTTCGCCCGGCCCCAGCGGAAACCATGCGGCCATACCCACGCCGCCGCCCAGGCGAACGCCGACGCTGAATCCGCCGCCGCCCACGAAGGCCACCAGCGCGGGCGCGTACACCGGCCGGACGCCGACCACGACGCGGCCGGGAACCCAGAACCATCCGCCGCCGGCGAAGGCCCAGCGGCCGTAATGGAACGGAGCGAAGCCCCAAGGCGCATCATCGATCCAGGTCCAGCCCCACGGTTCCACCCAAGCCCAATGTCCGTAGTGATATGGAGCCCAGCCGGCCACCACCATCCGCGGCCGCCATACCGGACCGTAAGGCGGCACCTCCGTCCACACGCCATACTGATCGAGATCTTCGTAACCCACCATTTCACGCGGCACGTAGCGGGCGGAAATGGCGCCGGCCTCGCGCCGTTCGCGATCCATGCACCACCGGTCGAAGGGATCGGGCCCGGGAGCGGGATTAATTTCCTGCGAGACGGTATCCATGCCCGCGATACGGGCGCTTTGTCCGGCGCGCACGGGGAAAGCCGCGCCGCCGCCGGTCACTTCGGCTTCGCCGCCGCGAACCGTCACTATGGAGACGCTGTCATCGCCATCGGCCTGAATGCGGTAGTTGCCGGGGCGCAGCAGCGAGACGGCCACGTTGGGAGTGTCTACTTCAATGCTTTCGTTCTCGCCCAGATAGCGAACGACCACATTGAGAGTGCCCTCGGTGAGGCTGATCTGGGCGATCTGGTCGTCCAGATTCAGGATCGAAATCGCCGTTCCGGAGTTCATGCGAACGGCGGTCGAGCCGATATGAAATTCCGTCTGGGCGCCGGGATCGGTCCACAAGTGATCGCCCGTTGTCAGCGGGTAATTGAGCGTGGCGGGAGCCCAATCATCCACGCTGCCAGGCCGGAACGACACCGGTCCGCTGAGATAATTCAGGCGCGCAACGCGCGACGGCGGATCATCGGCATCCGCCATGGCCGTACCGCCAAGCAACGCTGCTATAGCTGCAAGATACCCGAATCTGCGAGTCATAACGCTTCCTTCCAATCCTATCTAACACCTCTAACGGCTAGATTCTTCACATGGTTACATTAAAATCCGGCAAGAATCGGCGGCTGAAATCCACCACCAGGCCGGATTCAGCCACTGGCGCCGCGGCTGAAATCACACTTTACGATACCGGACGGTGAAATACCATGGGTGGCGCGCGCGGGGTAGGATAAACCACATGAAACTTTTGCCGAAGTTCAACCTGATCCTCGGACTGGTTCTGGGAGCGGGACTGGCCATTGCTGCCGCGGTCTCCCATCAGTTTCTGCAAAGCGACGCGCGGGAAGAAGTCCTGCGGCAGGCGCGGCTGATGATGGAAGCCATGCGGTCGGCGCGCGATTACACCACCAAAGAGGTCAAGCCGCTGCTGGTCAACCAGCAGGAGCACCAGCGTTCGTTTCTGCCGCAGACGGTTCCGGCCTTTGCCGCGACGGAGAACTTCGACTATCTGCGGGCCAAGTATCCGGATTACGCCTATAAGGAGGCGACCCTGAACCCGACCAATCCGCGCGACCGGGCTGTGGATTGGGAGGCGGACATCATCAACACGTTTCGCAACCATCGTGGCAATTCCAAAGAACTGGTAGGCGAGCGGGACACGCCCACCGGGCGGTCGCTCTACCTGGCCCGCCCGATTCAAGCCGATCCCCCCTGCCTGGAATGCCACAGCGTGCCGCGCGCGGCGCCTCCAGCGATGATCCGGCGCTATGGATCCAACAACGGATTCGGCTGGCAGCCCGAGGAAATCGTGGGCGCGCAGATTGTGTCGGTGCCGATGGCGTTGCCGGTCCGGATGGCCAACGTCTCCTTCCAGACGCTGGTAACGTACCTGGCGGCGGTATTCGTCGCGAGCCTGCTCTTGCTGGATCTGGTGTTGCTGTTTACGGTGGTGCGGCCACTGCGGCGGCTTTCCACCATGGCCGACCAGATCAGCGTAGGGCAAATGGATATGCCGGAACTGCCGGCCGGCGGCAAGGACGAAATCTCCGTGCTGGCCGGTTCTTTCAATCGGATGCGGCGCAGTCTGGACCGGGCGATGAAGATGCTGGGATCTTAAGGGTTGGAATCTTCCAGGGGGCGCGCTGGATTTTGCGTTGGTTTCCGCATTCTGAGATAGAGCGGCGATTCTTCGGCTCCCATGCCTGGTCCGCCGCGGCAGTCACCAGAGGGGGTCGGGCGGAGGATCGATCCCCTCTCCGGAATCGCACCGGTACTGGAACCTCTTTTGCGAATCGTAATATACGCTTGTTTACCAACGGTAATAATCAAACGTTTTGGCCCATGCTAAGCTTTCGAAACTGCCGGTCAAAAAACCGGCATCTCGAAAGTGAAAGGATGGTTGATGAAAGCTGGGTTTCTTCGTCTTCCGACGATTTTTTTAGTGGCGGGTTTGGCGGGAGGGTCCTTTGTCCGTTGCGCGAAGGCAACCTCAATCAGTGGTAATCTGACGGCCGATAACGCCTTTTTCGCCTATCTCAGCACGAGCAATTCCGTGCGCGGAACGCTGGTTGCGAGCGGCAATGCCTGGGGTACGACATTTAACTTCAGCAACTTCGCTCTGACAGCGGGGCAGACGTACTATCTGCAGATCGAAGCTATCAATTACGGCGGTCCCGGCGCGATCATCGGCGATTTTACCCTCAGTGACGCCGGTTTTCAGTTTGCGAACGGCACTCAACACCTGCTGACCGACACGACACACTGGTTGGCGAGCTATAACGACTCGAACAAAAACCCCAGCACTCAGCAACCTTGGGTGACTCCCACGGGCACCGTGATCAGCAAGGGTCTGAACGGCATCGCTCCCTGGGGTACCAGATCCGGAATCAGCGGCAGCGCCGACTGGATCGACGCCACCACCAATGGATTGACCGCTTGCGCGAACTGCACCGTGGACTTTTCAACGACCATCACGTCCAACGGATCTACGGTTCCCGAGCCGGCGACGTTCGGATATCTTGCCAGCGCGCTGGCGGGTCTCTGCGCGACTCGCATGAGACGTAGGGCCAAGGTTTAAACGCCAGAGTAAAGGGCGCCGGTCCCTCACTGGCGCCTTTGCCACCAAAATAGCCCTCCCACCAAAGCCTGCCCGAGGCCCTGTGTTACCGTGAAATTCTGATGTCCCTTCCCAGCACCACCAGCCTCACCAATTGGCAGCCGGATTCGTGGCGGCAGTTCCCCGCGTTGCAGCAGCCGGAGTATCCCGACCCCGCCGCGCTGGAACGCGTCCTGGGCGAATTGCGCCAGCTTCCTCCCCTGGTGGTGAGTTGGGAAATCGTGCAATTGCGGCAGCAACTGGCCGAAGCGGCCGCGGGCAAGCGGTTCGTGCTGCAGGGAGGCGATTGCGCCGAGCGCTTCGTGGACTGCAAGCCTCCGCGGATCACCAACATGCTCAAGCTGCTGCTGCAGATGAGCCTGGTGCTGGTGGTAGGCGCCAACAAGCCGGTGATCCGCATGGGCCGCTTTGCCGGGCAGTATGCCAAGCCGCGCTCGGCGAATGACGAGACCCGCGGCGGCGTCACCCTGCCTTCCTACCGCGGCGACATCATCAACCGGCCGGAGTTCACGCTGGAAGCGCGCACGCCGGATCCGCAACTGCTGCTCCGCGGTTATGAGCGCGCCGCCCTGACGCTGAATTTTGTGCGCGCCCTGATCAAG
>JARLGM010000271.1 GCA_031292755.1 Candidatus Sulfopaludibacter sp.
GCACGTTCCAGAACTGGGCCGCCGCTTACGCCTCGGAATTTTTGGTACCTTGACAAGCTACCTACCTAGGGTGTAAAGGTAGATGAGCATGGCTGGCAAGAAGACCGATCTCATCCAAGGCACCCTGGATCTGCTGATCCTGAAAACCGTCGCTCATGAGCCGCTCCACGGCTATGGAATCGCCCAACGAATCCTTCTGACCTCGAAGGAAATCTTGCAGGTTCAGCAGGGATCTCTGTATCCGGCCTTGCACCGCTTGCAGCGCAAAGGGCTGCTCAAAAGCGAGTGGCGCGAGTCCGGCAGCGGGCCCATGGCCAAATATTACTCGTTGACAGCCTCGGGCCGGAAATATTTGCAGGAAGAGCAAGCCCAGTGGCAGCGCTATGCCGGCGCCGTCGCCCTGGTGCTGGAGTCTTAGCGAGGAGGACCAATGCCTTTCCCCTGGAATCGAATGGAAGCGGAACTCAAGCGTGAGCTTGACCATCACCTGAACGAGTTGACCGCCGAGTTTGAACGCCGCGGCCACTCTCACCAGGATGCGGTGCGGATGGCCCGCCGCGAATTCGGTGGCAGCGAGCAGGTGAAAGAGAGCTGCCGCGACCAGCGGCGCTGGGCCTGGATGACCGGCATCCGCCAGGATCTTGCCCTCGCCCTGCGCCAGATGCGCCGCTCTCCCGCCTTCGCCGCCACCGCCGTCCTTACCCTGGCGCTGGGCATTGCCGCCAACGTCATCGTCTTCGGCGTCCTGCAGGCCATGATCCTGCAGCCCGTAAACGTCCCCCGGGGCGACCGGGTAATGATGCTCTCGCTCAGCACCTCGCCTTTTCCGTTTATTTCCTATCCGGAAGTGCGCGATGTACGAGACGGCAACACCTTGCTCTCCGCGGTTGCCGCCTATACCATCGACGAATTCGGCCTGGAAGCCGCCGGCGTCACCCGGCCCGCGTGGGGATATGCGGTGAGCGGCCAATACTTTGAGCTGGTCGCCATCAGGCCCTTCCTCGGACGGTTGCTCCGGCGCGCCGATGACGATCATCCCGGAGCCTCGGACGCCGCCGTGCTTTCCTTTCAGGGCTGGAAAAACAATTTTGGCGCGGACCCCAACATCGTCGGAAAGGTGATCCGCCTGAACAAACATCCGTACACCATCGTCGGCGTTACCCCGGAAGGCTTCTACGGTACCGAAAAATTTCTCCGGCCGGAGTTGTTCACCCCGCTCGCAAACGAAGCATCGCTGGGAAACGGCGACTGGCTGGAGCAACGGCAATCCAAGCAGGTCTTTTCAGTCGTGCGCCTCAAGGATGGCGTGACCCTGCCCCAGGCGCGAGCGGAACTGATTGCCATCGCCGCCCGTGTCCGCCGCCAATATCCCAACGAAGAAGAGGGTCTGGGCTTCAAGCTGGCTCGCCCCGGCCTGGTCGGCGACACCATCGGCGGACCGGCGCGCGCCTTTCTGGCCGGAGTGTTGTTCCTCGCTGGTATCGTTCTGCTCGCCGCCTGCGCCAACCTCGGCAGCCTGTTCGCGGCGCGCACGGCGGACCGCGCCCGCGAAATCGCCATCCGCATGGCCATAGGGTCCAGCCGCTGGCGCATTCTTCGCCAGGTGCTGGTTGAGGCCATTCTGATTTCAATTCTCGGGGGCGCCTGCTCCTGCGGGCTGGCATGGGTCGCTCTCACCGGCCTGGCTGCCTGGCGCCCGCCCACCGATTACCCCATGGCCTTCACCGTACAGCCGCAGCCGTCGTTGATCCTGATGACGCTGGCCATCTCGGTGCTCGCCGGCGTACTGTTCGGAATGATGCCGCTGCGCCAGATATTCAAAACCGATCCCAATGACGCCATCAAGAGCGGCGGCAGCCAGCGCTTCGCCGGACGCCGCTGGGCCCTTCGCGATTGCCTTCTGGCGGCCCAGATCGCGCTCTGCTGCGTCACCGTGACTGCTGCCTTTGTCTCTCTCCGTGGCCTCGGCAAAGCATTCGCCACAGACCTGGGTTTTCAGCCGCGGAATGCCGTACTGACCCGGTTCGATCTCAGTCAGGCCGGCTATTCGGACGAGGCTGCCGCCCATTTCCAACGCCGCTTGCTGGAAAGTGTCTCAGAACTCCCCGGAGTGAAGGCGGCAGGCTACGCCAACACGACGCCCCTCAAGGGCGACCATTCCGCCACCGATGTCTTCTCGCTACAGACCACCGATTTCCGGCCCTCGAATCGGGCATTTGTCACCAACTTCTTTCAGGTCTCGCCGGGCTACTTTGCCGCCGCCGGAACGCCACTGCTCGCGGGACGCGATGTCAGCTTTACCGATACTGCCGGGTCCCCCGCCGTTGCCGTGGTGAATCAGACCTTCGCCCGCCTGCTCTTCCACTCCGGCGACGCCGTAGGCCGCTATTTCAAAACCCGATCCGGCGGGTCGGTCCGGATTGTGGGTATCGTGGCGGATGGAAAATACCTGACCATCACCGAAGACCAGGAAGCCGCGGCGTTCTACCCGATCTCGTCGAAAGCCAGTAAGGCAACCGCCCTCATTGTCCGGCCCCGGGGCGGCGCCGCCGCTATGGCCGCTTCCGTTCGCCGGGTAGTCCGCGATCTGGACTCCAGTGTGCCGATCCGGGAGTCCAGCGTGTGGTCCAGCCAGCTTGCCATGAGCTTCTTCCCCTCCCAGGTGGCCACCGCCGCCCTCGGACTCTTCGGCGCTTTTGGACTCCTGCTCTCCATCGCCGGCGCCTTCGGCCTCGCCTCCTACACCGTCAGTAAGCGCCTGCGCGAGCTGAGCATTCGTGTCGCGCTCGGCGCCCCGGCGCGGCAAATCCTCACTGCCGCGCTCGGCCGCATGATCCTCCTGCTTGGGACCGGCTCCGTGGTTGGCATCGTGCTAGGCATGGCGGCCAGCCGCTTGCTCTCGGCCATCGTCTACCAGGCCTCCGCGCAGGATCCCGTCGTGCTTGCCGCCGTCGCGTTGACGATGATGGTCACCGGCTCACTCTCGGTCGCCGGCCCGGTGCGTCGCGCCCTGCGCATCGACCCGGCCATCCTCCTCCGCGAACAATAGCGCCCGCCAACCCCGGCCCCCGGCCCCTGGCCCCCTGCGCATCGACCCGGCTTCCCGGCCAGGCGACGAGGCTCGGTCCGCCAGCCCCGGCGAGCAAAGCGAGCCACACAACCCCGGCCCCTGGCCCCCGGCCCCCGGCCCCTCCCCTGGCCCCCGGCTACGTCTCCAGCTTGTAGCGCGTCTGCGCCAGCCCGTACAGACGGCGCCACAGCAGGCGATTGATGGTCACCACCATCGCCACCATCATCACCGTGGCGGCCAGCAGCAGCGGGAAGTTGCCCGCGTCGGTCGCCGCGCTGATCGTCGCCCCCAGGCCCGTCGTGGCGATGGTCTTCTTGTTGAAGTGGAAGTATTCCGCTACGATGCTGGCGTTCCACGCGCCGCCGGACGCCGTCACCAGGCCGGTCAGCAGATACGGGAAAATGGCGGGCAGCAGCAGTTTGCGCCAGCGCTGCACCGTGCCAAGCTGATAGATGTCGCAGACTTCCTTCAGGTCCGTGGGAATGGCCATCGCGCCCGCGATCACGTTGAACAGCAGGTACCATTGCGTTCCCAACAGCAGCAGCACGATCGCCGCGATTCCCATTCCGCCGCCCACCCGGATCAGCATCAGCAGCACAATCGGAAACAGCGCCGTGGCCGGCACCGACGCCGCAATCTGCGCCAGCGGCTGCACCACTGCCGAAACTTGCGGCCGCAGTCCCACGTACACGCCCACCGGAATCGTCCACAGCGCGGCCAGCACCAGCGTCAGTTCCACCCGCAGAAACGTGGCCCCGGCGCCGATGAAGATGTGCCGCATGTCGGAACCGGTGACCCCCGCCAGCATTACGACCATGCCGATCGCGCCGTACAGCAGGCCGCCCATGGCAGCCAGCGCCACGGCCCACCCGAGCCACTTCCGTGCGCCGCCCCGTCCCGGCGCCGGCCGGAGTTCTGCCTCGCGGCGGGCGAAGAACATCGTGATGGCTTCGCGCGCCGGGTCCAGAGTCACCCGGGACACCTTCGCCACCACCTCGGAATGGCGCAACATCGTGAGAATCGGCGACCTCGGAGCCTGCGCCGATTCCACCTGCTCGAACTTGAACTTATCGCTCCAGGCAATCACCGGCCGCCAGATCAATTGGTCCATCAGCACAATCACCAGGATCATCGCGAACACGCCCCACAAAATAGCCCCGGTGTTCCCGGCATTGGCCGCGGTTTGCAGATAGGATCCCAACCCCGGAAGCCGCAAGTCGCGCTTGCCCAGCACAAACATTTCGCACGGCATCAGGAAAAACCAGCCGCCCGCCACGCTCATCATCGAATTCCACACCAGGCCGATCGCCGAGTACGGCAGTTCCAGTTGCGTGAAACGCTGCCACCAGCTCAGCCGGTAGATCTGCGCCGCCTCGCTCATCTCGCGCGGTATGCTCTTCATGCTCGAGTACACGCTGAACGTCATGTTCCACACCTGGCCCGTAAAGATCAGCAGGATCGAGCCCAGCTCCACGCCCAGTTGCCGCGTCGGGAAAAGAGTCACCATCGAGACCATCACGCCCGGCAGAAAACTCAGCACCGGAATCGATTGCAAAGTATCCAGCATGGGGATGAGGATCCGCTCCGCCCTCGCATTGTGCGCGGCCACCCAGGCGTATACCAGCGTGACCACCAGGCTCACCAGGTATGCGATAGTCAGGCGCGCCACCGAAAACAGGGCGTACCGCGGCAGCGCCCACGGCGTGAGATGAATCTCCGTGTTGGTGTTGACCGTGCCGGTCCAGTACCGCGCCAGCGAGATCAGCCCGTAAAACAGTGCCAGGCCCGCGACGACAATCGGCAGATCCTTCAGCAGCGAAGAGCCGCTGCTCGGCAGAACGCCAAAGGGAGCCCATGCGATGGCCTGTCCGCGGCGCTCCGTCATCCCAGTTGCCGCATCGCGGTAGTGTCGTCCGTGTCTCCCGTCGGAGCGTAAAGACTCAGCTTATCGCTCTCCGAATCGTAGCGCAGAATGTCGCCGTACCGTCCCCAGTTGAGTGCCGTATCGATCTGCCGGTCCACTTCGGCATCGGAGAAATGCTCGTCCAGGATGTCGCGGAAAAACTCCGCCGGCATGGTACGGTCCTTCTTGGCCTCCAGCGCGCTCTTCATCTGCTGCAACAACCCCACGTGCGCCAGGGCCGCTTCCTGGAACAGTTGCTTGCGCCGGCCAATATCGGCCTCGGCAAACTCTTTGCCCTGCGCAGTCATTTCCACATCGCCCTTGTCGGCCACCGCGAAGCCCAAAAGCGTGCTGGCTTCCACGATCGGCAGCAGGTCATCCACTTCCAACCGCAGATCGTCCGCGATGCGATACAGATCCTCTTTGCCGTCGCGGTCCAGCAGCAGTTCCAGCAGCCCGGCGATGCT
>JARLGM010000272.1 GCA_031292755.1 Candidatus Sulfopaludibacter sp.
GCCAGACTATTCTGGAATATTCATCTCAATTTGTCCAGGATGAGAGCCACACCCAAAATCCGCGACGGACCGTTGATTTTGACTCCAGGCAGTTCGGTTCGCAGCTTTACGCTCTGCGTTCCGCGCCGGTTCAGGGCTTGAAAAGTGACCCGATACTGGTGATCCATCCGGTCCTGAAAATCGTTCAGGAAGGGCGCAATTTCGACCGGGTCCTGGAAATCCTCGAAATAGGCGTACCCGCCGGTCTGGTCGCTGACCTGTCCCATGCGCGATTGTGCGAAATTGGTGGTCCAGGCGCCCCGGCCATATAGGCCCGCACCGCGCAGATAGATCGAGTAGACCGCGATGCCGTTCTGCAGGGTATCTTCAATGGCCGCCTCGACGTAAGGATCGTCCACCTCTGAGTTGTCGAAATAGCGGTCCACCCCGTCGGTCAACATCAGCACGGCCCGCCGGCCGGTAGCCTCCTTCGAGGGCCAGTGTTTCGCCAGATCGGAGAGCGCGAAGTACGGACTGCCGTTCTCACCGGGCACCGCCATGGGCAGGCGCAGAGACCGGGCCGCCGCCTGGTGATCCGCGGTGAATGCGTGCGCCAGGGCGAAGGTCCCGTTTTGCATGTACCCAATGGCCACCTGCGTGGAAGCGGGCAGGGCTTTGACAAAGTCCTTGAGCTGGCCCAATTGAACGCCAAGGCTGGCAGAGCGTGTGGAATCGTCCAGGTAAATGAACAGTTGCATATTGGCCAGATCGCCAGCCAGGCGGCGCAGGCCCGTGACGGGGACGTGCGCGCCGCCCTCGGTCACGGCCAGATCACCCGGTTGCAATGTCTTCGGCTCGCTGCCGCCGTGATGCGCGGGTTTAACGGTGATTACCATCTCAGCCGGCGTGGAAGCCCAAAGAGACGAGGCCAGCCCAATTGTTCCGGCAAGTAAACCCAGTTGTTTGATCATCCCACTTGATTAGATGCCTTGGCGCGAGGCGGGGTTCCTACCGTAAGCGTAGTAGAAAAGGTATTGGGACACACGGTGAGTGTAGACTGACGAATTCCGGCACACTACTTATTCGTTCTCTCTCATTTACCTTACACATCCGCATTCAATTACTGTCGGTACCACTAAGTCGAAATCCCACCTTGCGCCCGCTCCGGCAATGGTGCCAAATGTGAGTATGGCTGTGGACGTGCGCACACTCGCAGGGGAGCAGGAAAATCCGGATTCCAGCGGGTCCGCCCATTGCCGCCGTGTTGCCGCCCTGGCGATGGAACTGAGCCGCGCGGCCGGGTTTCCGCCTTCCACAGCGGGCCTTCTCCGGCTCTGCAATCTGGTGGACCAGCAATTCGAATCGCAGCAATTCGAGTATAAAGATGCAGACTCGATACTGGAAGAGATCCGGAGCTTCGCGCCGTTCGAAGGGTTTGACGCCGCCCTGGTGGAGCATATTCGCGGCCTGCGCTGCCGGCTGCCGGAGCAGATCCGGCGTGGCGAGGGCCTGCCGGTGGAGGCTGCCACGGCCCGCCAGATCTTTGGCGCCTTGGGGCAGGAGCGGGAATACGAGGTGCAGGAACTGGCCTCCGTCGCCGTCAAGGACCCGGTGGTTGCCGCCAGCCTGATTCGGGTGGCGAATTCTTCTTTATATTCGCCGGCCAGCCGGTTTTCCGGAGCCGGCCCGGCAATCGCCTATATCGGCACCGTGGAGGCGCGCAAGGTGATGCTGGCAGCCGTGCTGCGCCCGTTGTTTACGTCGGCTGGCCTGATGCGGCTGTGGAACCATTCGGTGAGCGCTGCCCAGTTCTGCTCGGCGCTGGCCGAAAAGACGGAGCGCGTGGCGGCGGAGGAAGGGCTGATGCTGGGATTGATTCACGATTTCGGCGCCCTGGCGGTTCAGTTCGCCCCGCGAGAATCCCGTGACGCCTACACGCGGCTGGTGGAGCGGGGCTGTCCAGTGACGTATGTAGAGCGCCTGATCTTCGGCTGCGACCACGGCGAGATCGGAGCCGAGATTCTTTCCAACTGGAATTTTTCCGACCGGATGATAGAGGCGGTGCGCTTCCATCATCAGCCGGAACGGTCGGAGGGGCCGCTGACTGCCTTCATTTACCTGGTGGAGTTCTGGTCCGGTCTGGATGAGGACCTGCCTTCCTTCCGCCGGGTGGGAGAGTGCCTGTGCCGGGCCGGTTTGTCGCTGGAGGCTTTGGCGCAGACGGGCACGAAAAACAGCGCCCTCAAGACGCTCCGCTCGTTGTCCTGAGAGTCCGCGACGGCGCCAGCTACCCACAAAAGCGGGGGATGCACTCACCCCAAATATTTTGTTGAAAGCCTCATCTATCCAGGTTACGTTTACATCAACGGGCACTCTGAGGTTTTCAGATGAAACTGTACCACAGCAACAAAGACGACAACGCCGGCAGTGGCGGGACGGAACGTAAGGTAACGTGTCTCACCTGCGAGCTCAAAAAATGCGTGGGACGGTGTCGCTGGCAAATTGCGCCGCGACCCAAAGCAGCCTGATCCCGGAAATGGAAAGGAACGTTCGATGCCGTTTGCACTAGCTTGGGTTGGGGTCGTTCTGGTCGCCGCGGGCGCCACACTCCTGTTCGCTCTCTTCAGCAGTCCGCAGGTGGAACCACCGGCCCCATCTCCTCAACCCGGTCCCCGAAAAAAGCCTTGATTCCTCCGGGCACCCCAAGCCCTGGCGTTTGACACCCGCCGTTTGAAAGAGGTATTACTCAAGGATCTCAAGAGGATACCGTCAATCTATGAATACCCGCTTTGCCCCCCTCGGGAGCGCGCTTCTGGCGCTGGCTCTCGTCTCCGGACCCGCTTTGGCCCAAACCAGGAAAGGGAAGGCCGCATCTCCGGCCGCGGCGGCGCCCGCTCCGCAAAAGCAGGACGAAGAGTACACCAGGCTCATCCACGAATACCTGCAGGACCCGCGCATCACCACCGAACTGGTGGACCACATGCCCGCCTCAGACACCGTGCCCTCGCCTTTGAAGTTCCTGGGCCGCATACCGGGCAAACCCGGCGAACTCACCTACGCGCACGATATCGAACGCTACTACGAAGCGCTGGCCAAAGCCTCGCCGCGCGCCCGCTTCTGGAAGATGGGGACCACCGAGGAAGGCCGCGACATCGTGGTGCTGGCCATCGCCGATGAAGCCACCATCAAAGATCTCGATAAGTACAAGGATATGGCCGCCCAACTCGGCGACCCGCGTAAGATCACCGATGCGCAGGCCAAAGAACTGTTCCACACCGCCAAGCCCATCTACTGGATCAACAGCGGCATCCATTCGCCCGAAACCGGCGGTCCGGAGATGCTTATCGAACTGGCGTACCGGCTCATCGTGGAAGAGACGCCCTTTATCCAGAACGTGCGCAACAACGTGATCACCTTCATCACTCCGGTGCTCGAAGTAGACGGCCGCGAAAAAGTGGTGGACGCTTACTACTACGGCAAGAACCACCCCGGAGTGAGCCGCAACAACCTGATGATGTACTGGGGCAAGTATGTGCAGCATGACGACAACCGCGACGGCATGGGCCAGTACCTGCAAATGACCAAGGCCTTCACCCAGGGAGTTCTGGAGTGGCACCCCACCGTCCTGCACGATCTCCACGAGAGCGTTTCTTACCTCTACGTCTCCACCGGCACCGGGCCGTATAACGTGTCGCTGGACCCAATCCAGGTCGACGAATGGTGGTGGCTGGCGGAGACCGAGATCATGGAACTGGCTAAGCGCGGCATACCCGGGGTCTGGACCTACGGATATTACGACGGATGGGTTCCCAACTACCTGTTCTGGATTGCCCTTACCCACAATTCGTTCGGCCGTTTCTACGAAGTGCAGAGCTACGGCCCGGACGTCACGCCGAACCTGCAATTGCCCGCGCAGACTACCAGCCGGGAATGGTTCCGTCCCAATCCGCCGCTGCCTTCCATCAAGTGGGGCCCGCGCAACAATACCAACATCCAGGAATCGGCCATCCTGTTCGCGTTGAGCCAGGTGGGCAAGACCCGCGAGACTTACCTGGAGAACTACTACCTGAAGAACAAGCGCTCCATCGAGAAGGGCAGGGAGGGCACGGAGAGCCCCACCGCCTGGATCATCCCGGCGGGCCAGCGGCGCAAAGCAGACGCCGCGGATATGGTCAACGAACTGCGGCGGCAAGGGGCCGAAGTGGACACCGCCAACTCCGCGTTCAAGGTGGGCGATGTAAATGTGGCGGCCGGCGATTACATCATTCGCGCGGATCAACCCTACCGCACCCTGATAGACATGTACACCAGCATCCAGAACTATCCCACCGCCAACCCGCGCCCCTACGACGATACCGGTTGGACCATGCAGTATCTGCGCAATGTGAAGCTGATCAAGACTCACGAAAAGTCCATCTTCGACGCGCCGTTGACGCTGCTCACTGCCGACACCAAGGCCGCGGGCGGAGTGGATGGGAGCGGCGGGACACTGGTGGTCGAGCATACCAGCGACAACAACCTGATCTCTTTCCGGTTCGGCAATCCGTCCGTCAAAATGATGGCCGCGGAAGAGGATTTCGAGCTGAACGGCCACAAATTCCGCGCGGGCGCGCTGATCATTCCCAATGCCGACCGTGCCCGCCTGGAGCCCATGTTGAAGGAACTGGGGCTTTCCGGCTGGGCCGTGGCCTCCGCGCCGCAGGTGAAGACGCACGACCTCACCGTGCCGCGGATCGGCTATGCGCATTCCTGGTCGCGCACGCAGGACGAAGGCTGGGTGCGCGCCGCCCTGGATCACTACAAGGTTCCGTACACCTACTTCGGCGACAAGGAGTTGAAAGATCCCAACCTGCGCGCCAAGTACGATGTGATTATCTTTCCCCACACCGGTGGGACCGCGGCTTCTATCCTGGCCGGGGTGAACGCGACCGCGCCCATTCCTTACAAAAAGACCGCCGAGACACCCAACCTGGGCGGCGTGGATTCCAGCGACGACGTCCGCGGCGGGATGGGATTGGAAGGACTCGAGGATCTGTCCAAGTTTGTTCAGCAGGGCGGCACGCTCATTTCCGAAGGCGCTACCGCCGCCATGCTGGCGGAGTACGATTTGACCGGCGGAGTCACGGTGGAGCATCCGGCGAACCTCTTTGTGCGCGGCTCCATTCTGCGCGGCAAATTCGCCGACCTGAAAAGCCCCATCGCCTATGGCTATGAAGGCAGCGATCTGCCGGTGTACTTCAACCAGGATCCGGTGCTGAATGCCGCCGGTGGCGGTGGCGGTTTTGGCGGTTTCGGCGGCGGCGGTGGACGCGGCGCCGGTGGCCCCATCAACGGTGGGGAAGGGCAGAATATCACGCCAAACGTGACGCCGATTCACGTTTCGCCGCTGGACGCCTCGGAGGCCGCGGAAGTCGCGGCGCCGGCAGCGGCGGCAGGCGGCCGCGGGGGGCGC
>JARLGM010000027.1 GCA_031292755.1 Candidatus Sulfopaludibacter sp.
GTGCCGCCATCCGCCATTTCAAAGCGGCCCACGCGATCGGTCTTGGCGTCGGTGAAGGCGCCTTTCACGTGGCCGAACAGCTCGCTTTCGAACACGCCCTCGGCGAGTCCGCCGGTATTCACGGTGACCAGCGGGCGCGTGGAACGCAGCGAAACCGAATGCAGGGTCTGGGCGACCAGGCCCTTGCCTGTGCCGTTTTCGCCCGTAATCAGCACGTTGGCGTCCGAGGGGCCCACGCGCGAGATGACATCCAACACCGGACGCATGGCCGCCGATTGCGCGATCAATTGCGGGAATCGCTCGGCCCGCAGCGCCCGGTTCTCCGCCTCCAGACGCTGACCTTTGCGGAGCGCGCGGCCGAGTTCGATCTGCGTCTTGAGGATGGCCGAGAGGCGCGCATTGTCCCACGGCTTCTGGATGAAGTCGCGCGCGCCGCGCCGCATCGCCTCGACCGCCAATTCCACCGACCCCCACGCCGTCATGACAATCACCGGCAGGGTGGTGTCCATCGTCTGGATGTGATTCAGCAGTTCCAGCCCTTCCTGCCCGCTGGTGGTGTCACGGGTGTAGTTCAGGTCCATCAGGACGGCATCGAAGTCGCGGGATTCCACTGCATCGATGGCTGCCGCCGGGGAGTTCACGGATTCGGCCTGGTAGCCTTCGCCTTTCACCAGGAAGCGCAACGCTTCCAGTACATCCGGTTGATCGTCGGCAATCAGGATGCAAGGCGTTCGCGAATCGGGAGATTTCATCAATTCTATTGAAGCACGAGGGGCAACTGCGGGGCCATTTGGAAATATCTGAGGGAAAAAGGGTTAGAGTAGGGCTGGAAGGGGCATAGGTGTTCGCTTTCGGGACGGGATTTCCGCTTTTGGCCGGGTCTCCAAAACCGGAGCGATCCAATCTGCAAATTGGAAACTTCACCGAGCCGGACACGCGGGACGAGTGGCGCGCCGTGCGGGCAGATCGGTGGCTCGGCGCGCTCGTGTTAATGAATCACCGTATTGGCCATGCGCGAATCTTCGAACTGCGTGCGCTCGCCCGATTTTCTTCCGGGCGCGGGTAGCAGACGGGCCGCCAGGGGTTTCTGCCATTTGTAGGCGAGCGTGGCAACGTCGCTCAGGATGTGGGCCAAACGCTCCTCGTTAATGTCGCCGGGAAGCGGAATGGTGTCCAGCCCTCCCGCGCAGACCGCCGAGTATGCCAGCAGCGCATCCAGGGTATACGTACCTTCCGCCCAGCGTTTGGCGAGCACGGCATCTTCCAGTATGGGCACCATCAGGCCGCTATAACCCACGCGCTTCACCGGCACGGACTGCACCGCGCGTGTGATCACGGCGGCAGCCGTCATCGTGCCGCTGGACCCGAACGGCGCGCCGATGAATGATTCGATGGCGCGGCCGATGGAGACCTCGCCAAGCGGCGCGGGCGTGGGGTCGATTCCGGCGTACGTCCACCCGCTCCTGGACGCTACTTCCCCGGCGGCCGCTTCCACCTCGCGCAGATGCTGGGTCAACGCCTCGGCCAGCTTTTTTTCCGCCGTGCGCGGATCGTGCTCCTTCGCGAAAACCTCGGCCACCACGCTCGCGCCTTCCACCCCGATCGAGAACGCGTGGCTGCCGCCCGCATGGTAAGCGCCCGGATAAAACGGCCCGTACGGCTTCAGCATGGCGATGGCGGCGAAGTTCAGATTGCCCTGCCCTCGCGTGCTGCGTTGCGAGACCGCTTTGACCAGGCGCGCCGCCTGGTGAATGGCGTTCCAGTGAATGCCATCCTCCGCGGCGGTGATCAGGCTGGCGTTGGTGCGGCCGGGAGCCGCCAGAAAATCGATCAGCAGATCGACGGGCCCCGCGGGGTCGTCATCGTTCCACATAGCCGGACCGATCGACGGCGTGAACTGCAGGCGGGCGCCCAGGGCGTCGATGCCGTGCAGCACAGAAAGCGCGGCCTCATGGCTCAGGCCCTTGGTGTACGCGGGAAACGGTTGGGTGGCGATGCGGATGGTTTCCACTTCCCAACCGGCGGCGGCGAGCGTGTCGCGGGCCGAGTCCAGGAACTTCACGGTATCTTCAATCTGCCGCGCGTAGTTCTGCGCGTCCACATCGATGAATGCGGTGATGGCGCGCACCTTCGGCCTCGGCCCCGCGGTGAGAACGGCCGTGGAGACTGCGAGCGCCAGGATTGCATTTCGCATGAGTTGGTTATATCACGGCCTGACAATCACTTTGCCGAATTGCTCTTTTCGTTCCAGCCGCTCGTGGGCGGCGCGGATTTCGCTGAGGGGATAGACACTGTCGATGATGGGCTTGAGTTGCTTGCGGAAGACGAATTTGAGCACCTGGTGGAGCTCTCCCATGGGGCCCATAAAGGAGCCCAACAGGCTCCATTGTTTGCTGAAGAGGTAGCGGAGATCCACGCGGGCATCGTATCCGGTCGTGGCTCCGCAGATCACCAGCCGGCCGGCGGGCGCCAGGGATTCCAGGCTCTTCTGCCAGGTGGCAATGCCCACGTGCTCCACCACTACATCGGCGCCTTTTTTGGCGGTGATCTTGCGCACCTCGGCGGAGATGTCCTGCCGGTAATGATCGATGGCGAAGTCAGCGCCGAGTTCCCGGGCGCGGGCCAGTTTCTCTTCGCCGCCGGCGGTGGCAATCACGCGGCACTGGAACATCTTGGCAATCTGGATGGCGGCCATGCCGACGCCGCTGGAGGCGGCCAGCACCAACACATCTTCGCCCGGCTGAAGCCGCGCGCGGGCCATCAGCATGTGCCAGGCGGTGAGGAATACCAGCGGAGCGGCGGCGGCCTCTTCGAAACTGAGATCGTCGGGAATGGGAATGACGCTGTATTCCGGCGCGGCCAGCAGTTCGGCATTGCCGCCGTCTTTGGCGTAGCCGAACATGGTGAAACGGCGGCAGAGATTGTCCTGTCCGTTGAGGCATTGCTCGCATTGACGGCAGCTCAGTCCCGGAGAGAGCAGCACGCGCCAGCCCGTTTTGACGCGCTCGCAGAGTTCGCCCACCTGCACCACTTCCCCGGCGATATCGCTCCCCAGAATGTGCGGCATGGCGAATTTCATGCCGGGAATGCCGGCCCGCACGAACAGGTCGAGATGGTTCAGGGCGCCGGCGCGGACCCGCACCAGCACTTCGTTGGCCTTGATTTGAGGATCGGGAACTTCTTCGTAGACCAGCACCTCCGGCCCGCCGTGCTGGTGGATGCGCGCGACTTTCATCAACTGAAAGCCTAGCACCAAATAACGCTATTCGACGCGAGCCAGGACGACGTCCACTTCGTGCGCGCCGGCCATGCGGACTTCGGTGCGGACCTTGGCCTTGAGGAAGTCGGTCAAGACCAGGCGCGCCTGCTCCACGTCGCGCGGATCGAAGGCCCTACCGGCGGCCAGGCGCACTTCGCGATCGACGAACAGGGACTGGGTATCGCGGGCGCTCAGGCCGAGCCCGCTAAGATCCAGCACGCGCACCATGAGGCGCACATTGAGCTCCTGCTGCGCGCGAGCCGCGGCTTGCATAGCCACTTCCGCCTGTCTCACCAGCGGGCTCTCCGGATAGACGCTGATCAATGTCTGGAAAGTAAATTCCGCCGCATCGAACCTGCCTTCCCGGGCGAGCCGCTGTCCCTCCTGATACAACTCGATGACCTCGATCTCGGCCTTGGCGCTGGGGGCCAGCGGGTCCTGGGGATACGTATTGACGAGGGTTTGCAGGGTGAGGCGGGCACGTTCCAGTTTTCCGGATTCGGCATCCTGCACGCCGGTCTGGAAGAGCAACTGGGCGGCCACCAGGAACAGACTGGCAAACATTACCATGCCGGGGTATGTTGCACGCCAGGCTCCGTAACGCATGTAACTGAAAAGACAACACGAATCGCAAACACGGCGTGGCACCTCAGTCACGGTGTGGCACGGGCAGCCCAAAACATGCCCCTGCCGTTCTGTTTCGGTGCGATTCGCGGTATTCTGAAATGTCAAAGGGAGGATGCCACGGTCAAATTCTGCGTGCTGGCGAGCGGCAGTTCCGGGAACGCGGCGCTGGTCTCCACGGGCAACACGCGCATCCTGGTGGACGCCGGGCTGAGCATGAGGGAATTGCGCAAACGGCTGGCCACCATCGGCGAATCGCTGGACCGTGTGGACGCCATCCTCATCACGCACGAGCATTCCGACCATGTCTCCGGACTGCCGGTGCTGGCGCGCAACAAAGACGTACGCGCCGTGATCCACATGACCAGGCTGACGGGTCCGGCGATCGATTGGGGCGAGACGCAACCGGCGCGCCTGGAGTGCTTTCAGGCGGGGGCGAGCTTCCAAATCGGCGACATCGAAGTGCAGAGCTTCGGGATTCCGCATGATGCCATCGATCCGGTGGGATTCACGTTTGAGGCCGAAGGGGTGCGCATCGGAATCGCCACGGACCTGGGCTACATTCCCGAATCCATCAAATTTCACTTGCGGCGCACGGACATGCTGCTGCTGGAAGCCAACCACGATCTGGACATGTTGAAAGTGGGCCCGTATCCCTGGAGCGTGAAGCAGCGGGTGATGAGCCGGGTGGGGCATCTCTCGAACCTGATGATGTCCGATTATCTGCTGCAGGATCTGGATGCCTGTACCAGCAGGCTGATTCTGGGGCACCTGAGCGAGCAGAACAATCATCCGGAAATCGTGCGGATGATTGCCACGCAGAGTCTGGAGCAGCGCGGTCTCACCACGACCCTGGCGATTGCCGAACAGGGCCGGCCGTCGGAAGTTTTTTGCTTCTGACCCTGTACGGGACAAATACCTATGATTGCGAGATACACACGGCCCGAGATGGGCAACATCTGGAGCGACCGGAACAAGTTCCAGCAGTGGCTGGAAGTGGAACTGGCGGCGTCGGAGGCGCTGGCTGAGCTGGGCGTGGTGCCGGCCGAAGCGGCACGGCTGCTGCGCGCGCATGCCGGGTTCGAAGTGGCGCGCATTCTGGAAATCGAAAGAGAAGTGAAGCACGACGTGATCGCGTTCACCACCGCGGTGGCGGAGACCATGGCGGCGGCCGGGTTCGCGGAGGCATCGCGCTGGCTGCATTACGGCTTGACGTCGAACGACGTGGTGGATACCGCGCAGGCACTGCTGATGCAGCAGGCGGCGGCCATCGTGATCCGCGATCTGGAGGCGTTGCGGGCGGTGTTGAAGCGGCGCGCGCTCGAGTTCCAGCACACCGTACAGATTGGACGGACGCACGGGGTGCACGCCGAGCCAATCACCTTCGGACTGAAGCTGGCCATCTGGTACCAGGAATCGGAACGGAACCTGGTGCGCCTGCGGGCGGCGGCGGAGGATGTTCGGGTGGGCAAGACGTCAGGCGCGGTGGGCACCTTCGCCCATATCGGGCCGGAGGTGGAGGAACGGATCTGCGCACGGCTGAATTTGAAGCCCGCGCCGGTGGCTTCGCAGGTGATCCAGCGCGACCGTCATGCGAATTTCGTGTGCGCGCTGGCGCTGGCCGCGGCGTTGTGCGAGAAGATCGCGTTGGAGGTGCGGCATCTGCAGCGGACGGAAGTGCGCGAGGCGGAGGAGTATTTCGCGCGCGGGCAGAAGGGCAGTTCGGCCATGCCGCACAAGCGCAATCCCATCACCTGCGAGCAGATCTGCGGACTGGCGCGCGTGGTTCGCGCTAATGTGCAGCCGGCGTTTGAGGACGTGGCGCTGTGGCATGAACGAGACATCTCGCATTCCTCGGTGGAGCGCGTAATCCTTCCGGATTCGACCATTCTGGCCGACTATCTTCTCGAGAAAACGACCAAACTGGTGGATCAGCTTCTGGTCTACCCGGAGCGGATGCGCCGCAACCTGGAGATGACCCGGGGGCTGGTGTTCTCCGGCCAGGTGCTGCTGGATCTGGCGGCGGCGGGGATGCTGCGCGAGCAGGCGTACCGCCTGGTGCAATCTCATGCCATGCGCGCCTGGGAAGAAGAAGGCGATTTTCGCGCGGCGATCGAAAACGATCCGGAAATTCGCGCGCTGGTGCCGCCGGAAAAAATTGCGGAGGCGTTCTCGCTGGACCGGCAACTGCGCAACGTAGACGCAATTTTCGCCCGGGTGTTTGGTAAATAAATCGCGCGCGAAGCGCACCCCCGCTGTTCTAAGATGGAGGTATGGAGCACACGCCCTCCATTTCGCGGCCCGGTCTGTTCGGATCGGACTAACTCTCTGCCGCCTCGCGCGATGCGCGCCGGTCCGCCCGGCACGCCAGTCCTCAACCCAGACAACTGAATAGGAGAGCATATGGGTAAGACCATCGATCAGGTGCGGCCTGACCTTCCGCATCTTGTGACCGAACTGCCCGGACCGCGCGCACGCGCCGTGATTGCGCGCGATGAGCGCGTGGTGTCGCCATCGTACACACGCAGTTATCCGCTGGTTTGCGAAAAGGGCGAAGGCGCCATGGTGGAAGATGTGGACGGCAACCGGTTCCTGGATTTCAATGCCGGTATCGCGGTGGTGGCGACGGGGCATTGCCACCCGCGCGTGGTGGACGCCATACAGAAGCAGGCGGCCCGGCTAATTCACATGTCGGGCACGGATTTTTATTACGAAGAGCTGGTTCTCCTGGCGGAAAAGCTGGCCGAAATCGCGCCGGGGAGAGTGGACCGCCGCGTCTCATTCGGCAATTCCGGCGCGGAGGCCATGGAGGGCTCGCTCAAGCTGGCCCGCTACGCCACGGGCCGGGACAAGATCATCGCCTTCTACGGCGGTTTTCACGGCCGCACCATGGGGGCGCTCTCGCTGACGTCGCGGAAGGCGGTGCAGCGCGCGGGATTCGGTCCGATGATGCCGGGAGTGGTTCACGCGCCGTATCCTTACTGCTACCGCTGCCCCTACGGCAAGGAGCCGGAAAGCTGCGCGGTGGAGTGCGTAAAATTCATCGAGGATACCTTGCTGAAGACGGTGGCGCCGGCGCAGGAGGTGGCGGCGATTGCGGTGGAACCGGTGCTGGGAGAGGGCGGGTACGTGGTCCCGCCGAAAAAGTTCTTCGACGAACTGGCGCGGGTAGCCAGACAAAATGGTATTCTTCTGATTTTCGATGAAGTGCAGTGCGGCATGGGCCGTACCGGCAGGATGTGGGCGGCGGAGCATTTCGACGCGGTCCCGGACATCCTGGCGGTGGCGAAGGGAATAGCGAGCGGGCTGCCGCTGGGCGCCACGGTAGCGCGCGCGGACCTGATGACGTGGCCGCCGGGCGCGCACGCATCCACCTTCGGCGGCAATCCGGTAGCGTGCGCGGCGGCGCGGACCACGATCGCGCTGCTGGAAGAGGAACTGGTGGAGAACGCGGCCCGTATGGGGGCGCACCTGATGGATCGGATGTTGGATTGGCCGGACCGGTTCCCGGTTGTGGGCGATGTGCGCGGCCTTGGCCTGATGATCGGGATAGAACTGGTGCAGGACCAGGCGACGAAGGAGAAGGCTCCGCGCCTGCGCGACAAAGTGCTGGGGCTGGCCTTCGAGCGCGGAGTGCTGGCGCTGGGCGCGGGCGATTCGACGCTGCGGCTGTGCCCGCCGCTGGTGATTACGCGGGATCAGTGCGACTTTGCCATTGAGACACTGGAAGGGTGCCTGAAGGAAGCCATAGCGGAAGCATGAGAATACTCGACGTCGGCTGCGGGATTCACAAGCAGCCCGGTTCCATAGGAATCGACCGTAATCCCGCCAGCCGCGCCGACGTGCTGGCCGATCTGGACCGCTTCCCCTACCCTTTCGCCGACAGTTCCTTCGACCGCCTCACCGCCATCCACGTGATTGAACACGTGGACGACGTGATCCGCAGCATGGAGGAGTTTCACCGTCTGGTGCGCGCCGGCGGCACGGTGCGGATCGAAACGCCGCATTACACCGATTTCAGCTCGTTCTGCGACCCCACCCATAAGCATCACCTGAACAGTTTCAGCTTCCGGTATTTCGGCGAGAAGCACGGCGGCTTCGGGTACTACTCGACGAAGCGATTTCGTGAGATTTCCGTGCGGCTGCGGCTACTAGCATTGTGGAGGTACCTGGGCTTCGAATTCCTGGTCAATCGCTTCCCGCGGTACCGGCGCTTCTGGGAGTATTACCTCTGTTATGTGGTTCGCGGCAAAGTCATGATGTTCGAGTTTGAAGTGCTCAAATGATGGGCTTGCTGTATCGCGCGGCCGACGCCGTCCGGCGCAGGCGCCTGCGCGACGACCACGGTCGGCTGGGCGAAGATATGGCGCACCGGTATCTGCGTGCGCAGGGGTGCACGATTGTTTCACGCAATTACCGTCCGCGCGCCGGTGCGGGCGAAATCGATCTGGTAGCGTGGCTGGGCGGGCGGCTGCTGTTCGTGGAAGTGAAGACGCGGGCCAGTGCCGATTTCGGAGCGCCGGAGGCGGCGGTAGACCTGGAGAAACGCGAATCGCTGCGGCATGCGGCGCGGGATTACGCGCGGCGGGCAGGCGTGGAATGGCCACGGGTACGGTTCGATATTGTGAGCATCGTACTGCGGAGTCCGGCGCAGGTGGAGTGGATTCAAGATGCGTTCCGGTAGCAGGACGGGAGGCGCTGCGCGGTTGTCAGCCCCACCGGGCTATAATCGTCTGTTACAAACGCGAAAACAGCGTTCAGGAGCCCTGCCTTTTGCCCGAGCTACGTAAGGATCCCATCACTGGCCGATGGGTGATCATTGCCACGGACCGCGCCAAGCGTCCCAACGACTTCATTCGCCAGCCTGTGCCGCCGCCGAAAGCCGGCGTCTGCCCGTTCGATTACGGCAACGAGCATAAAACGCCGCCGGAAATCATCGCCTACCGCAACGGCGGCAACCGCGACGAACCGGGCTGGCGCGTGCGCGTGGTGGCCAACAAGTTCCCGGTGTTGGGCATCGAAGGCGAGTTGAACCGGCAGGGCGAGGGCATGTACGACAAGATGAACGGCATCGGCGCCCACGAGGTCATCATCGAAACACCGGACCACGCAGCCACCCTGGGCGAAATGCCGGAACGGCAGATCGAGGAAATGCTGTGGGCCTTCAAGGACCGCGTGAACGATCTGAAGAAAGACAGGCGCTTCCGGTACATCCTGCTGTTCAAGAATCATGGCGAAGCGGCGGGGGCGTCGCTGGAGCATCCGCACTGCCAGTTGATCGCGCTGCCGGTGATACCCAAGCGCGTCAAGGAAGAGGTGGATGGCGCGCGGCTGTTTTACGAACTGAAGGAGCGCTGCATCTACTGCGACATCATCCGGCAGGAGAGCGCCGCCGGAACGCGCCTGGTGATGGAGACGGACCGCTTCACGGTGCTGGAGCCATACGCGCCGCGTTTTCCGTTCGAGACGTGGATCCTGCCCAAGCGGCACGAATCGCATTATGAGGATTCCGATGCGGCAACGCTGCAGAACATGGCCTGGATCCTGCGCTCCACCATGCGCAAGATCGATCGCGTGCTGGAACGGCCGGCGTTCAACTTCATCGTGCACAGCGCTCCGGTGCAGGATCCGGCGCTGCCGCACTATCATTGGCACGTGGAAGTGATTCCCAAGCTGACGAAGGTGGCGGGCTTCGAATGGGGCACTGGTTTCTACATCAATCCCACGCCGCCGGAGGAATCGGCGAAGTTCCTGCGCGAGGCGGGATTGGGGTGACGGTTGCGCGCGCGAGGCGCGGTCTGGTATAAACGCTAATCGTTCCTGAGTGCCGGGAGTGGGCTGGCTATCATGCCGGAGAAGAAGAAAACCACGGTGGCAAAGAGTCTCGAGGCGAGAGTGACCAGGGCACAGTCTTCCAAACCCGTCAGGACTACGGAACCGCCGCCCGCGGCCGGCCCTTCCGCCGCGGCATCGGGCGGCCCGCAGCCGGCGAGTGCGCAGAGGCAGTTGAGCACCTTCGAGCAGGCCATGAAGCTGTTCCACGCGCGCAACCTGAAAGAGGCGCGTGAACTGTTCCAGCTTGCGGCGCAGGGACCCGAACGCGATGTGGCCAACCGCGCGCGGCTGCACGCTTCGATGTGCGACCGGCGGCTGGAGCAAGCCACGGTGAACCTGGGCTCGGCCGAGGATTGCTACAACTACGGCATCGCCCTTCTGAATACGCGCAACGCCGCCGAAGCGCGCATACACCTCGAGAAGGGCCTGTCGATGTCTCCGGGCGCGGACCATATTCTGTACGCGCTGGCTCTGGCGCAAGCGATGAGCGGCGAACTTCTGGCAGCTTCCGAGAACCTGCGCCGCGCCATAGAGCTGGAACCGAGGAACCGCATTATGGCCCGGCAGGAAGCCGACTTCGCGCATCTGGCAAACCAGCCGCCGTTTGACAGCCTGCTGTACCCGGGGAAGAAGGGCTGGTAGGGGACCATTTGTCAGATTCCTCGCCTTTGCGCGTGGTGTCGATCGGCGGCGGCAACGGACTTTCGGCCCTGCTCCAGGGTTTGAAACAGTACGCCCGCGCGGGCGATTCTGGCTTTCCAGGCGCCGACATCACGGCCATCGTCACCGTAACCGACGACGGTGGCAGCTCCGGACGCTTGCGCCGCGAATTCGACGTGCTCCCTCCCGGCGACATCCGCAACTGCATGGTGGCGCTGAGCGAGGATTCGGCGCTGCTGTCGCGCCTGTTCCAGCACCGTTTCGAACACGGCCGCGGATTGAAGGGCCACAGTTTCGGAAACCTGTTCCTGATGGCGCTGACGCAAATCATGGGAGATTTCCCGGACGCCATCCGGGTGTCTTCGGAAGTGCTCAAGATCGCCGGACGCATCTATCCTTCCACCACCACGAACGTGACCCTGGCCGCCACATTGGAGAGCGGCACGAAGGTGGCGGGCGAAACCAGGATCAGCCGCAGCACCGAACCCATCCTGCGTCTTCACCTGGTTCCGGCGACCGCCAAGCCCTTGCCGGCAGCCTTGAGCGCCCTGGCGGAGGCGGATGTGATCACGCTGGGGCCGGGATCGCTCTTCACCAGCGTCATCCCCAACCTGCTGGTGCAAGGCATTCCGGCGGCGATTCGAAAATCGCCGGCGGTGAAAGCGTATATCGTGAACCTGATGTGGCAGCCCGGTGAGACCAGCCGGTTCAGCGCGTCCGACCACATTCGCGCCATGCACCGCCATGCCGGCGGGGCTTTTCTGGATTACGCGGTGGTGAACATTCGCGCCATTACCTCGGCCGTGAAGAAGCGCTACGCAAGAGAAGACGCCATGCCGGTGGAGAACGATATCGACGCGATTTTCAAGATGGGACTCAAAGTGATGGCGGGAAATCTGGCGCAGCACGGCAAGAAAGTGAGGCACGACCCCGAGGCCACCGCCGCCGTGGTGATCAAACTGGCGCAGGAGGGCAGGCGCCGCAAAGGCCAGTGATAATAGAGATGATGGAGACTCCCGTAACCGTAGTGATTCTGGCCGCCGGGCTGGGTACCCGCATGATGTCGCGCAAAGCCAAGGTGCTGCACCGCGCCGGCGGTCAGACGCTGGTAGAGCACGTGGTGGATACCGCTCTGGAATTGACCGCGCCGGAGCGCGTCTTTGTGGTGGTGGGACATCAGGCGGAGGCCGTGCGGCAGGCGGTCGCCGGAAGGGGAGTGGGCTTCATCGAACAGAAGGAGCAGAAGGGCACGGGCCACGCACTGATGGTGAGTCGCGATGCCCTGGCGCACCTGGATGGCTTTCTGGTGGTGTTCTACGGGGATGGCCCGCTGATGCAGTCGGCCACGCTGCGGCGTTTAGTGGAAGCCGAAATGGCCGGCGGCGGCGCGGGCGTCCTGCTCGCCGCCGAGATGGACGATCCGACCGGCTATGGCCGCGTAATTCGCGACGCAGAGGGCCGCGTGAAGGAAGTAGTGGAACAGAAGTCCGGGACCCCGGATCAACTGGCCATTCGCGAGGCCAACATGGGAATCTACTGCTATCGCGCGGACCTGTTCTGGAAGCACGTGGACGAAATCGTGCCCGACAATCCGGCCAAGGAGTATTACCTCACCGACATGGTGGGGATTCTCACGCGCGCGGGCCACCGCATGGATGCCCTGCGCATGGACGACCCGGCCGAAGCCCTGGGCATCAACGATCGCGCGGAACTGGCGGTGGTGGACCGGATTCTGCGGGAACGCAAAGTGCGCGAGCTGATGCTCTCCGGGGTGACGATCGAAAAGCCGGAAACAGTGACCATCGACAAGCATGTGCGAATCGGCATGGATACGGTGATCGAACCGTTCACGCAGATTCTGGGCGCGAGCACCATCGGCGAAAATTGCCGCGTGGGCGCGTGCTCCATCGTCCGGGATTCGGAGATTGAGGACGACGTGGAGATTTTCCCGTTCACGATTGTGAACACCTCCCATGTGGAGCGCGGGGTGAACTGCGGTCCGTTCGCGCGCCTGCGCATGGAGAATTACGTGGAGGCGGGAGCGCACATCGGGAACTTCGTGGAGTTGAAGAAGACGCGGCTGGGCGCGGGCGCCAAGGCCAATCACCTGGCCTATCTGGGCGATTCGCAAATCGGCGCGAAAACCAATATCGGCGCGGGAACCATCACCTGCAATTACGATGGCTTTCACAAGCACCAGACGCAAATCGGCGAGGGCGCGTTTATCGGCAGTAATTCCACGCTGGTGGCGCCGCTCGAAATCGGCGCGGGCGCGTATGTGGCGGCGGGGTCGGTGATTACCGATCCGGTACCGGCGGACGCATTGGCCTTAGGCCGCGCGCGGCAGAGCCTGAAAGAAGGCTGGGCGGCGAAACGGCGGGCGTTGGGAAAGAAAAAAAGCTAGCCGGCAATGCGTTCACCGAGGCCGCCGGGGGACATGCCATGTGTGCTGGGGGCGGCCGGATGTGACCTTTCCGAGTGTCGCGTTTAACCGGCAGGAGCAGCGGAACCGGCGGACAGATCCGCGCAATGGGGATACGCTCATGTGGAATTGCTTCGCGGCCATTCGAAACCGTTCGCGCATCTGCGAATCGGGCCCGAGCGTGAGGTTCTACCGCTAGGCCTCGATCCGACTGGAAAGAACCGTAACCTTTTGCCGCTCGGGGAGTATCCATTAGCGGACCAGAAGCCATGAGACTATTCACTTTATTGGAGCAAATGCTCCAGGATGTACGCTACGCCGTGCGCATTATGGTTGCGCGACCCCTCTTCTCGGCCGTGGCAGCCCTCTCACTAGCCTTAGGGATTGGAGCTAACGTGGCTATCTACAGCTTCATCGATGCGATCCTCCTGCGCGCCCTGCCGGTGGCGGACCCCGAGTCCCTGGTAGCGCTGAAGTGGCACAGCAAGGCGCAGCCGGCCGTTGCCCGGAGCCTGAACGGCGATATCGTCAGAGATCCGAGAACCGGGTTCACCGCCGACAGTTTCCCTTACGCTGCCTGCGAATTGCTGCGCGACTCGAAGATCTTCTCGTCGGTGTTCGCGTTCACTGCGGCGGGCCGCCGAAACCTGGTGATCGGAGGTGCAGGCTGTCTGGCCAGCGGGCAATACGTGTCCGGCGAGTTCTTCTCGGGTCTCGGGCTTCCTCCCGCCGCGGGCCGCCTGATCTCGCCTTCCGATGACCGAGCGGGCGCTCCGCCGATCATGGTTCTCGACTATCAGTACGCCGAACGCCGCTTCGGCGATATCTCGCGCGCAGTAGGTCAGTCGGTGCGGGTTGAAGACGTGCTTTTCACGGTGGTCGGGGTCGCACCGGCGGAGTTTTTCGGGGCTGACCCGTCCGTCCGGTCCGACTTTTATGTTCCGCTTCACGCCGAACCGCTGATGGACCCCCTGTCCTTGATAGGGCTCGATCCAAACCGAAGGTTCACCGAAGACACGTTTTATTGGGTCCGATTGTGGGGACGCCTCCAACGCGGCGTCACTTTGGACCAGGCGCAGGCCGCGCTCACCCCGGTGTTCCGCCGTTTTGTGGAAGCCAGCGCAACTACCGAAATAGAACGCACTGATCTCCCGGCCCTCCTCCTGCAGGAAGGCGCCGGGGGATTGGACCGCCTACGCCGTCAGTACGCCAAGCCCCTTTACATCCTGATGACTATGGTGGGGCTGATCCTGGCGATCGCGTGCGCCAATATCGGAAATCTCCTGCTGGCGCGAGCCACGGGCCGGCAGCGCGAAATCGCACTCCGCCTGAGCCTGGGCGCGGACCGCGGGCGCCTGGCGCGGCAGTTGCTTACCGAATCGGTGCTGCTGAGTTCGGTCGGCGGCGCGCTGGGCCTGGGTTTCGCAGTCTGGGGAATTCGCGGGTTGACCACACTCATTGGGAACGCACGGGAGAACTTCACGCTGCACGCAACCTTGAATTGGCACGTGCTCGCAATCGGCTTAGCCCTGTCGCTCATGACCGGGATACTGTTCGGCTTGGCTCCAGCTCTTCGGTCGACGCGCGTCGATCTGAACCACCTGCTGCGGCAGGCTCGCGCCGGCGGCCCGCCGCAGCGCTTGTTCGCGCGCTTGCGAGTGACCCCAAACCAGGTGCTGGTGGTTTCTCAAATCGCGGGTTCACTCCTGCTTTTGATGACCGCCAGCCTTTTCGTCCGCACACTCGTCAACCTGAGTGCCGTCAACCTCGGATTCAACAGCGAACGGGTGCTCCTGTTCACTCTCAACGCGCGGCAGGCTGGATATAGGGATTTCGCAATCGTGCAATTCTACGAAGAGGTGAGGGCGCGCCTGAGTACGATTCCCGGTGTACGTGGAGTCAGCACGTCCAACCTCGCATTGATCTCCGGCTCGGAGAGTAGAACCAGCGTCAAGATTGCCGGCTACACCGGCAGGAACAGACAGGTCTCGTTCCTGTACGTGGGGCCCGGTTTCCTCTCGAACATGCAGATTCCGATCCTTCTTGGGCGTGAGATCGACCAACGAGACTTGTACAGGGGCTCCGGCGTCGCGGTCGTCAACCAGGAGTTCGCGCGGACTTACTTCACTAATGAAAACCCCGTCGGACGGCATTTCAGCATGGGTATGATGGGCGCGGTGCCGGATCTGGAGGTTGTCGGTGTTTCCCGGGATGCCCGGTACAATTCCCTGAAGCAGGATATTGCACCGACCGTATACCTGCCTTACTCGACCAACTTGATCACTCTCCATGGAGGGATGGTATTCGAGGTGCGTGCCGCTGGCGATCCCAATGCCATTGCCCATGCCGTACGCACAGCAGTCCGGCAGCAGGATGCGAACGTCCCCCTCTCCGACATTTCGACGCAAGCCCAGCGCATCGATCAATCCATGAATCAGGAGCGCACGTTTGCGACGCTGTGCACCTGTTTCGCTCTGCTCGCGGTGCTGATCGCCTGCATAGGTTTGTATGGGACCATGGCATATACCGTTGCGCGCCGCACCAGCGAGATCGGAATTCGAGTGGCTCTGGGGGCGCAGCGACGCAGCGTGGTCTCGATGGTACTCGGTGAAGCGCTAGCGATGGCGGCGGTTGGTCTCGGCATCGGAATACCTGCAACCCTTGTGGCCGGGCGGGTGTTAGAGACGTTCCTGTTCCGGATCAAGCCGAACGATCCGATGGCGCTAGCCGCTGCGGTCGCGATCCTGCTCGCAGCCGTGCTTGCAGCCGGCTATGGCCCCGCTTTCCGCGCATCGCGTGTGGACCCGTGGACTGCACTTCGGGAAGAGTAATCCCCGCAGTGGTGGCGAATGCGCGCGTTCCGTCCGCGAGTCCAGGCGTTCAGCGTGCCGATTTGATATCACGGCCGGACCGCACGGGAAACACAAAGTTGGGCTGTTCGGCCTCAAGTTGCCATATAACGCCCGAACCGTAGACGTGGCTCGAAATTGGCGGCCTGGAGCGGTTTGGCGGCCGACTCGGAAATTGATTTCACTCCGGCGACTGGAAGTTTCCGGGTATCGCAACTGAACAGTATTGGGGCGCTACTGAATCCTCGTCGCGAGCAGGCGCGCTTCGGTATCCGCTTCCTTTTCTCCCAGGCCGGCGATCCCGGCGATCCAGGTACCTTTGGCGAACACGAAGACCGGACGGCCGGCGTCGTGTCCGAAATAGCCGCCGAAGGAGGGGATCAGTTTGGAATCGGTGAGGGCCTGGCTCCAGTCGGGCAATAGCAGGGCGGCGTCCGGCGTCCTGGCGAGGAACATGTCGTACTCGACGCTTCCTCTCTTGTAATGAGCCAGCGTGCCGCCCGGCATGAACTTCTTGCCCAGTAACTGGGAATCCACCACTTTGGTTTCCACCAGGTTGGTTTTCGGGAAGAGCCGCGAATCGTCGGCCGGTTTGGGCTTTTCGGTTTTCTCCGCAACGGGAGCGGCGGCCGGTTTAGAATCCGTGCCGCAGGCGGTCCACAGGGCCGCCAGAAGAGCGATTGACACCAGAGAAGCGCGCATCCACGTCATTGTAGCGGAGGGCGCCGGACGGGTGGCCGCCCCTGGCATAGTATCCCGAGCGCGTGCGCACCGTGGCTCCGGGAACGTTGACCTGCACCTGGATCTTGCGATACGTGCCGTCCTGAGCGGTGTTCGTGGGAGTATAGCCGACGATGTATTGATTGCGGATTTCGTGCGCGATCTCCGGGGTAATGCGTTCGACCTCGGATACGTCGGCGGGGAACCAGGCACGGCCGCCGGTGGCGCGAGTCAACTCTTCCAGGGATTCGCGTGCGCGCCGGGCGCTGGCCGGCTGCTCGGCCCCCAGCAGGCCAATGGCGTAAATGATGACGTCGAGCCGTTGGGCCGCTTCCACCAGGCGCTGTTGGGACTCGATGCTGATGTTGTCTTCGCCATCGGTGACGATCAGCAGCGCCTTCTTATCGTTTTTGGCATGGGCACGCAGGTGATCCAGACCCACCACCAGGGCGTCGCGCATGGCGGTCTGACCCGAGGGGTGGCTGACGCGGAGGCTGCTCTCCAACCGCGTCACGTCGGAGGTGAAATCCTGAGCCAGTTGCGCGTCCTCATTGAAATTGAGGACGAACACTTCATCCTGGGGATTGGATGCCCGAACCATGGCGAGAGCCGCCGAATTTACACGGTCCCGCTTTTCTTTCATGCTGGCGCTGTCGTCAATAACGAGGCCCAGCGAGATGGGGACGTCCTCCTGGCGAAACACCTTGATTTCCTGATTTTCGCCGTTCTCCTGTACCGTGAAATCGCTTTTGGGAAGTCCTTTGATGATCTTGCCGTCTTTATCGAACACCGAGACATTGAGCACTACCAGGTCTGACTCGCTGCGAAATGTGGTAAGCGGCGGCTGATCTTGTGTCCACAGCGGGCCCGCGAGCACGAACAAACAGAAGGCGCACCGCGACAACATACAACGATGAGAGCACGTGACTGGCCATTTATGTAAACTGAAATGCACGCCATGCGCTTACGCCTTCTTTCCCTCGCCCTTTTGATTTCCGCCGCGGCCTTCCCGCAGGTGGACGAGAAACTCTGGAAAGGCCTGAAATACAGGCTCATTGGACCATTCCGCGGTGGCCGCGTGCTGGCCGTAACAGGCGTTCCGGGAGATCCGGAGACCTTCTATTTCGGAGCGGCCTCGGGCGGTGTATGGAAGACCGCCGATGCCGGCGCTTCGTGGAAACCCATCTTCGATCGGGAGGGGATTTCTTCGATCGGGGCCATTGCGGTGGCGCCTTCCGACCCCAATATTCTGTACGTGGGAAGCGGCGAAGCGTGCCTGCGCGGGAACATCTCCTACGGCGACGGCGTCTACAAGTCCACCGATGCCGGCAAAACCTGGACGAATATCGGGCTGCGGGACACGCGGCACATCGGGCGCGTCATCGTGCATCCGCGCGACCCGAATACGGTACTGGTGGCGGGCGTGGGGCACGCGTTCGGGCCGAACGTGGAGCGCGGCATCTTCCGCACTACGGATGGCGGAAAGACGTGGAGCAAGGTGCTGTACGTGGACGACCGGACCGGCGGGATCGACGTGGAGTTCGATCCCAACAATGCGAATATCGTCTTCGCCGCCATGTACCAGGTGCGGCGCATGCCGTGGACCTTCGAGAGCGGTGGCCCGGGGAGCGGGCTGTACCGGTCCGCCGATGGGGGCGCGACGTGGACCCACTTGCAGGGGCACGGACTGCCCGAAGGACCGCTAGGGCGCATCACGGTATCGGTCTCGGCCGCCGATTCCAGCCGCGTTTACGCCATGATCGAAGCCGAAAAGGGTGGGCTGTTCCGGTCCGACGATGGCGGCGAAAAGTGGGAGCTGATCAACGACGATCAGAAATACCGGCAGCGAGCCTGGTATTTCAGCCACATTTTTGCGGATCCGAAGAACGCCGATGCGGTGTACGTGCTGAACACCGGGATGTTCCGCTCGACCGATGGCGGCAAGACGTTCACGCTGCTGCCGGCGCCGCATGGCGATCATCACGGGCTGTGGATCGACCCGGCAGACCCGCTGCGCATGATCAACGGCAACGATGGCGGCGCCACCGTCAGCATCGACGGCGGCAAGACCTGGAGCACGCAGAACAATCAGCCAACGGCGCAGTTCTACCATGTGGCGACGGACAACCGTTTCCCGTACTACGTTTACGGCGCGCAGCAGGACAACACGTCGCTGGCGACGGCCAGTTGGAGCGACACGGGCGTCATCACCATGCGCAACTGGTACGAAGTGGCTGGCGGCGAGAGCGCGTACCTGGCGCCCGATCCGCGCAACGACCTGATTGTATACGCCGCGGGCCAGGGCGTGACCCGCTTCGATAAACGCAGCGAGCAGGCTTTTGATATTTCGCCGATGCCGATCAACTCCTCCGGCCATGGCGTGGGCGACTTTCCGCACCGCTTCCAGTGGACCGAGCCGATTCTGTTTTCGCCGCACGACCCGAGCGTGATCTATACAGCAGGCGAAGTGGTTTTCAAGAGCACTAACCAGGGGAAGAGTTGGACCATCATCAGCCCGGATTTGACGCGCAACGATAAGTCGAAGCAGGTGGCGTCGGGTGGGGTCATCACCAAGGACAATACCAGCGTGGAGTACTATGACACGGTATTCACGCTGGCGGAATCGCCGGTGGAGAAAGGGCTCCTGTGGGCGGGGAGCGACGATGGGCTGATCCACGTCACGCGCAACGGCGGCAAGAACTGGGACAACGTGACGCCGCGCGAATTGCCCGAGTGGAGTATGATCAGCCTGATTGAGGCCTCGCCGCACGATGCGGGAACGGCATACGCGGCCGTAGACCGGCACAAACTGGACGACATTCGCCCGTACATCTACCGGACGACGGATTATGGCAAGACATGGACCGCGATTACGGCGGGCATTCCCGAGGGCGGTTACGTTCATGCAGTGCGTGAAGATCCCAAGCGCAAAGGCTTGCTGTATGCGGGGACCGAAAAGGGCGTTTGGGTTTCTTTCGATGCGGGAGCGCACTGGCAGTCGCTGCAACTGAATCTGCCCACCGTGCCGGTACACGACCTGGTGATCAAGAACGACGACCTGGTGGTAGCGACGCATGGGCGGGCGTTCTGGATTCTGGACGACGTGACGCCGCTGCGCAACTGGACCGGCGGAACGGCGGATTCCGATGCCGTGCTGTTTCCGGCCCGGCCGGCGGCGCGGGTGCGGTTTCCGGACGAGGTCAATAAGCGGCAGCCCGTAGGCGAAAATCCGCCGGCGGGAGCGGTGTTGACGTATTACTTGAAGAGCGTTCCCAAGGGTGAGGTGAAACTTGAAATTCTGGACGCTCAGGGCAGCGTAGTGAAGGCCTATTCGAGCGTGAAGAAGGCCGAGGTGGAAGGTCCGGCGGAGTGGCCGGACGTGCAGAAGCTGAATGAACAGCTTCCCGCCGAAACGGGCCTGAACCGGTTTCCGTGGAACTTGCGGTACGAAGATCCGGTAAAGATTCCCGGGGCGTTCTTCGAGGGCGATACCGCGCCGAAGGGGTCCATGGCGCTGCCCGGAATGTATCAGGCGAAGCTAACGGTAGGGGGCAAAAGTCAGACGGTGCCGGTGGAGGTGAAGATGGACCCGCGGGCCACGGCCACGGCGGCCGATTTGCAGAAGCAGTTCGACCTGGAGCAGCAGATCAACCGGCGGCTCACCGCGCTGCATAAGACGGTCATCCAACTGCGAGATCTGCGCGGGCAGGTGGAGGCCATGAACCGGAAGTATGCCGGCGCGGCGGCGTGGGAGCCTGTTCATGCCGGAGCCGAGGACCTGGTGAGGAAGCTGACGGCGCTGGAAGAACAACTGGTGCAGACCAAGACCAAAAGCACGGAAGGCGATTTGAATTTTCCGACGATGCTGGATGAGCAACTCACCTATCTGAGCTTCGCGGTGGATGCGGGCGATGCCGCGCCGACCGATGCCGAGGTGGATACATTCCAGATGTTGAGCGGGAAGATTCAGGAACAGCTCAATAAGTGGGACGGCATTCTGAGCCATGATCTGAACGGGTTGAACCGGGCGGTGGAGAAGCAGAAGATTCCGCTGATTGAAGCGCGTGCACCCGGGCGTTAAACAGAGCGGCATAAGTAATTGCGCAACCGCTCCCTGACGATCGCGGCTCCGATTCGAATTCATGCGGTTGCTGGCGCAAACATGAATGGCGTCGTGTTTCGTTTAATGAGGCACCCGCACCTCTGCGACAACCTGGCGCACGGCCTCGACGATGGCATCGGTGGCATCGTACAGGAGGTCGCCGGCCGTCCCACCTGCCTCGGTCTATCTTCCCCGTGTGGACAGCCGGGCGAGATCGTTCTGCGCCTTCGTCCAAGCCTCAAGGACTTCGGGTGGCGCGGCGATGTTCCCGGCACTGAGCACACGCAGCGGACGGCCGCCGAGACTCGCGGCTGCCCGCGCCTCGGCATCTTGCGAGTGATAGATCCATTGGGGAATCCGCTGCCCACGTTTCCCGTTGTTGGACCTCAGATCAAGGAAGAGCGCCGGATCGGCCCAGTTGACCAGCACCTGCCCGGCCACCTCGGAAGGATAGAGGCCCACGAAAACGCGAGCATCCAGGGCGGCGGACGATTCGCCTGCCAGCACATATGGCGGCGGGACTTGCGCGCCGCGGATAAGGGCCAGGGTCGCTCCAGCCAGAGCCGGCGCTGTCATACCAGCACACGGTAGTAACGGTTGCCAGCGCGCTGGATGGAGACCCAACTGTAGCCTGGACGCGGCCCGCCATTGGAGAACATTGTCTTGGGGTCGTGAACAGCCGGGCTGAGGGCCCAGTTGGCGCCGCTTTCCAGGATCACGATGGAGCGCCCCACCTGCGGATAGCGCCCGCGATCGCGGGCACGCTGCGTCTGCTCATACAAAAGCCCGAAGACCAGGGCGAGGGCGGCGATACCTGCGCCGGCAATCGCAATGGCCAGCACCGCCGCCTCCCATTTCGCAGCCACCATGGCCAGTATACCTATGTAGCACCGAAAAATCGTGCCGCTAAAACTGACGGAGATTTGCGCTAAGCTCAGTAGCGATGCGACGTCGAGATTTTCTGCCCGCACTGGCCGCGTGCGCCGCGGCGGCCCAGACTCCGGCCCCTGTCGAACGGAAGGGACGGCTGAAGCAATGCGTCACGCGCGGGGTGTTCGCGCGCGGCATGAGCTTCGAGGATACTTGCAGGGAGGCTGCCCGCCTGGGCTGCAAAGGGTACGACCTGATCGGGCCGGCGGATTGGCCCACGCTCAAGAAGTACGGATTGAAGCCGACCATGTATCCGCCCGGTCCCGGCGGCAACATCCCCGACGCGCTCAATCGCAAGGAGAATCACGAAGCCCTGGAAAAGAAGATGCATGTGGCCCTCGATGAGGCGCAGGCCAACGGCGTGCCGAATATCATCACCTTTTCGGGGAATCGCAAGGGCATGGCGGATGCGGAAGGCGCGGACAATTGCGTGGCCTTTCTGAATCGCGTGAAGGCCCATGCCGAGGACAAGGGCATCACCATCTGCATGGAGTACCTGAACAGCAAGGTGAACCACAAGGACTACATGTTCGACCATATCGCCTGGGGAGTGGACGTGATGAAGCGCGTGAACTCGCCGCGCGTGAAGATTCTGTACGACATTTATCACGCGCAGATTATGGACGGCGATATCGTGCGCAACATTCGCGACCACTTCCAGTGGATCGGGCACTATCACACGGGGGGAAATCCGGGGCGGCATGAAATCGACGAGACACAGGAACTGAATTACCGCTTCATCGCGCAGGCTATCGCGGACCTGGGGTATACAGGATATGTGGCGCACGAATATTCGCCGGCGCAGGGGCGCGATGCCATCGCCAGTTTGACTCAGGCGATGCAGATTTTCGACGTATAGCGGGTTGGTTTCGCAGGATGCCGCCGATTTGCCGCCGGGGGCACGGCTATAATTGAGTAGTGAGATTCACCTGCGTTGTCGTTCTATTTGCCGCTCTGACCGCCTGTAATCGCGGAAATCAGAGTAAAGAAGCCATCCGGCAGGGCGTCATCGATTACCTTTCCGGCAAGACGTCCAGCCTGGCGCTGAACATGTCCGCCATGGACGTGCAAGTGACCAGCGTGACGTTCAGCGGCAATGAGGCGGACGCGTCCGTGTCGATAAGTCCCAAGGGCACTCCGGGCGGCGGAATGAGCATGAACTACCACCTGGAACAGAATGGCGCCAAGTGGGTGGTGAAGGGGCGTAAGGACGCCGGCGGGACGCCGCACGGCGGGGGAGCGGTGACGCCGGGAGCGATGCCGGGGGGCGAGAATCCGCACGGGGCAATGGCTCCTGGCGCAACGGGCGGCGGCAAGATGCCTTCACCGGACGATCTGCCGCCTAGCGGCAAGAAGAAATGAAGCGTGTCGCGATCCTGGGAGGCGGACCGGCG
Organism: Candidatus Sulfopaludibacter sp.; assembly: GCA_031292755.1. Taxonomy (GTDB): domain Bacteria; phylum Acidobacteriota; class Terriglobia; order Bryobacterales; family Bryobacteraceae; genus Sulfopaludibacter. Next base: position 22,796 of record JARLGM010000027.1, read on the forward strand.
GGAGCATTCGCCGCGGAGCAACTGGCATCGGCAGGTTTGAAAGTTCAGTTGTTCGATGAAAAGCTGGCCTGGGAGAAGCCCTGCGGCGGCGGTTTGACATACAAGGCGTACAGCCAATATCCATTTTTGCTGCACAATACCACGCCCAAGCGGACCATTCGCGAGACCGTTCTGTCGGCGCCCCGCGCGGGCGAGGTGAGCCTGCCTTTGGACGAACCGCTGCTGATCTATTCGCGCTTCGACTTGAACCGCATGTTGCTGGAGCGGGCGGAGCGGGCCGGGGCGCAGATCGAGCAGGCGCGTGTGAATGAGATGACGCGGGCAGGCTCCGGCTGGCAGTTGCGCACCAGCGGAGGAACGGCGGATGCGGATTTCTGCATAGTGGCCACGGGCGCGCGCAATCCCTTGCGCGATTTCGGCACCGAGTTGAAATCGCACGATACGATGTCCGCGCTAGGCTACTACGTGCCCGGAGACCAGGAGCGGATCGATATTCAATTCCTGCCGCAGTTGGAAGGCTACATCTGGATTTTTCCGCGCTGCGGGCATCTTTCCATTGGCATCTGCGGCAAGGGCGAACCCGCGTCGGCGCTGCGTAAGCGGCTGGAAAACTGGATGGCGGAGCGCGCCATTCCGTGGAAGGACGGCACCTTCTACAGCCACCTGCTGCCGGCGCTGGAAACGCGATCCTGGAAGCAGAATCGCGTGTCCGGCGAGGGCTGGATGGCGGTGGGCGATGCCGCGGGACTGGTGGACCCGATCACCGGCGAAGGCATCTACTACGCCATGCGCTCGGGAGACCTGGCGGCGCGGACGCTGCTGGACGAGACGCGTAGCGTAAACGCGCGCGCGGAAGAATACCGCCGAGTGCTGCGGCGCGACTTCGCGGCCGATCTGGAATTCGGTTCCCGCCTGGCGCATCGCATCTTCGTGGGACGCTTCCTGTTCGGCACCATTCCGCAGCGCATGGTGCAGTTCACGCGCCGCAGCGCGCGTTTTTCGGTGATCATGCAGGATCTGTTTTCCGGACGGCAACCCTACCTGGGCCTGAAAAAGCGGCTGATGAGCAACCTGAACGGCAGCCTGTATGAAATCGGCATGAGCCTGGGATTCAGCAGCCAGGTGCCCCGGAAAGCGCGTGCGTAGAACTACTCACACATCACTATGAACCATTCGAAATCGCAAGAGCTGTTTCGCCGCGCACAGGAAATTATTCCGGGCGGCGTGAATTCGCCGGTACGGGCATTTAAGAGCGTGGGCGGACAGCCCGTGTTTGTGGCGCGCGGACAGGGCAGCCACATCTTCGATGTGGACGGGAACGAGTACATCGACTACGTGGGGTCGTGGGGACCGCTCCTGCTGGGTCACCGGCACCCGGAGATTCTGGCGGCGCTGGCCGAAGCCCTGGAGATTGGAACCAGCTTTGGAGCGCCGACGGAGCGCGAGATCGAACTGGCGGAGGCCATCATCCGGGCAGTGCCCTCCATCGAGATGGTGCGCCTGGTGAATTCGGGCACCGAGGCCACGATGTCGGCCATCCGGGTGGCGCGCGGATTCACCGGGCGCGACCTGGTGGTAAAGTTCGAAGGCTGCTACCACGGGCACGTGGATTCCCTGCTGGTGAAGGCCGGGTCCGGCGTGGCGACGCTGGGCATCGCCGATACGCAGGGCGTGCCGAAAGCATTTTGCGATACCACGATCGCCTTGCCGTACAACTCGGTGGAGGCGGTGGAGCAGGCGTTCCGGGCGCATGGTAACCGGATCGCGGCCATCATCGTGGAGCCGGTGGTGGGCAATATGGGCTGCGTGCCTCCCCTGCCCGGATACCTGGAAGCACTGCGGCGAGTGACGGAACGTTTCGGCGCGCTGCTGATTTTTGACGAGGTGATGACGGGATTCCGGGTGGCGTACGGCGGCGCGCAGCAGCGCTACGGGATCCGGCCGGATCTGACCACGCTGGGCAAGGTGATTGGCGGCGGGCTGCCGGTAGGCGCTTACGGCGGACGCAAGGATATCATGAGCAAGGTGGCGCCGGCGGGACCGGTCTACCAGGCGGGGACGCTCTCGGGCAATCCGCTGGCGGTGGCGGCGGGGCTGGCCATGTTGCGGCACCTGGAAGCGCACCCGGAAGTGTACGGCCAACTGGAGGCCCGCGCGGCCCGCCTGTGCGCGGCGGCGCCGGCGGGGGTGACGGTGAATCGCGTGGGCTCTATGTTCACGTTTTTCTTCACGGACGGGCCTGTGACCGATTGGGAATCGGCCAAGCGGTGCGATACCGCGAAGTTCGGGCGGTTTTTCCAGGCCATGCTGGAGCGTGGAATCTATCTCGCTCCCTCGCAATTTGAGGCGGCGTTCCTTTCGGCGGCGCACACCGAAGCGGACATCGACTGCACCATCGCAGCGGTTCGCGCCGCTCTCTAATAGCCGAAGTCGAAAGGCAGCGTACCCGGCGCCTGGAATACGCTGAAGCCGAAGAGCAGCTTGGAGAGCTGATTGGGATCGGGAATGGTCTGACCGTCGGAGGCCAGGAACCCGGCGATCTGGCCTTGTGCGTCGAGACTTATCGATATGCCATCCAACCCCGGCAACTGGATGGAACTGCCGTTGAGGCTGACGAAGAGCACCAGGTATGGGTGCGGATCGAGGGGCAGATCGGAAACCTGGGCGCGGGCGAGATCGTGCCGGTATTCCCAGGTACTGTTTTGCAGGCCGGCCACACGAATCAACATGCTGTTGGCAGGATTGGTGACGGTCATGTCGCCGCGCGCGAATTGCATCAGGACCGGCCGCGCGGTCACTCCCGCAAGGGGCGAGACCTGAAGGTGCGGCGCGTAGGCGACGGGGTCGCCGGAATTGGTCAGCCACTCCAGTGTCTCAAATACGTTCTGAATATCGACCGCCCCCGGCACGGTGACATTGTGGACGGGCTGCCCGGGCAGAACGTAATCCTGGTTGAAGGTGGACCCGGCGTTCAATAGCGACGGCATGCGCAAGCCCAGCACCTGGTTGGTGAGCGACTGATAGGCCGGGCTCCAGCGGGCGATATCGACGGTGCTGGCGCCGCCCACATTCAGCGCGGCCGCGCGGACGTTGGGTTCCAGCGACATGAACATGGCGCCATACATGCCGCCCAGAGATTCCCCTGCGTAATAAATGTGGGAGGCGTCGAGATCGGGCTGGCCATCGCCGTCGAAATCCATGCCGGCCTGGATGGCGCGCACCAACTGCATCAGGTCCACCACGGTCTGGCGGAAACAATCGCGCGTGCCGTAGGCGACGGGGACGGTGAGGGCGCAGCCTTCGTTGGATTCGATGATGCCGTCGCCATTGAGATCGATGCTGCGGCCCATGGCGTTGACCGTGGTGCGGTTGCCGGCGTTATCGATGAAGGTCACCGAACTGAGCGGCCCAAAGCCGTGGCCCACGGCGTCGATCGCCACCACGGCGAACCCCTGGCGCGCCAGCGTGGGCGCGACCGCTGTGGGGCCGCCGAAGCGGCTGTCGCCAAAGCCGTGGCCGAAGATCACAACCGGATATCCCGCGGCCGGCTTGGGCGTGGCAGGCAACAGCGCGTTGAAGCCCACCGGGTTGACGTTGACCGGCACGGCGAGTCCGGGGAGGGTGGGACCGGGCGGAATGGTCTGATCGCCGCCCAGAAAGCTGGGCGATTCGTACGACCCGATCACCACGCTGCCCAATCCGTTCAACAGTCCCGAGCTGATGGGCAGAGAAATACTGTTGAACGCGGGCGGATTGACGCGCACCTGCTCATTCAGCACGATGCCGGAGAGATTGGCGATGGAAAAAGTGCTCTGCGGCTGCGCCAGCATCACCACCGGGGGCACGTAGGGAAGGGTGGCGCGCGCATGTTCCAGCCAGGCGGTGGCGCTCTGCGTGGTGAAGACCGAAGCGCCCACAATCTTATGCGGCGCCACGGAGGAAGCGATGCCGCCGAGCGCGGATTGCAAGGCGGCGCAATACGGGGAACCGCCCTGTGCGCAGACTTGGAAAGCGGGATCGGGCGCCACCGGCGCGCCGGCGTTATCGAGCACGGCATCGGTGATTACCAGCGCGTAACGGCGGTGCTGATCGAGCGCGGCGAAAGGTTTGGCGTATACAGTGTTGGTGAGCGGATCGAAGACCACCTGGTCAACGGCCACGGTATCGCCGGTTTTGTTTATGCCGGCCTCTTCCTGGGTCAGGTTGTTGAGCGCAACGTAGAACATGCCGTTGCGCAGGGTGGAGGTATTGATCGCGGCGGAAAAGCGCACGGTGACACGCGCGCGAATGCTGAAGCCATCGAGCTGTTCCAGCAGGCCGGTTTCCTGGCACGAGGTGTATTGGGAGGCGCAGGAGGGAAGTGGCAAATTCAGCCGCATCCCGGTTTTCTGTTGCGGATCCGAAAGGGTGAGAAAATCCGTGGGAAACGGGCCAGTGGCGGGCGCCGACGGATCGAACAACACGGTAGTGGCAGCCGGGAGCAACAGCGGCGCTATGAGAAGAGCAACAAGAAGGCGAGGCATGATCCAGACTTCTGATCATACCTCGCGCATTTGGGAAGACGGTTACCGCCGTGCCGGCCGTGGGACTCCCGCGGGTTGCGGTCCGCCGGGTCCGCGACCCCCACCGGGGGGATTTTCAGCTTGCAGCTTCTTCCATTGGTCTGGCGTCAGCACGCGGCGGATGCCCAGTAGAAACCGCGCATTGGCCTTTTCGAGCTCGGCGCGCGCCTGAGCTACTTTATCGATCTGCGCCAGGATTTTCGACTCATCGGGCTGGTCGGCGCCCAGCAGGGGCTCCAAAGTGACCTCTTCCTTTTGCAAGGTAGCGTTGAGGTCGATCAGCTTCAGGCGGTTCATCTGGAAGATGTCGTCCATTTTCTTCTGCTGGTCCGAATTCAGAGCCAGCTTCTGAACCATCTGCGGATTGTTCCACCAGCGTCCGGGAGGCCCCGGCATGAGCGAGCGCTCCATGGGCGGGCGAGTAGCCCGTATGGGCGGCGGAGGCGCGTAGGCGGGCGGCGGAGGAGGCTGCTGCGGCCCATCCATCTCCTGCACGGGCCGAGGTTGCGGGGGCTGCGCCAGAGCCGCGCCGGCCAGCAATAACGTGAGTCCTATATATCGTTTCATTTTTGTGCCTCGTTGGAATTCCACGACACCATCTTCACCAGGGGATCCATCGCGTCCGGAACGGCGCGAGAGATGCCCGCATCCACCTGCTGCAATAACTGCGTGTCTTGCTGTTCGATGGCCGCGCGCCGCCGCGCCTCACGCTCGCGGTACAAGGGCACCAGAAGCAGCAGGGCGATGGCCGCAACTGCCACCAGACGGGGCCAGACCAAGGAACGGCGGGCGCGCCACACAGGGACCGGCGCGGACACGCTTCGCACCGCGCCGCGAAACTGCGCCAGCACGTCTTCAAAGCCCGTCACGCGGGCACGGCACTTTCCGCAACTTTCGACGTGCACTTCCGCTTCGGCTGAGCGCTGCCCGGCAATCCACTGCGCGATCTGTTCCGCTGATAAATGTGTCATCGTTCTTCTCCCAGGTGCTCCCGAATGGCTTGCACCGCCCGAAACAGGTGTGTCTTCACGGTGCCCTCCGCCAGTCCGGTGGCCGCGGCAATTTCCAGCAGATCCATCTCCTCGACAAAGCGCAGCAGAAACACCGTCCGCTGCTTTTCAGAGAGAGCGGCGGCGGCACGCCACACGGCCTGCACTTTCTCCTGCACCGCCGACGCGGCTTCCGGCGAAAGCCGGCCGTCCGGCGTCCATTGCGCGGCCGGGTCCAGCGCCTGGCTGCGCTTCCAGAACTGCAGGCGGCGGTTGCGGGCGTGGTCCCGGACCAGGTTCACGGCGATCTGCATCAGCCAGGTGTTCAACGTGGATTCGCCGCGAAACCGGCCGCGATTCTTGTGAGCCCGGTAGAAACAATCCTGCGCCACCGTCTGGGCGGCATCGTAATCGCGCAGCGACGCCAGGACGAAGCGAAAGACGCGCGGCCAGTAAACACGCACCACTTCTTCAAAATCCCGGAATTCGGCAGCGCTTTCCGTCACGGTGATCGCCGGCTGCATTCGTGGGTGTAGACGAGTTTCAGGATAGCGGGGTTTACACGGACCTCTAGGGCAGTCGCTCGGAGCGGTACAGGAAGACGGTGTGGCGAATCACGGCCACCAGCAGCATGAGCGAGATGCCGAGGATTCCCACGGCGCCCCCGGCATCGAACAGGCGATACCGCTGGCCGAGAATGCCGACCACCGGCCGGTACAGCAGGGCGATGTTGCCGATCATCAGCAGAATCCGCAATTCGGTGGGGCTGAACTTCCAGAACGACAGGTGAAACGTGCCGATGGTATAGGTGGCCAGATACACTTCGATGGACAGCATGAGGTAGGCGATCAGCAGGCCGGCGGCGATGGGCGGGCTCATATAGCCCGACAACCCCATGCCGCCCAGCAGAAAGAATGTGCCGAACGCGTCCACCACATGGTCCACGTAAAAGCCATAACGCGGGCGCTGGCGGTTACGCACGCGGGCCAGGGTTCCATCCAGACTGTCGCCCAGCCAGTTCAACATCAGGAAGGCGACGGCCAGCAGCAGGCCGGCGTGGTTCCAGCGAGCCCACCAGTAGCTGATACCCGCACCGAGCAGCGCCACCAAGCCCAGCGCCGTAAGCTGGTCTGAGTTGATCGCGGGAGGCGTGTGAAGCGCGAGCCAGATGAGGCACCGTTTTTCCAGCGGCGCCAGAAAGCTGACCTGTGCCCGGCCGGCTTCCCGAAACTTGGACTCCGGCTTCGACGCCGCCAAGTTCGGCATTGCTACTTGTTTAGACGTGTGAGAATCAGAAAGGTGACATCGGAAACCTGGTTGGTGATTCCCGCCCTGCTGCTGTCCGGGCTCACCGATGCCGGCAAGGTGGAGCTGAAACCGCCCACCACGCAGGCATTCGAACGCTACATTCAGTCCACGGAGGCGAAGCTGGACCAACGGGTCCACACGCCCGCCTTTCTGTGGGTGGATGGCGATGCATCGCGCCGCTCCGCCGTGCAGCGTGGTGAAGCAATCTGCGAACCGGTGAGCGCCAAGGGCGATATCGAAGTGCCGGACGGGCTGGTACACGATTGGGTGGGCGGGATGTTCGTGCGCGGCGCCACGCTGGAAAAGGTGATCGGCCTGTTTGAAAACTACGACAACGCGAAGAATATTTATAAGCCGGAGGTGATCGATTCAAAGACCCTGGCGCGCGACGGGAACAGCTTCAAGGTTTACATGCGCCTGCTGAAGAAGCAGGTGGTGACGGTGGTGTTGAACACCACGCACGACGTCCGGTATGTTTCGGTGGATAGCACGCACTGGTACAGCAAGAGCTACAGTTCGCGGATCGCCGAAGTGGAGAATGCCGGCAAGGCATCCGAGCGGGAGCTCCCGCCGGGGCAGGACCACGGATTTCTGTGGCGGCTGAATTCCTACTGGCGTTTTGAAGAGCGTGATGGCGGAGTGTACGTGGAATGCCAGGCGGTCTCCCTGACTCGCGATGTGCCAACAGGCTTGGGGTGGCTCATCAATCCGATCATCCGGAGCCTGCCACGGCAGTCGCTCGAAAACACCCTGCGGTCCGCTCAGAAGGCGGCGATGAAGATGAAGTGATGCTCAGTTGGCTTTGAGCACACCGATCTCTTTGAGCCAATCGCCCAACCGGAGCTGCCAACTGGTAGCGGCGGGCGAGGGATTCTTGGTATTCGGATTGATGCCGAATCCGTGGCCGCCGGTGGCGTAGATATGCAATTCGGTCTGAACGCCGGCGGCCTTCAACTTTGGGTAGAGCACCGAGAGGGCGGTGGAAGGTCCGCGATCGTTGTCCGCGCACAGCATGAAAGTCAACGGCATGTCTTTGGGAATGGTGTACCCGTCGGCGCGGATGCCGGGGTAGATGAGGGCGACGAAATCGGGGCGGGAACTGACACGATCCACGGGGTCGGCGGCATCGGGATTTCCCGAGTCGAAGCGTGTAGCCGCGAGGGCGGCGAGTTCACCGCCCGCGGAAAATCCGATGATGCCGATGCGCGCCGGGTTGATGTTGCCTTCGGAGGCGCGGGCGCGCACCAAACGGATGGCGCGCTGCGCATCGGCCAGGGCATTGCCTTCGATGGTGTACGTGGACCCGGGTTCGCGAGCCAGCCGGTATTTCAGCACCAGACCCGTCACGCCAATGCTATTCAGGTACTCCGCCACATTGGTGCCTTCCTGGTCGAAATTCAGGAATGCGTGACCTCCGCCGGGAGCGATGACCATGGCGGCGCCGGTGGCTATATCGGCCGGCGGCAGGAAGACGGTGACCGATGGGTTGTGGACGCCGGTGACCTTCAGATATCCGTGAGCCTGGTTGGGCGGCTCGTCTACCTCTTTCTCCGTTTTTCCCTCGGAGCCGGGCGCGCCGCGGCCCCACAATGCAACTTCGGGACGATCGGCGGCGGCGAGTACGCCGCTTAGAAAACACAGTGCGAAAACCGGGGCAAGCCGCATAGTTGATCCTTTCGCATAGAAATTCTAACATCATCAGATATGTCATTCGCTGTGGATCGCCGTCATTTCCTGCGCGCTGCCGTTGCCGCGCCGATGATTCTGTTGGGACGCGTGCGGCTGTTCGGCGCCGAATACTCGACGCGCGCGGTGGACGTGATGAAGTCGTCCACCGTGATCGACATGCTGAGCCCGATCACACTTTCGAGCGTGCGCATGACGCAGCTTATGGCCAAGCCGGCGAGTTTCACCGCTGCCAATCTGGCGGACTATCGGGCGTCGGGCATCAACGCGTTCCATGTCGCTCTCGGCCTGGGCGGTCCCGAGGCATACCAGAATACCCTGCAATTCGTGGCGGGATGGGACGGATTTCTGGCGCACCATAGCGAGACGATGAAGCGCATCGACTCGGTAGCCGATATCGATGCGGCCCGGGCAGCGGGGAAGATCGGATTCATTATCGGGCTGCAAAACTCCGAACATTTCCGCACCCCCGCCGACGTGGACTTCTTCTATTCCCTGGGGCAGCGCGTTTCCCAACTGACCTACAATGCGCGCAACATGATCGGCAACGGGTCCACGGAGCGGCGCGATGACGGGCTGAGCGATTTCGGCGTGGCGATTGTGTCGCGGATGAACGGCGTCGGAATGGTGGTGGACGTCTCGCATTGCGGCGACCGGACGACGCTGGACGCGTTTGAGGCGTCCAGAAAGCCGGTCCTGATCACGCACGGCAACTGCCGGGCGCTCAATCCGCATCCGCGCTGCAAGACCGACGAAGCCATCCGCAAGATGGCGGCGCAGGGCGGCGTGATGGGGATCACCGGGGTGCGCATGTTCGTCAAGGGGAGCGAACCGACCACGGTGGAGGATGTGCTCGACCATTTCGATCATGTGAAGAAATTGGTGGGTCCGGAATTTCTGGGAGTGGGCAGCGATATCGATCTGTACGGCTATGACGCCATGCCGGCGAATGAGCGGGCGGCGCTTCATGCGAACTATAAGAGCTCGTACGCGTTCCGCGAGAAGGACGATATCGAGGCCATCAGCCATCCGCGGCGCATGTTCGATCTGACCGAGGGGCTGATCCGGCGGGGTTACACCGACGCGGAGATGCACGGAATTCTGGGCGGAAACTTCCACCGCGTGCTGGGCAGGATTTGGGTGTAGTTACGGCACGGTGAATTTGTCGTACATTTGCCGGGCGTTCGCTGGAGTGACCATCAAAGAGTCGAGGGTGTAGTCTTTGTCGGGGTGGAAGGCTGGGTCGTGGAGGATGCGGTTTCCAATCTCGACCGCCTTATCCACGCAGAGCGGATACACGAAGGTTGCGGCGAGGATGCCGTCCGTCACCTTCTTAATGCCTCCGGCGGGGCCGCCCAGACCATCCACGCCGACGAAGATCATTTCCTTTTCGCGGTTCAATTCCCGTGCGGCGAGGTAGGCGCCGACGGCCATCGGATCGTTGTGGCCGTAGACCACGTCGATTTGGGGCTGAGCGCGCAGAACCTCGGTCATGCGGTCCTTGGCCTTAGCCTGAATCCAATCGGCCACCGGGTCGGCCACCATCCGGATCTGGGGATACTTCTGGAAAATCTCGCTGGCGCCTTTGTCGCGATTGATCTCGCCTTCCACGCCCAGAAGACCGCGCATGGCGACGATATTGCCTTTCGGCTGGCCGTACTTTTTGGTCAGGTAATCCACGATGAACTGCCCGGCCAGGCGGCCAATAGCCACGTTATCGCTGTGGACGTAAGTGGTGTAGTTGGGCTGGAGGATGTCGCGCTCGAGGCAGATCACCGGAATTCCGGCTTCCATGGCCTGGCCCATCACCGCGGTCAGGGCGGCGCGCTCGTTGGGCGCGACGATCAACAGGTTCGGCTTCTGACGGATGAAGGTTTCCACCTGCGCCACCTGTTTGCTGTTGTCCTGCTGGGCGTCGGAAATCACCAGCTTCACATCGGGATATTGCGCCCAGAGTTTCTGCATCAGGGCGTTTTGCATGGCGCGGTAGGGCTCGGCGTTGTTCGCCTGGCTGAATGCCACCAGGAGTTGTCTCTTGCCATTGCCGGTGCCGCAGGCCGCCGAAAACAGGGCGGAAGCCAGCGTGAGTGCCGCCAGAAGTTGCCGTCTCATGTTATGCCGATTCTCTCTCCCGCTGGACTGCCACCGCCAGCACAATGATCACTGCCTTAATCATCATCTCCAGATTGCTATCCACATTCTTCAACCGCAGCATATTGGTGAGCACGCCCATGATGAGCGAACCGATGATGGTTCCGGCGATGGAGCCGCGGCCTCCGGAGAGCGGTGTTCCGCCGATGACCACGGCGGCGATGGCGTCCAATTCGTACGCGACGCCCGCATTCGGATTGCCCTGATGATTCTCCGCGGCGTAGAGCACTCCGGCGAAACCGGAGAGCAGGCCGGAGATGGTGTACACCCAGATCTTGGTCCGACGGATGGGAAGGCCGGCGTATTGCGCCGCCTTTTCGTTATCGCCGATGGCGCGAACGTGCCGGCCAAACACGGTGCGCGCCAGTACCAGGGCGAACAGCGCGGCGGCAAGTGCGTAGGAGCCGATTACGATGGCCTTCTCGCGAAATAGCGCTGCGAAACTGGCGGCGACGTCGCGGCCAAATCCAATATCGATATTTTCGTTTTGGGTGATCCACTTGGCCAGGCCGCGGACGCCGATCATGGTGGCCAGCGTGACAATGAAGGGCTGAATGCGCAGAGTGGCGATGACGGCGCCGTTGAGCACTCCCGTGAGGCCCGCCGCCGCAACCGCCGCCGCGATGGCCAGGGCGATGTGCGCGGGATAGGACATGCCCGGGGCCATCCGCGTAAGGCACATGGCGGCGATAGACGTGGCCAGCGCCAGAATGCTGCCCACGCTGAGATCGATGCCGCCGGTCAGGATCACAAACGTCATGGCGAGCGCGATCATGCCGATCAGGGAGATCTGGCGGAGAATGTCGGTGAGGTTGCCGGTTTGGAGAAACACGCGCGAGCCATCGGCGGCCGCCGGGCTGATCGCAATGGCCAGAATTACGATGCCGGTCAGGGCGGCGAAGCTCTGGAAGCGGGCCGGCATCAGGCGTGGCCTCCGGTGCTGGTGGCGGCGGCGAGGATCTTTTCCTGGGTGGCCTCGGCGGCAGTGAAGGTAGCCGTGAGGCGTCCCTCGCACAGCACCAGGATGCGATCGCAGCAACGCACCAGTTCCGGCAGTTCGCTGCTCACCAGGATGACGCCCTTGCCTTCGCGCGCCAGGGCGTCGATGGCGCGGTAGATGTCCTGCTTGGCGCCCACATCGATGCCGCGGGCCGGGTCGTCCAGGAAAAGCACGTCCGGATTGACAAGCAGCCAGCGGCCCAGCAGCACCTTCTGTTGATTCCCGCCGCTGAGCGTGGCCACCGGATCGTGGAGTGACCGGCAGTGCAGGCCCAGCCGGCCGGCCACGCCCCGCATCTCCGCAAGTTCCTGGCCGCGCCGCAGAAATCCCCAGCGCTGCAGGCGCGGCAACACGGCCATGGTGCCGTTTTCGGCCACGCTCATCTGCATCATGAGTCCTTGCAGGCGGCGGTCTTCAGGCACCAGGCCGAGCGTGCCCTGCCGGCGAATGGCGCCGGCGGAGACGCGATCCATGCCGAACAGTGCCGCGCCGAGTTCGCTGCGGCCGGAGCCCACCAGGCCGCCGATGCCCAGCACTTCGCCGCGGCGGAGTTCGAAAGATACGCTCTTCAGTTTCGCGGTGGATAGGCCATCGACAGCGAGGACCACGTCGCCCAGCGGGCGCGGCGCGCGCTGGCCGGCTTCCAGATCGCGGCCGATCATCATGCGGATGACGGCGGCGGCGCTGGTGTGCGCGGTCTCCACCGTGCCGGTGTTGCGACCGTCGCGAAGAACCGTGATGCGATCCGAGAGCCGGAAGATTTCGTCCATTTTGTGCGAGACGTACACGATGGCGACGCCGCGCTGTTTGAGGCCGGCAATCAGGGCGAACAGGCGCTCCGCGGCATCTTCGAACAGCGCGCTGGTGGGCTCGTCCATCAGGATGAGGCGGGCGTTCATGCTGAGCGCGCGCGCGATGGCCACCAGTTGCATCTGGCCGATGGAGAGCGAGTGGACCATGCGGCGCGCGCTTTCGCCGAGCCCCACCTGTTGGAGGAAGGGGTGGCAGAAGGCTTCCATGGAGCCGCCGCGGAATTCCAGGTTGCCGATGATGAGGTTTTCGGCGACGGTGAGGTGGCGGAAAAGGTCCAGCTCCTGGTAGATCATACCGATGCCTAATCGCTGTGCGTCCACCGGGCTGGCGATAGTGACCGGGTTGCCCTCGATGAGGATGCGGCCTTGGCCGGCGCGTGTGGAACCGGCGATGATGCGGGCGAGCGTGCTCTTCCCCGCCCCGTTTTCACCCACAAGCGCATGGATTTCGCCGGCTTGCACTTGCAGGCTCGCACCCTGTAAAGCGGTGGCGCCTCCGTAATGCTTGTGGATATTCCCGGCCTGGAGAAAGCTCAAGGTAATAGACTAGCGCAGGACTACAATGACCGGAAAGAGTCCTTACCCGGAAGACCATTTGTGGAACGCCCCGGTCGTATTTCCGGGTAAGCACGCACCGGCGGCGGGAGCGTGCACAACTGATCCAGCGAAAACCTAACGCCAATAGTGCCGGCGCAAAACCAACGGTAGCCAGGAGAGTTCCGGGTTCGCACCCCGACCTTCTTTGGCTCGGCTGCTATTTCGGTTTCAGTGCGATCTGCATGATGGGGCTGTCCTTGCGCCTGCGCAGCCGCGGGCTTTCCCCCGCAGCCGTTTAGTTCGACCCCGCCAGCCCGACCCGCCGCAGCAGGTCCGCAAACCGCGCGTCGCCGCGCACCGGGTCGAACAGCGGATCCACCTTGAGATACACGAGCCATGCCGACCGGTCGTCGTACGCCTTCTGCATCCAGTCGAAAGCCTGATCCTTTTCGCCCAGCCCCACGTCGATCACCGCAATCCACATGGGCTGCACGTAAGTCTGTTGCGATCGCTCCTTAAGCTGGTCCAGGACCCGGCGCGCCTCGCCGGCCTGCCCCGCCACGGCATAAGCCTGACCCAGGGCAGCCAGTTCGTTGGTATCGCCCTCGGAAACCTCCAGGGCTTTCTTGAATTCCGCAATCGCCTCGGCAAATGCAGGCTTCTGCTGGTACGCCCGCCCCAGGTATACGTGCGCCGGCAGGAAACTGCCGTCCATCGCCAGCACCTTCTGGCACTGCTCGATGGCCTGGGCATACTGGCGCATGTAGTAGAAACGATACCCCAGCGCCAGGGTGAACGCGGGCGAAAGCGCATCCAGTTCGTACGCGCGCGTCATCTCCACCAGCGCCCGGTCGCCGTGTCCCTGGGTCATCAGAAGCTCGCCATACCAGGAATGCGCCGCGGGATAGCCGGCATTCAGATCGATGGCCCGTTTGAACTCCTTCTCCGCGCCGGCCCAGTCCAGGTCGTGGAACTCTGCCCACGCCAGCGATGTGTGCGCTTCCGCCAGCGTGTCATCCAGGGTAAGCGCCTTCTCCGCCGCGGTCTTTACCTTGGGCAGCACTTCGCGCGCCGGCAGAACGTTAAAATCCGCCAGCAAGGCGTACGCGTCCGCCTGTCCCGCGAAGGCCAGGGCATACCGCGGATCTTTCTGGATGGCCTGCTGGAAATAATCAATGCTCTGCTGCAAGCCTTCCAGCGTCCGCTTATTCCACTGATACCGCCCCTGCAGATACAACTGATACGCCGCCGGATCCACCGTCTGCCGGCGAGTCAGCCGCTGCTTGTCGGCGCCGGTCATCTGCAGCCGCAGCTTCTCAGAAATATCCCGGGAAATCTCTTCCTGGGTCGCCAGAATGTCATCCACCTTGCGCGTGTACTGGCTGCCCCAGACCTGCCGGTTACCCCCCACGTCCACCAACTCCGCGCTCACTGTAAATTCGCCGGCACGGCGCACCAGCCGCCCGGTCAACACCGCCCTCACCTTGAGCTCTTTGCCGGATGTCTGCGGATCCGGCTCTTTCCCTTTGAAATGCGCTACCGCGCTGAACGACCGCACCGAAAGCTGAGGAAGCTGCGACAGAGTATTGATGATGCTCTCGGTAATGCCGTCGCTCAGGTATTCCGTGCTTTGATCCCCGCCTACATTCACAAACGGCAGGACCGCGAGGGAATCCAGCGGCTTTTCCCGCAGCAGGAAGTACCACGCCCCCGCCGCCAACAGCGTCGCCAGCACGGCTGTCGCAACCACCTGGCGAATGCGGGATGGCGCTGGCGCCTGACTTGGGGAACTCACTTCCACCGCCGGAGGAGCCACCGTCTGCCGCCCCGAGGACCACCGGTCGGCAACAGCGGGCGGGCCCGGAGTCCACGGCTGCGAGATCGTCAAGGCAGCGCGGTTGGAACTGGTATCGCGCTGCAGCCGCTTCAGATCGGCGCGCAAATCCGAGGCGCTCTGGTACCGCAGCTCGCGATTCTTCTCCAGCGCCTTATCGATGATGCGCTCAATCTCGCCGGCCGCTTCCGGCCGCAAGCGCGACGGCGCCACCGGCGTGCTCTGCAGAATGGCCACATAGGTCAGCGCCACACTGGCCGCGGGGAACGGCAGCAAGCCCGTCACCATCTCGTAGAGCACCACTCCGAACGAAAACAGGTCTGTGCGCGCGTCCAATTCCTCCCCGCGCGCCTGCTCCGGAGACATATAGGCGACTGTCCCGATGGCTGAACCCGGGCTGGTGATCAGTTCGTCGAGCGCCGCGGTGGCCATCTGCGACGCATGGGGACCACTCGCGCCGCTGCCGCCCACCATCTTCGCAAGGCCGAAATCCAGCATCTTCACCTGCCCGCGATTGGTGACGAAAATATTCGCCGGCTTGATATCGCGATGCACGATTCCGCGGGTGTGCGCGGTGTCCAGCGCATCCACCACCTGGATCGCGATCTCCACTACGTCGTCGATCGACAGACCCTTGGCGATGCGGTCCTTGAGCGTCTGCCCCTCCAGGCACTCCATCACCAGGAACGGGCGCCCCTCGCATTCGTCGATATCGTGCAGTGTGCAGATGTTGGGATGATTCAACGCCGAAACAGCGCGTGCTTCCCTTTGAAACCGCTCCAGCGCCGAGCGATCGTTCGCCAGCGTCTCCGGAACAAACTTCAGCGCCACCGTGCGCCCCAACCGCACATCTTCGGCGCGATACACCACGCCCATGCCGCCCTTCCCCAGGGCGGAGAGAATTTTGTAGTGCGAAAAAGTCTTGCCGATCACAATGCCAACTCCTAATGGAGTGGATATTCTTTCGCACCCGGGAGCAAGCCGTTGATCTTCAGCACCTTTAATCCCTTCGGAACCTGGTCCGCATCCACGAACGCCACCGCTCCCGGCGTTCCGCCCACCAGATCCACTGCCATCTCGTTAGAGTAGACGATTCTGGGCCCGCTCGCCGCCTCGGCGCGAAACACCTTGGCGATCCAGTACTGCCGGAACTGCGCCTCCGACATCTGGTAAATGTTCTTCAGTACCACGTCGCGCTCGTGTGCCCCGGGGGCGCGCACCAGCAACGTAACCCGCACGTTCGACGTCCAGAACTGCCGGTCGCCCAGAAACAGGCGCCGCAGTTCCCCAAACGTAAGGTTGTTTACCGGCACGTCCGGCCGCACCACAATGGCGATATCCGCAGCCTGCGCCGCCATACTCGCCGTGCCAACCACCGCCAGCCACATCGCCCGTCTCCAAAAGGTCCAGTTCTTCATGGGCTGCCCTAGAAGGTGAAACTTGTCTGCCCAAAGAACCCGTAGAACGATGGGAAATCGCGGCGCACATACTGCCGGAATTCGAACTTGAACGCGGCAAACGTGGTGATGTCATAGCGCACGCCGTACGTGGAAGCGTGGAAAGTAGGCACCACCGGCCGGAAAATCGCGTCCGACTTCGGTACGTGAATATACTCGAAGCGGTAATACGGCTTCCACAGCTTCTGCAGCCATGGCAGCCGGTATGCTGTTTGTGCGTAATACGCCTGGCTGTGGGACACCGTTCCGCCGCCGATGGGCCGGTGCTCCACATTGGCAAACTCGGCGATAAACTCCGGCGTCTCTTTGTGCCAGACTACGTGAGCCGATTCGATCCACTCCCGCGCGGCCGGCGCCGTCAGCGGGTTCAACTCATCACGATACGCCGAGGCGCCTACCTGGAGCGCGTACAGTGCGTCCGGCCTCACGAACGCATTCACCAGCCAGGCCCGATTGTTGTTGATGTCGCTGAAATCGCCGCCGCGGCTGATCACCTGCCCGCGCCCGTTCCCCATTCCCGCTTCGTAATTCAGATTCAGCCCACCCGCCGGAATGGCTCCCTCGGCCAGACTGCCCAGGAAGTGAACCGGAATAAAACTGCCGCCGAACTGCACCATCTCCGGCCGGCTGATGGTCGTCTGGAGCCACTGCCCGTGATGGAACGCGGTGTTCCAGTAATTGATCGGCGTGTGGTAGCGGCCAAACGAAAGTTTGAAATAGTCGTTCAGGTCATAGCGGATAATCACGCGCTCGACCTCCGGGTTAAATCCCGGCGCCGGCGGCGATCCCGTACCCGCATCGGGGCGCGCCGTGAGCGTAAGCTCTCCGAACATCGTCACCCGCGACGAAAGCGCCGAGCTGAGATGCAGGGTGAACTGGCCTTCTTCAAATCCGCTGTGCGGCGACAGAAGCGTCTGTGCGCCGAAACCGGTGGCGGCGCTGTGGAGGTCGGTTGCCGAAAAATCGATGTCGCCGAAGCCGGCGATCTTCAACGAAGGGTATACCGGCGCGGCTTCCGCCGTCACCGCCTGCGACACCGGCGGCCGTTCGTGGGTTTCGTGTATGGCCTGTGTGGCCGGAACCACGGGCTTGGCCGGCGCTTTCGCCCCCTCCAGTTCCGCAACCCGTTTCTCGAGCCCGTCAATCCGGGCGAGCAGCCTGTCAATCAATTCCTTCGTCGCCGGGTCCATTGTCTGTCCCGCGACCGATGGCGCACCCAGTCCCAGCGCGACGAACAGCAGCACAATTCGACTCATCTCGTCCCTCGGTAGTTCGTCACCCAAAGTCGGCGAATGTTTTTAGAAGGTTACCACAAAGGTGGAGCAGACGCTCTGAAAATAGACCGGCAGTACATACCCCCAGCCAATGCCCCTGGCCCGTTAAGCGGCCATTGCGGATCGGTCGCCGTCGAACCGGTATGTCCGGGGTGCAGTGATTGATATTCGCCACGAAGTTCAGGTCCAGCCGAAACTCGCACACCACACCCGAAACCGCCCCGGCCGCCAGTGCCGGCGAATCGATGCCTGTGACTCCGGGGTCGCCATCCGCCATTTGTCGCAGCGTAGCTTCCATCGCCTCAACCACTTACGCGTGAACCATCCTCCTACCCCCAATCCCCGCCCCCAACCCCCGGCTTTCTGGTAACCTTTTCACGTCCCCACAGTATTCCCTTATGAAAAGCATGGAGGACGAACAGATCATGCGCGATGTCCGGGCCGGGGAGGTCGGCAAGCTGGAAACGCTTTTCGACCGCCACAGCCGGGCCTTGCTGCACCATTTCTTGCACCTCACCGGCAACCGCGCGGTGAGTGAAGATCTGGTGCAGGAGGTGTTTTTCCGGATCCTGAAGTACCGGCACACCTATCAGAACGAATCGACGTTCCGCGCGTGGATGTTCCAGATTGGCCGCAACGTCCACATCGATCAGGCGGCGCGCCACAAGGCGGAAGTCGCCATGCCGGAGGATTCGACGAACTTCAGCAGCCGCGAAGTCTCGCCGGACCGCCAGGTTCAGAACAAGCAGGAGGCCGCTCTTCTGCATCGCGCTCTGGCGTCGCTGCCGGAGGATAAACGCGAAGTGCTCATCATGAGCCGGTTTCTGGATCTGAAGTATGAAGAGATCGCCACCGTTCTGAAATGCGAAGTGGGGACGGTCAAAGTGCGAGTCTACCGGGCGCTGCGCGAATTAGGCGACCGGTTTTTTGCACTGCGCGGAGAGCGAGCAGCAACATGATTTGCGAACGGGTCAAGGAACAGATTCCCGAATGTCTGGCGGGCCGCCTGGAAAAAGCGGAACGTGAAAAGGTCATCGAACACCTGGAAACCTGCGCCGGCTGCCGCAATGAGCTGGCGGAGTTGGGCGCCGTGTGGCGCGGCATGGAAGCGCTGGCCATTCCCGCCGAGCCCGAACCTGTCATGAAGAGCCGGTTTATGGAAGTGATGGAAGCCTACCAGGAGGGTTTGCTGGCAGCGCAGGAACATGCCCGGCGCGAAACGGCCCCGGTCGCCGCGCCGGAGCGCGGTTGGGCCGGCTTCTGGCCGCGGCGGCCGCTATGGCAGGTCGCGCTGGCTTTCGCCTTATTGCTGGCCGGCATCTTCGCGGGCCGCTTCGCCGCCCTGCCGCGCGGTGAAAATCCGGAAATGGCGCAGTTGAAAGGGCAGGTGGAAGGCCTGCGCCAATTGGTGGCCCTTTCCATGCTTCGGGAGCAATCGCCCAGCCAGCGGCTGCAGGGCGTCACCTATAGCGTGCAGATGGCGCAGGCAGACCCGCAGGTGGAGCAGGCTCTGCTGCATGCCGTGACCCAGGACCCCAACATCAACGTGCGGCTCTCCGCGGTGGAAGCGCTGGAAAAATACGCGGCCAAGCCGGAGATCCGCCGCGCCCTGGAAGACGCCATTGGCGTGCAGGAATCGCCGCTGGTGCAGGTGGCCCTGGTCGAACTGCTGGTCCATTTAAACGATACCGACTCCGCGCCCGCGCTGGAAAAAGTGGTGCGAGATCCCCAGACCGATGAGACCGTACGCCAGCATGCCGCCCAGGCGTTGCAAAGGCTGGGCGCAAAGGATATAGGAGTGCCAAGATGAGACCGCTCACCCTGCCCTTAATGGTCCTGCTGGCCGCGCTCGCCGCCGCTGGAGCCGATTGGCGCGACTGGAAATACGAGGACAACGAAACCATTACCCGCTCCTTCGACGTCCGCGCTTCCGGCCGCAAGCTGCTGGTCGACAACATCAGCGGCTTCATCCACGTGACCGGATACGAAGGCACGCAGATTCAGTTGAACGTCCACAAGCACATCCAGGCGCGGTCGCCGGAAGCCGTCCAGGAAGCCAAGCGGGAAGTGAAGCTCGATATGTCGCAGCAAGGCAGCTTCGTCCGTCTCTACGAGGATGGCCCCTTTCGCAGCGGCAACGGCACTAACTATCGCGGCGAGGATTATTACGGCTATCGCGTCAATTTCGATTTCGAAATTCAGGTGCCGCGGGAAACCGAATTGAGCCTGAAAAACATTACCAGCGAAATCACCGTGAAGCGCACCATCGGGGATTTCGAAATTCACGGGCTCAACGGCGGCATCGATATGGACGAGGTGGCGGGTTCCGGCACGGTACGCACCTTGAATGGCAAGCTCCGGATCGCGTTCACCAAAAACCCCGAGCGCGACAGCGAGTTCCACACCCTGAACGGCGCCATGGATGTCTACTTCAAAGAACCATTGAATGCCGACCTGCGCTTCAAGACGCTGAACGGCGGAGTGTATGCGGATTTCGATGTGACGCCGATTCCCACCACGACGCAGGCTGCGGAACAACGCAACGGAAAATTTTATTACCTGTCCAACCGGAATGGATCGGCGCGCGCCGGCAAAGGCGGCCCGGCTCTGACGTTCGATGGCTTGAACGGCGCGATTCGCCTGCATACGAAGACGTTATAGAGGTTACTGTCATGAAACGCTTCATCGCCCTCGTGGGCACGATTTTGGCTGTGTGCGCGCTTGCCGGCGCTCAAGAGTTCGCGGGGAATCGCGTCGTCGTCCCCGGACGCAACGGGGCACACGCCCGCATCGTGGAAGCCAACGTCATCAATGGCTCGGTAGTGGTCCGAACCGGCAGCGGCAACGACATCATCGTGGAGACCGCGGGCGCCCGGGGGCGCAGCTCCTCCGACAGCCGCGCACCGCAAGGCATGCATCGCATCGATGTTCCGTGGAACGCGCCGCTCCAGGTGGAAGAAAGCGGCGACACCGTTCACGTCAACGTCTCCCCGCGGGCCGACGGAGATACCATCACCATGACCGTCCCGGCGAATACTTCCCTCAAACTCAACCTCACCCACGGCAGCATTAACGTGGAGGGCGTGCACGGGGAAATCGATGCGGAAAGCACGCACGGCGATATCAATCTGAACAATGTTTCCGGCACGGTCGTGGCCAATACCGTTCACGGGTCGTTGAAGGCATCCATGAGCCAGGTCGATCCATCCAAGCCCCTTTCGTTCACCACCATGAACGGAGATATCGATGTGGCCCTGCCCGCCGATCTGAAGGCCAACGTCAAACTGCGCGCCCTGCGCGGCGAAATCTGGAGCGATTTCGACATGAAACTCACCGGCAGTTCCCCCTCGACGCGCCGCGTCGGCAACGGACGCATGCAGATCATGATGGATAAAACGATGAATGGCACCATCAACGGCGGCGGCGTCGACGCCACCTTCTACACGGTCAACGGCAAGATCACCATTCGCAAGAAGTAGTGCGGTAGGCCTCCGGGCCGCGCGCATGCCAGAATGGTTCTTCACCCCATGGTCGAAACCATTCATCCGGCCTCAGCCGCAGACACCCAGGTAGCACTCTTCGATTTCGATGGCACCCTCTCGCTCATCCGCACCGGCTGGATGCAGGTGATGGTACCCATGATGCTGGAAGTCCTGGCCGAACTGCATACCGGCGAAACCGAAGACCAGCTCCGCACCGTGATCGAAGACTTTGTGTGGCGCCTCACCGGCCGCGAGACCATCTACCAGATGATCGCCCTGGCCGAAGAGGTGAAGCGCCGCGGCGGCACACCGCTGAATCCCCTGGTTTACAAGCGCCGCTACCTGGACCGCCTGCACACCGTAATCTCTGGTCGCCTGAGCGAACTCCGCGGCGGCCGTTGCTCGCCCGACAAATACCTGGTGCCCGGCGCCCGCGCCCTGCTGGAGGCGTTGCAAGCCCGCGGGCTCAAGTTGTACCTGGCCAGCGGAACCGATGAGCCGTACATGAAGGAAGAGGCCGTCCTGCTGGACGTAGCGCGCTACTTCGATGGCGGCGTCTTCGGCGCGCTGGATGACCCGGAGGCTTTTTCCAAGCGCCTGCTGGTGCAGAAGATTCTGGGACTGCCCGGAGTGCGCGGCGGTCACATCCTGGCCTTCGGCGATGGCTACGTGGAAATCGAAGAGGTCAAGCAGGTGGGCGGGGTCGCGGTGGGCGTGGCCACCGATGAGCCCCAATGCCAGGCCCCCGACCAGTGGAAGCGCAAACGCCTGATCGGCGCGGGCGCGGACTACATCGTCGCCAATTACCTGCCCACCGCCGGTCTGCTCGAAACTCTCTTCGTTCCGCGCAGCCGCTACGAGACATTCGACCGTTCGCGGCTCCTCATCAAGCCACTCCGCGAGCGATGCCACGACCTGCACCTGGATCGCTGGATCGCGCTCTCTGACCCGGCGCCGCCCTTCTCTCATCCGGATCTCCCCGCCGTGGCCCAGCGTCTCGCGGCAGCGCGCGATTCCGGCGCGGCACGCATCCTGATGATGGGAGCCCACGTGCTGCGCGCCGGCGTCAATCGCCACCTGATCGACCTGCTGGAACGCGGCTACCTGGATCACATCGCCATGAACGGAGCGGGCGCCATCCACGATTACGAACTGGCTCGCATCGGCGCCACCACCGAAAGCGTCGATCGCTACATCCGCACCGGCGAGTTCGGCCTCTGGCGGGAAACGGGCGAGTTGAACGACTGGATCCGCGAGGCCGCCCAATGCTCGCTCGGCCTGGGCGAAAATCTGGGCCGCCGCATCGACGCCTCGAGTTTCCCGCACAAAGACCTCTCCGTCTTCGCGGCCGCATACCGCGCCGGCGTGCCGGTGACGGTGCACGCGGGCATCGGCTACGATATCCTGCACGAGCACCCAAACTGCGACGGCGCGGCACTCGGCGCCGCCAGCTATCGCGATTTCCTGATCTTCGCCCGCACCGTGGAGCGCCTGGAAGGCGGCGTGCTCCTCAATTTCGGATCGGCCATCATGGGCCCGGAGGTGTATCTGAAGGCGCTCGCCATGGCGCGCAATGTGGCTTTGCAGGAAGGCCGCGCCATCCGTCGGTTCACCACCGCGGTGTTCGACCTGGTGCCCATCCACGGCGACCCCCGCAAGGAGCTGCCCAAGACCGATCCCGGATACTATTTCCGCCCGCACAAAACCATCCTGGTGCGCACCGTTGCCGATGGCGGAGAAAGTTATTATGTTTGCGGCGAACATCGCGCCACCGTGCCCGCGCTCTGGCGCCTGCTCGTACAGCCATGACTGCGGCCGATTTGCTCTGTGCATTCCGCAAGCTGAAGGTGCTCGTGGCGGGCGACGTCTGCCTGGATCGCTGGTGCGGCTACGACCCTTCCCTGGCCGATCCCTCGCGGGAAACCGGCATCCCGCGCATCGGCGTTGTGGCTACCGAAGTCACGCCCGGCGCAGCCGGCACGGTGGCATCCAACGTGGCGGCCCTGGGCGCAAAGGTCAGCGTGCTGGGTGCGATTGGCGAAGACGGGTTCGCGTGGGAATTGCGCCGGGCGCTGGATTCGCGCGGCATCGCGCACGAGCTGTTGTTGAGTTCACCGGAAATCGCAACCTTCACCTACACCAAACTGCTCCGCCTGGATACCGGAGTGGAAGACCTGCCGCGCGTGGACTTCGTCAATACCAAACCCCTGCCCGCGGCCATCGACTCCCAACTCGTCCGCCGCCTGGAAGCCGCCGCGCCGCAATTCGACGTCATCCTGGTGTGCGATCAGGCCGAAACCTCGCAAGGCGGTATCGTCACGCAGGCCATGCGCCAGCGGCTGGAGCGCATCCCGGGTGGCCGTCTGGTCTGGGTGGATTCGCGCATGAGGGCCGAACTATTTCGCCGCGCGGTGGTCAAACCCAACCGCGAGGAGGCCGAAGCAGCCTGTCTCCGCGTACTCGGCCGGGTCGACTACGCTGCCTTCCGGCGCCACATCGAGGCCCCCATCCTCATCGTCACGCACGGCGGCGATGGCGCTTTGTTAGTGGACGCTAACGGCGAAACCTGGGTACCCACCCATCGCGTCGAGCATCCCGTGGACATCTGCGGTGCGGGGGACAGTTTCTCCGCCGGAGCCGCCCTCACCCTGAAGGTCACCGGAGATCCCGTGGCTGCCGTGCGCTTCGGCAACCGGGTAGCCTCCATCACCATCATGAAAAAAGGCACCGGCACGGCATCGCCGGAAGAAGTGCTGGCCGGCGGCCTGCTCAGCGGTTGAAGTCCTGCCCGGCTTGCGCCTTTTTCAAGTAACCTTCCACCGCCGCCTTCGAGGCGTCAGGAACTCCACCGGACGCCAGCGCTGCCAGCAGGTGCTTCGCGGCGTCATCGAACTTACCCGCCGCGGCATCCACCCGCGCCTGTGCCAGGTGACCAAACCAGAGATCGGGAAACCGCGTGGCTACGGTTCCGAAAGCCGCCATGGCCAGGGCGTCTCGTTTTTCCGCCTGCATCTGGCGCCCGAAGAAATAGATCTGCGTGGCGTTTCCGATCTTCATGGCGTGGTCGTAAGCCGCTTTGGCATCGGTCCCGCGATTCAATGCCTCCAGCAGTCCGGCCCTGGTCATCGTGTTTTCGAAGCGCTCCTCGTTCTGGATCGAAAGATCCGCCCAATGTAGCCCTTCGTCCAGGTTGGTCTTGTTCTGGAGGCAAAAATTGGCGGCTTCATCCCAGCCGGTCCAGTTGTACTGCTTGCCGCCCCGCAGTTCCCGGCGCAGGTTCCGCAAGGTGGCATCGATGGTATCGACTGCTACTGAAAACGGGACGGCAAGCTTTTCCCAGCGCAGGGTCACCACCGCGGAACCGGGCTTCACGGCATCGAAATCGTAGGTGAGAGCGTCGTGGAAATCCGTGGACTGCGGCTTCACGGTTACGCGCAGAGCGTCTTCGGCTTTGTCATAAGTAAAGCTGCCCCACGAGGTGGAATTCTTCGAAAAGATGATCTCCCACGAATCGGTTCCCGGCATCATGTGTAGTCCATAGGTCCCCGCCGGCAGCGGCTTTCCTTCCACTGTGATCGGATCGGTAACCTGGAAGGTTGTGTTTTCGTTGGCGCCGGCGCGCCAGACCTGTCCGTAGGGCACCAACCCGCCCCAGACTTTGCGTCCGCCCACCAGCGGACGATGATAGTTAATCGTGATTTCGGTAACACCCAACCGCTGGCTGACGCTGGCCTGCTGGCTGGCTTCGGGCAGCGTCATCATGGTCTGCGCGCCGGCCAGCGAAGCCAGGAATAGGCAAATTCCGGCGCCTCGATACATACCCATAAATTTCCCCCTGGTCGCGAATATGGACGCACGCAGGCGCGAACCGTGAGCGGCCGGGGTCAACTGTTAAGGCTTGTTACGATGCCGCACCCGCAAACTGTCCCAGCTACCGTCAGCCAGCCACCCGCCGTCCACCCGTAATTCCACGCCGTTCACGAATCCGCTGAGCGCCGGATCCGCCAGAAACGCAATGGCTTGGGCGATATCGTCAGGCCGGGCGAAGCGCGCCATCGGGACGCGATTCTCGATATCCGCATCGCTGTAACTGCCGCCCGCCTGGTCGGCCAGGTCCATCTCCGTCTTCACCCAACCGGGGCATACGGCATTGCAGCGGACACCCCTGCCGCCCCACTCGGCGGCCAGCGTTCGAGTCAAGCCGATGAGCCCGTGCTTGCTGGCATTGTAAGCCGCCCGGTCGGCGATGCCCGACAGTCCGGCCACCGAGGCCACATTCACGATGGCGCCCGAGCCTTGCGCCAGCATGTCCCTGCCGAAAGCGCGGCAAAGCAGGAAGGGACCGGTGAGATTGACCTCCAACACCCGCCGCCATTCGCCGGCCGCAATCTCTTCCGCCGGCCGGATGAAGCTGATTCCGGCATTGTTCACCAACACATCCGCATGTCCGAAATGGCCTAGCACGGTCGCGGCGATGCGCTCCACATCGGCCTCGCTGGATACGTCGCCGGTCACTTCGATCGCATCGCTTCCGAGGCTCGGGACCGGCTGGAGATCGACCAGCGCCAGCGCATAGCCTCCAGCCGCGAATACCTCCGCCGTGCGGCGCCCGATTCCCTGGGCCGCTCCCGTGATTACCGCGACTCGTCTTGTGTGCATTTCTACAGCATAACCTTCGTTATGCCCTTGGCTTAACACCGGCAATCAAGGGAAAAAGGCGCGTCTGTCTTAACGAAAGAGACTAACTGCAAGGAAGCTGCTTTCTCTACGATTAAGATACGGACCGATATGTCTACTTCCGTTGCAGCGCCCGTCCTGGTTTACGATCGCATCGAACAGAATCGCCGCAGGACAGTCATGCTGGCGATTCTGGCGATCCTGCTAACCGTTCCCTTCATCCTGGGATTCAGTTTCGCCGTGGCCGAAGGGATTACCTGGCAGGTCAGCCGGCAGGCGCACCTCAATCGCTTTCATGAGTTGCGCATGCAGCGGCTCGATCGGCAATCCGACGATCTCGCCAACCACCGCATGTCTACGCGCGACGTCAAGAGCGCCCGCGACAGCGACCTGCGTGCAGACCTGCAAGCGGCCAGCGAGTATACGCCGGATGAAAAGTCCATGCGGCTGGAGATCCTATCGGTCTTCGCGCTCGGATTGACCGCCGTTTTGGGACTTCTGGTCTGGGGATTCGCCTCATCCCCCGTCAGCAAGCTTCTGGCGATGGTAGGAGCGCGTCCCGCCGCTAACGAGGAGCGCGAAGCGCAGCACACTCTGGAAATGCTCGCCGCCACCGCCGGACTGCCAACACCCAGACTCTACGTGATCGAAACTACTTCCCTGAACGCCTTCGCCGCGGGTATGGATCCCCGGAACTCGGTCATCGCGGTGACTCGCGGTCTGCTGGCTCTGTTGGACACCCGCGAACTGGAAGGCGTGCTGGCGCACGAACTCTCGCACATCGGCAACCGCGATACCCGGCTGAACGTAATGGCGGCCTCCTTCGCGCTGTTCCTGCGCATGCCATACCTCATGCGGCAGCGCTCCCGGCAGGGGCGGCCTCTGGCGAATCCTTTCTTCGGCCGGCCGCGGATGGCCTACTCGCTGCTGCTGATTCCGATACACATCTACCTCTTCCTGATTGCGCCGCTGCTGGCCGCCATTGTGCGCTCGGCTATCTCGCGCAGCCGGGAATTCCTGGCCGACGCCGACGCGGCGCGGCTCACCCGCTACCCGGAAGGCCTGATGCGCGCGCTGGCGAAAATCGCCGGGGCCGGCTCCGCGGTTGTCGCATCCAACCCCGCGGTGTCCCATTTGTACTTTGCCGACCCGGCCGCGTCCGGGGTTGCACCGGGCCTTTTCCGTGGCTCTTTGTTCGCTACCCACCCCAGCATCGAAGATCGCGTGCAGCGATTGGTGGAATTCGGAGCATCGTCCGATGCGCTGGAAGCCGCCGTGACCGCCGGACGCGATTTCGCCCACGATCATCCGCCCCTGCCGCTGAACGAAGGCGCCACCGCGAACTCCGGCGATGAACTCGCTCTCATCACCTCCGGCAATCCCATGGGCAGGGTCTTTCGCGTAGTAAGCGACGATCCCACTCCGCTCTACGACCGCGATAGCACCACTTCCATGGTGCTCACCCGTGTGCGAAAAGGCGACCTGCTGGTGGTGTTCGACGACCCCGGCAAGATGCGCCAGGTGATCACCGCCGGCCAGACCTTCGGCTACCTCCCGTTCTCGGTCAAACTACAGCGGGTAGACATGATGCCCGCGGAGATCCAAAATGCCGATGCCCGGGAGAAGGCGCGCGCGGCGGAAGACCAACCGAAAACGCTGCCCGCCACTACGGTAGCGGCGCCCGTCGCTGTGACGCGATTCGGGTTGACGCCCCAGCAGATCGCCGTTTGCGCCGGGTTCGGCGTTGTGGTGTTCGCCGCCCTGCTTGTCGCCCTAGTGGAGTTCGGGGGAAAGTAGGGGCGCAATCCGGTACACGGCGAAGTGGCGCAGTTGCACGTGACTCTTGGTAGTGCGAAAGGCGAAATGGCCGCGGGTGTATGGCGCCACGTCGGTGAAGTCGAAGATCAGGGCGCCGTCCCTGTAATACTGAATGCGCTTGCCCATCGCCACCAGTTGCACCGTCTGCCATACGTTGGGGCGGAGCAGCACTTCGGGCTTGTTGAGGTCGTGTTCCGGAAGCAGCGGACGATTCCCGGCATCGCCGGTGTAACGGCGAAAACGCGTGGTGGTGTTCGTGTTTCCGCCCTGGCCCACATAATACGTGCGGAGCCGGTCGTAGTCGGCGAATTTCCCGGAGCGCTTTGTGGCAAAAAGTTCGCCGGGGGAGCGCGAATCGGTGGCCATCCAGAAGGCGTTCAGGTCGGAAACGCGATCGTTGGCGCCTCCGGCCTGCACCATGCGCGCCTCATATTGAATCAGCACCGGGCCGCTCAATTCGGGCCGGAACCAAACGGTACAACCGGCCGGCACATCCACGGAAAGCACGCCATGGCGAGCTTCGACTTTTCCCGGCTGTTCCAGTTCCGCGGTCCACTGCGCCATGTTGGCGAAACTGTCGGTGAACAGGGCACGGCCGCGGGTGAACACGCCACTTTCCGCCAAGGCCGCGCCAGCCAGGGCGCAGACCAGGAGCGCCGCATATCTCATCGGTCCGATTTTATCGTGTCCCGGTCTTGCGGTTAGACTATGACGTATGAACTACTTCCTGGCCAAGAGCGAGCCCTCGGTATACTCCATCGATGACCTGGAGCGCGACAAAAAGACCGCTTGGGACGGCGTGACCAATCCGCAGGCGGTGAAGAATATTCGCGAGATGAAGCCGGGCGACCGCGTCTTCATCTACCATAGCGGCGGCGTATCGGCGATCGTCGGGCTGGCTACCGTCCGTTCGGCGCCGCGCGACGATCCCGGGAACCCGAAGTCGGCGGTGGTGGATCTGGAGTATCTGGGACGGATCGACCCGCCGGCGACGCTGGCGGACATCAAGCAATCGAAGAAGTTCGACGATTGGGCCCTGGTGCGCCAGGGCAGGCTGTCGACCATGGCGGCGCCGGAATCGTTCGTGCACTGGATGCGGGAACGATATCCCAAGGCAAAGATCTAGTATAACGTTTCATTAAAATATAACCTTATCAATCCTCTGCCAGTGCCTCGAAATTCTTCCAGCGGTGGACGACGGGCGCAGCATTGATTTCCTCGATGCCTTTGAGGATTCGGGCTTTCAGTTCATCGAGGGATTGGACTCGGATATGGCGCAAAAAGCTTCGCGCCATCTTGCCGAACAGAGTCTCGACGATGTTCAGCCATGAGCCATGTTTCGGCGTGAGGACGTACTGGAAGCGGTTGGGGTGCCTCGATAGGAATGCGTGCGTCTCTTTAGAAATGTGAGCGGAATGGTTGTCCAGTATGATTCTGATGGTGCATTCAGGCGGATACTTCG
>JARLGM010000273.1 GCA_031292755.1 Candidatus Sulfopaludibacter sp.
CCCCCGCCACCACCGCCGCCGCGGCCACCTCCGCCGGGAGGTCCGAAGCCCCCGCCGGTATCGGCGCCGAAGCCGGCGGCAGCGCCCGCCGCGCCGAAGCCGCCCATGCCGAGTCCATCGGCGCCGCCTGGAACGCTGAAGCCCAGGTCCGCGAGGCTGGCGTTCATGACGGCGCTGCCGCCGGGACCACCGGGGCCTCCCGGTCCGCCACGCCCGGCCTGGCGGTTCAACCTTTGCTGATCGTCGGAAGCCTGCTGCAATCCGCCGCTGATGCTGCCGCCTATGGTCAGGTCGTCGGGATCGGCTGCGCCGAGGTCGGCCATTTGTTCGGAACCGGCGGCGGCGATTTCCTGCGCGCCGGCCTCGGTGGCGGTGACATCGACGCTGGTAAATCCGGGCTGACCGGGCTGACCGTTTCTGCCGCCTCTGCCACCGTTTTGCCCTGGGCCTCCGCGGCCCGCTCTGCCCTGACCGCGGCCGGTCTGCGCCTGTTGCTGGGCGGCGGGTTTGGGCGCCGCCACGGCGGGAGTTGGCGTGGCCGCGGGGATAGGCGCCGGCTTGGTTTCCGTGCTCGCCGGGCCGGATTTGACGGCGGGGGCGGGCTGGGTGGGTTCGCCGTATCGCGGCACTTCCAGGGTCCAATCCCTGAGGGTGGGTTCGGCGCCATCGACTTCCGCATGCAATGTCCGGAAGCCCAGCATCTCGATCTGAATTTCCCACTTGCCGGGAGTGAGATCGAGCTGGTAGCGGCCATCCTGGTCAGTGTAGGTGACCAGCTTGGCGCCACCCTGGCGGGCGGTGACGGTGGCGCCGGGAATGAACTGATCGGCGGCGCGAACCGTGCCGTTATGTTGAGCGGCGAAGAGACAGGCGCAGCCGCACAGCCCGGAGAGGAGCAGGAAAAGTCGCACGGGAGTCTATGCTTGTAGTTCGCCGCAGCGGTCGACTTAGTTCGCTTTTTTCGCCGTGAACTCAACCGGAGGCGGCGCACCGTCGAAGCCTTCGATGCTGCGTGTGAACTTGATTTCGGAGCCGGAAACCGTGCCTTTGAAGGCGATTTTGATGTCGTTGCCGCCGAAGCTGCGGACCACATTGAAGGTGATGGTGTCGCCATCCACTTTCCCATCGGCGATGTCCACCGGGTTGCCGTTCCCGTTGTCCAAAGTGCCGGTCAGTTTGGCGCCGTCGGCTTTGAATACGAAGGTGTTTTTGACCGTATTGCCGTCACGGCCGGGGGCTTCCGCGGTCCATTTCCCGGTGATATCGGCGGCTACAGCGGCCACCGAGAGAATGCCCAGAAGAGCAGTCATTAGCAGAAATCTCATGCAGCTAAGGTGTCTTCGGGACGAGTGGATGTTACAGGAAGAGGAATTCCCTGGTGGGGCGGGATGCCATCCTGCCCCACCCAAGGATGCGATTTACAGGCCTTTTTTAACCAGGAAGGCGATGAGATCGACGACGCGGCAGGAATAGCCCCACTCGTTGTCGTACCAGGCAACCACCTTCAGCAGGTTGCCGTCCAGGACCTTGGTCAACTGCGAATCCACGATGCTGCTATTGGGGTTGCGCAGCATATCGGACGAAACCACGGGGTCCTCGGTATAGGCCAGGATGCCCTTCATCGGGCCTTCAGCGGCGGCTTTCAGGGCGGCGTTGACTTCCTCGGCCGTGGCCGGGCGGTCCAGTACAGCGACCAGATCCACCACCGAAACGTCCGGGGTGGGAACGCGCATGGAGTAGCCATCCAGCTTGCCCTTCAGGGCCGGCATCACCAGACCGATGGCCTTGGCGGCGCCGGTGGTGGTGGGGATCATGTTGAGGGCGGCCGCACGGGCGCGGCGGAGGTCTTTGTGCGGGAAGTCCAGGACCTTTTGATCGTTGGTATAGCTGTGGATGGTGGTCATGGATCCCTTTTGAATGCCGAATGTATCGTGCAGGACCTTGACCACGGGCGCCAGGCAGTTGGTGGTGCAGGACGCGTTGGAAATGATGTTGTGCTTGGCGGCGTCATAGGCGCCGTCGTTAACGCCGAGGACTATGGTGATGTCTTCGTTCTTGGCGGGCGCCGAGATGATGACCTTCTTTACCGGGCCGTTGAGGTGCTTGGAAGCATCCTTGGCATCGGTGAAGAAGCCGGTGGACTCGATGACGATTTGCGCGCCGACGGACTTCCAATCGAGCTGCGCGGGGTCCTTCTGGGCGAATACCTTGATCTTCTTGCCGGCCACGGTAATGGAATCGGCGTCGTGAGTTACCGTTTCCGGTAACGGCCCCAAAACTGAATCGTACTTCAGCAAGTGAGCCAGCGTCTTCGTATCGGTAAGATCGTTCACCGCCACGAATTCAATGTCGTCCCGATGCAGACCCGCCCGGAGGACATTGCGGCCGATGCGGCCGAAGCCGTTGATACCAACTTTTACTGACATTATTTCTCCTGTTCAAAAAGGATGGGGTTAATACAAAGGATATCAGGAGGCCGGTATACCGGGCAACTCGGATAAATGTGTCCGAAATATTACTGCGGGTCCGGCGGGTCGAAAACCTGGCGCACGCGCGCGCCCAAGGCGCTGGGGAGGCAGCCTTCGGTTCAGTGGGGGCCAGGAGGCCCGCCCTACTTACTTTCGTACATCACTTTGCCGCCGACGATGGTGTAGAGGACATCGGTGGTGAGGATTTGGTCTTCGGGGATGGTAATGATGTCCTTGGAGAGGACGGTGATGTCGGCCAGTTTGCCGGGTTCGAGCGAGCCCATGAGTTTTTCTTCGAACGCGGCATAGGCGTTGTTCCAGGTGTACGACTTCAGCGCTTCCTCGCGGCTCAGTCGCTGGTCGGGATAGAAGACCTTGCCGTCTCTGGTTTTGCGCGTGACGGCAGCGTAGAAATTGGCGATGGGGCTGACGCTTTCCACCGGGGCGTCGGTCCCCTGACCGACGATGGCGCCGGACTTCATGAGCTTTTGCCAGACGTAGGCGCCTTCTTCGGCGCGCTTGTCGCCGAGGCGGAGCGGGACGTAGGGCGCATCGCTGGTGCAGTGGCAGGCCTGCATGGCGGCGATGACACCGAGTTTGCCAAAGCGGGGAATATCGGCGGCGCTGAGATGCTGGGCATGTTCGATGCGCCAGCGGAGGTTCTTTTGATCGGGATGCTCCTGGAAGATTCGTTCGTAGACGTTGAGCACTTCGCGATTGGCGCGGTCGCCGATGGCGTGGACGCAAAGCTGGTAGCCGTGGCGGATGGCGGCCTCGCCGGTGCTTTTGATGTTGGCGGGGTCCTGAGTGGGAATGCCGGTGCTGTCGGGCTTGTCGGTGTAGGGCTCCAGGAGCCAGGCGCCGCGCGAGCCCAGGGCGCCATCCATATACTGCTTGATGGCGCGCACGGTGAGGTGATTGTCGCCCACGCCGATCATGCGGTACCTGTCGAGGTTGGCTTCCAGGTTGGGCTGCGACCCGCTGACCATCACCCAGAGGCGCAAGCGCAATTCGTGGCTGTCGGCCAGGCGGCGGAAGGCATCGATGGTGGCGAAGGAGGAGCCGGCGTCTTCGAAGGTGGTGATGCCGTTGGAGAGGCACTCGGCGGTGGCGAGGTCGATGACCTTGCGCTGTTCGGCGGCGCGTTCCTGCGGGGTGCGTTTGGCGAGCCAGGCTTCGTGGGCGGAGGCGGCGAGGCCCTGGGCGCGCTCGCGGAGCAGGCCGGTGGGGTTACCTGCCTTGTCCTTGAGTATCTCGCCGCCGGTCGGGTTCGCGGTATCGCGAGTGACGCCGGCGGCTTCGAGAGCCTTGGCATTGACGAAGGCGGCGTGTCCGCTGGCGTGGGTCAGCAGCACCGGGTTGTTGGGGGCGGCTTGATCGAGCGAGGCGTGGAGGGGAAAGCCTTCGACATTGGGATCGGGCGGGTGGTCCCATTTGGACTGGTGCCAGCCGCGGCCGATGATCCACTCGCCGGGCTTGGCCTTGCTGGCGGCGCGGGCCACCTGGGCGACGATATCGTCCCAGGTGCGGGCTTCGCGGAGGTCGAGGCCGAGGCGGAATTCGCCGATGCCGGTGAAGTGGCCGTGTCCTTCGATGAGGCCGGGGGTGGCAAGATGGCCGTGGAGATCGATGACTTTGGTGGCGGGGCCGATCCAGCGGGCGGCGTCGGCGTCGCTGCCGAGGGCGGTAATGCGGTCGCCGCGGACGGCGAGGGCCTGGACCACGGGCTGGGCCGTGTTCATGGTGACAATCTTGCCGTTGCGCAGGACCAGGCCGGCGGGCTGCGCGCAGACGGCGGCGGGCAGAGCGGCGAAGGCGGCGAGCGTGGAGAAGCGCATGAAGTTAGGATATCGGAAAATGCGTCTGACCCCTTTTTGGATGTCGTAGCGCCATCTTTAGTATGATGAATGGTAATGACCCAGCGGGAATCAATCGAAGCCCCGCCGGCTGGATTCTCGCCAGAAATTCTCCCCAAGCTGGCCGAGTTGGAAGCGACGATCGGGTCGGCGATTCGCGGCAAAGCCGAGGTGGTGCGTCTCTCGCTGGTGTGTCTGCTGGCGCGCGGCCACTTGCTCATCGAAGATGTGCCGGGCGTGGGAAAGACCACCCTGGCGCAGGCGCTAGCGCATTCGGTATCCTGCCGCTTTCACCGCTTGCAGTTTACCAGCGACATGCTGCCGAGCGACGTCCTCGGGGTCACCATCTATAACGTCCAGTCGGAGGTCTTTGAATTTAAGCCGGGCCCTATCTTCAGCAATTTTTTGCTGGCCGATGAAATTAATCGCACCACGCCGAAGACGCAGTCCGCGCTGTTGGAGGCGATGAACGAAGCGCAGGTCACCATCGACGGCCATTCGCACTCGCTGCCCCGGCCGTTCATGGTGATTGCCACCCAGAACCCGGTGGAACATCACGGCACTTACCCGCTTCCGGAATCGCAACTGGACCGCTTTCTGATGCGCTTGCGGATCGGCTATCCGGATGCCGCCAGCGAGCGCGAGATTTTGCGCAATGCCGATCGCGAATTACCCCGTTCGGTCTCCTCCGGCCTGCTGGCGGAAGACATCGTTCGGCTGCAAGACGCGGTGCATCGCGTGACGGTGGAAGATTCCCTGGTGGATTACATGCTCACCATCGTGGAGAAGACGCGCAATCACGAATCGCTGGCTCTGGGCGTAAGTCCGCGCGGTTCCCAGGCGTTGTATCGCGCCGTGCAGGCGCTGGCGCTACTCGAGGGCCGCGAGTATGCCATCCCGGACGACGTAAAACGCCTGGCTGTGCCGCTGTTTGCGCACCGCGTGGTCATCAATACCCGCACCACCCTGGTGCAGCGCCGCGCCGACGTGGGCGAGCGCATTATAGAAGAGATCCTCAACCAGGTGGAAGTTCCCCTGTAGATTGCCCCAAATATGAAGACTGCCATTATCGGCCTGCCCATGGTAGGCAAGACT
>JARLGM010000274.1 GCA_031292755.1 Candidatus Sulfopaludibacter sp.
CGGTGAACGCACTGTACACCACCAGCCGGCCCACGCCGGTCGAGCTGACTTTCCACGAGTGGAACGTGGCCCTGCTCACGGGTATTGCGGTGGCGCTGGCCTCCGCACTGGCTCCGGCGCGCGAAGCCATGGAGGTGGCCCCCACCGAAGCCATGAGCCGTGGGGCGCACGAACATCACGCGCGCCTGCGCTGGCGGCGGGGGCTGGCATGGTCGGCCGTGCTGGCCGTGTTGGCGTACGCGGCCTCGCAGGCCAGGGCGCTGGACGGCTACCCCGTGGGCGGGTACGTGTCCGCGCTGTTGTGTATCGGCTCGGCGGCCCTGGCCGCGCCCGCGCTGGTGCTGGCGGTGAACCGGGCCACCCGGGCCCTGGTGGCGCGACGGGTGGAAAGCCTGCTGGCCGGCCGGAGCCTGGCAGCCTCGCTATCCCGCACCTCGGTAGTGGTGGGCGCGCTGGCAACCGCTATCGCCATGATGGCCAGCGTGGGAATTATGGTCGGCAGCTTTCGCGAAACCGTGGCGCTCTGGCTGGACGTACAGTTGCGCGCCGATCTTTATATCGGGCCTTCCGTGCAGGCAAGTGCCGGCGTGCATCCCGCGTTACCGCCGGAAGTCGCGGGGATTGCCGCGAGCATTCCCGGGGTAGCGGCCATCGACCTGTTTCACGCCCTGGAGTTCCACTTTCGCGGCGAACGGGCCACCCTGGGCGCCGGCAATCTGGATGTGGTTCGCCGCTACGGCAGGCTGCGCTTCCTGCGCGGCGAAAATCGCGACGCCATCCTGCGTTCGCTGCCCGGACAGGATCGCGCCATCGTCACCGAACCGTTCGCCACCAAATTCTCGGTCAAAGCCGGGGACCGCCTCGCCATCCCTTTGGGAGACCGCACCGTCACCTTCACCGTGGCCGGCATCTATTACGACTATTCCAGCAGCCAGGGTCTGCTGATAGTGGACCGCTCCACCCTGCTCCGGTATCTGCCCGCGCAGCCGGTGACCAATATCGCGGTGTATCTGGCGCCCGGCGCCGATGCGGAGGCCGTGCAGCGCCGGATGCAACTGCGCACCGCGGGCATGGGCGTTGCCATCGCGCCCAACCGGCAGTTGCGCCGACTCAGCATGGAGGTGTTCGACCGGACATTTTCCATCACCTGGGCGCTGGAGGCGGTGGCGGTGCTGGTGGCCATGCTGGGCGCCGCCAATTCGCTGCTGGCGCTGGTGCTGGACAGGCGCAGGGAACTCGGTTTGTTGCGGTACCTGGGAGCGTCCACCGGCCAGATCCGCGGCATGATCCTCACCGAAGCCGCTTTCCTGGGGCTGTTCGCCGCCATGCTGGGGCTGGCGCTGGGCTTCGTGCTGTCGCTGCTCCTGGTGTTCGTGGTCAACAAGCAGAGCTTCGGCTGGACCATCCAGTTCCACCCGCCCTGGCTGCTGATCGGCTCCGCGCTGCTGCTGATCTGGTGCGTGACGGTGCTGGCGGGACTGTATCCCGCGCGTGTGGCGGCGCGGCTGAATCCCATCGACGTGTTGACGGAGTAAGGGTGTCAGTCGCCGGCGGCGCGGGAGCGGAGCACGGTCAGTTCATGCTCCTTTTCGGCCTCGGTGGATTCGGTGAGCACGTGCTCCCCGGCCCATCCCAGCGAAATGAACAGAAACAGGGACAGCAGGAAGAAGACGATCTGCATCGCCGACAGGTAGCTGGAAGGAGTTTTGGCGATCAGGACCAGCGAGAGCACGAGCAGGGAAGGCACCAGTCCAAGGACGATGATGAGGGCGAAGAGGAGCAGCACTCTTTCCCAGGCGAGCCCTTCCACCGGCGTGCGCGCATGCAGCAATCCCGCGGCGAACCTCACCATGGACAACCCGATCAGGGCGGAGGAAGCGACCCCCCATTCGGGCATGGAGGCGAGTTTGGACAGTTCGCCTTTTTGGGCAAGCACGATCGCCATTACGACAAATGGCAGGAGAACCAGCAGAGCTTCCGCTCCAACCACGCATAGCGAATTCCTGGGACTGTGAGTACCCTTCTCTACCACTTCGGGCATGGGCGCCTCCCATTTAAAGCCTTATGGCGATACCCTACCATAAAACATAATCGCGATGAAATGTATTATCGATGCCCACACAAAAACTTGTGAGAATCGGGACGGAAGTTAACAATTCCCGGGCGCATACCGCCGAATTCGACTATCACCGTTACAGTACTCTCGTACTGTGAAAACGTAGGCCGTCCTATTACAGATAGCGGGAAGCTGCCGCATGTTAAACTTAGAGTTCAGTAACCCACGCAGTACCTCCCATACATGAAAATTAGTAATCCCAACATCCGCAACATCGCCATCATCGCCCACGTGGACCATGGCAAGACCACGCTTGTGGACGCCATGCTCAATCAGAGCGGCATCTTCGGCAAGCATGAAGAGCACGTGGACCGCGTCATGGATTCCAACGATCTGGAACGCGAGCGCGGCATCACGATTCTTGCCAAGATCACCGGCGTGCGTTATCACGGCGTGAAGATCAACATCGTCGATACGCCCGGCCACAGCGATTTCGGCGGAGAAGTGGAGCGCGCGCTGAAGATCGTGGATGGCGTGATGCTGCTGGTGGACGCCAGCGAAGGCCCCTTGCCGCAGACGCGTTATGTTCTCTCCAAAGCGTTGGAAGCGAAGCTGCCGCCCATCGTGGTCATCAACAAGATAGACCGCCCGGATGCGCGCGTGCAGGAAGTGCTCAACGAAATCTACGATCTGTTCATCGATCTGGACGCCACCGAAGACCAGCTCGATTTTCCGGTGTTCTACACCATCTCCAAGACCGGAATCGCCAAGAAGACGATGGAGGATCCCTCCACCGATCTGCGCCCGCTGTTCGACGCCATCCTGGAGCATATTCCCCCTCCGACGGCTGATCCCGACAGCGTGCTCCAGATGCTGATCGCCAACCTGGATTACAGCGACTACCTGGGCCGGTTGGGCATCGGCCGCGTATTCAACGGCGTTCTGAAATACGGCGATACCGTGGCCATTGCCAAGCGCGATGGCTCCATGCACACCACCAAGATCACCAAGCTCTATTCTTTCGAAGGCCTCAAGCGTGTGGATGAAACGCTGGGGCAGGCGGGCGACATCCTGGCCATCGCCGGGGTGGAAGGCATCACCATCGGCGAGACCGTCACCAGCGCGGAAACGCCCAGCCCGCTGCCGCCCATCCACATCGACGAGCCCACCATCGCGATGGCGTTCACCATCAATACTTCGCCGTTTTCCGGCCGCGAGGGGCAATGGGTCACTTCACGCAATCTGCGGGAACGCCTGGATAAGGAACTGCTCACCAACGTATCCATCAAGGTGGAGGAACTGGGCCACGACACCTTCAAGGTGATGGGCCGGGGTGAACTGCAGCTCGCCATCCTGATCGAAATGATGCGGCGGGAGGGCTATGAACTGATGGTGGGCAAACCGGAAATTCTGACTCGCACCATCGATCACAAACTGTGCGAGCCCCTGGAGCACCTGATCGTCGATTGCCCCGAGAATTTCCTGGGTGTGGTCATCGAAAAGCTGGGCATCCGCAAAGGCAAGATGACCAAGATGGTGAACCACGGTTCCGGCCGTGTGCGTATCGAATTCCTGGTGCCTTCGCGCGGCTTAATCGGACTGCGCAGCGAGATTCTGACCGATACGCGCGGCACCGCCATCATGAACTCGCTCTTCCACGGCTACATCGAATGGCAGGGCGAAATTTCCATGCGGCCCACCGGCTCGATGGTCGCCGACCGTCCCGGCAAAGCCACCGGCCATGCCATGTTCAACCTGCAGGAGCGCGGCGAGATCTTTATCGCGCCCGGCGCCGAAGTCTATGAAGGCCAGATCATCGGTGAAAATGCCAAGGATTCCGACATGGACGTGAACATCGTCAAGGAAAAGAAGCTCACCAACATGCGCGCCTCCACCGCCGATGAAGCCATCCGCCTGGTGCCGCCGCGCATTCTGAATCTGGAGCAGGCCATCGAATTCATCAAGGAAGACGAATACGTGGAAGTGACTCCCCTTTCCATCCGCCTGCGGAAGAAAGTCCTCAAATCCAATCAGCGCTGAGTCACTGGCCGATGCCGTACCGCGCCACCAGGGTACACGAGGCAGGCTGGCTCGGATACGTGGGGTAGTAAACCGTCGAGGGGTCGTAGATGCCCACGCGAAGCACCGGGATGATCTGCGAAAAGTCTCCCTGGAGGATAACAGGGGTTGCCGTAGGGCTCTCGCTCACCGAAATCAGGTCGTTCAGGGAGACTCCGGCCGCTGCGGTCACCTGGCGTGCCTGCGCCTGCGCGTCGTTCAGCAGGCTCGCATAGGAGCAATCCTGCGCCGCCAGTAACTGCGGGGATAGCTGCGTGCCTCCCACCCAAAAGGAGACTGCCGTGTTCTGCGAGGCCGCTGTCTGCAAGGCTGACAGTGCGTCCTTCATTTTGGAAAAAGGCACGGCCATGGAAAACTCCCATTCCAGAACGAGGCCGCCGGACTGCAAGTTGGCCGAGAAGTTGTACAGATTCGCTGCCGTGAACCCGCTTCCCGGCAGAGCGGCCAAAGCGCCATCGATCGTCGCGATGGCGCCATTGTCCACGTAGGCGTAAATAGTCACCATGTCCGGCGGCACGTTGACGGTGCGCGATGCCGAAACCGTGATGGCACTCGGTACCTGCTGCATCCCGCCGAAGGTGACCCCCAGCGAACATGCCGGAATGACATACGGCGCGGTGGCGGACGGCCCAATCATGGTCGAAACCGAAAACGACATCGCCGAGATATTTCCGGGTTTGCGATTGGCGGCGCCGGCGATCTGTTGCGCCTTGGTGCGCGCGGCCGAGACCAGGTCGCTCAGGCCGCAGCCCTGCACCTGCGCCGTGGCGGAAACCTGCGGCCCATTCGCCGTATACGAAAGCGAGAGCGGCGTCTGCGCCTTGCCGAGGCTCGCCGTGAGCGCTTGCAGGGTCGCCACCTGATCCTTGACGTTGGCCAGCGGCACCGGAAGCTGGAATAGCCAGTTGAGTGCCATGACAGGGGGGTTGGGGTTCAGATAATTTTGCACGGAGGTCACGCTCGAAAAAGTAGCTGGAGTGAGCGGAGTGCCCTTCAGCGCGGCCGTCAAATCATCCAAGGTCGTAGTGAGCGGCGATTGAACGGTGACAGAGAAGACGGTCTGATCGGGCTGGACATTCTGCCCCAACGTGGCGGTCACAGAAACTGCAGCGGAGCCGCCAGTGGCTTGGCCGAACCCCGCGGCGGATAGGGAGAGTATCAGTGGAAGCAGGCGCCTGAACATGGTCCGAGCATAACTGACGGCATCACCGAACGGAAGGCCATAGTGCCCTTATCGCGGAGGCG
>JARLGM010000275.1 GCA_031292755.1 Candidatus Sulfopaludibacter sp.
GGTCTCGTATTCAGCCACCAACCGCTCGACTTCTGCCCGACTGCGACGTCGCCGAACCTCTATCGCCTGCCCTTCCTCGTCCATCCTCCCACTACATCACTGCCGCCCCCGTCTGGAAAGATGGGTTGCTCTGACGCTTACAAGTTCAACGCCGGCGAGATGCGCTTCTCTTGGGCTCTGTCCAAGCGCGGGGTGCCCGATGGTGTCGTAGATCTCGAACAGGAACATCGAGAGGTAATCGTAAAGGCAACCGAGGGTCCAGGCCGCCTGTCCGACAGGTGCGTTGCCCTTCGTGACCTGGCGGACGTTGCGCGTGATCTGAGTGTTGCCGCGTAGGTTGTGAATAAACTGAGTGTTCGTGGTGCCGAATAGCCGCTCGCAAACGGAGCCAAAATGGGCCTTTGCCGGCGGGCGTGTCTTTTTGGTGCACTCATAGCGGGCCAGGAGCGTTTCAAAATAGGTGCCCTGGAACTCTGGGCCACCATCGATGACGATGATCTGAGGGAGGCGGCCAACCCGTCGGACACAGTCCCGAAGAATCATCATGCAGGACCGGTAACTCGGAGCATCGAACGTCAAATAAAGCGCGAGACAACGCCTCGAGAAGGCATCAGTGAGTATCGTCATCCAAGGTCGCCCGAGTGGGCGGCCTGTGTCGGAGCAGACGACTTCAACATCGAGTTCGGTGTGGTCGATGTGGCCGATCTCGAAGGGGCGGTCTCCATGGCGTGGCGTAGTCGGCTCCAACTCGAAATAGAAAGATGCATGGGTATAGGCAGCGCGGCGACCTTGCCGCTTGAGCGTTTGTTCGAAGACCGGTCGCTGTCGCACGGCAGCGCAGAACGTTACGTAGCTCGGCGTAATCACGCCGCGCTCGTCGCACTTTCGCTTCAGCGCCGCCCAGGACGCGACCATCGTTTTTTGCTTGAGATTCTCGTAGTCAGTGTCGACAAACTCAGTGAGCAGCTTTTGTGATTCCTCGGGCAATCGGCTGCTTCGGTTTCCTTTGGCTCCGGTTTTCGGCAGTAAACCCACGTAACCGTTGCCATACTTGTCTTTTGCAAGCCGATACTGCGCGATCCAGAAACGCAGCGTCCTGGCCGGAATAGGAAGGGGCGCTTTCTCTCCTCCCAGATGACGTTTCACAAGGTCGTAGCGCCGGTTCGCGGCGATTAGGTCCTGCTCGCTGGCCCCGCCAAGAGCCGGAACGCATCACCGTGGATATCGGGGGTCTGTTTAGAACGGGCACCGATTCGACCGCCTACCGTCGCGCCTTCCCCCTCGTCGCGGCACGCGCGTTGGTACGCGCCAGCAGTTTCTGAATTCGCAAAGACGCGAACTTGCT
This sequence comes from Candidatus Sulfopaludibacter sp., assembly GCA_031292755.1. Taxonomy (GTDB): domain Bacteria; phylum Acidobacteriota; class Terriglobia; order Bryobacterales; family Bryobacteraceae; genus Sulfopaludibacter. The sequence goes on from JARLGM010000275.1 coordinate 1,346, forward strand.
CTGGCTCGACGATCGCAGCAGCGCTGAGATCCACGTAGGCGCCGCCGGTGGCGATCAGCAAGTAGATCTCGTCAGTTTTCGGAACACCGCCGGCCCTGTCCAACAGTTCGTGCAGGAGAATCCCCGGCTTTGCTTCGATCGCAGCCTTGATGGCCGGGTCGACAAATTCCGCCGAGCCAGCAGGGTCACATCGTAGGTAGTCTTCCAGAAACGTGAGATTTCGCTGGAGATTCCAGTTGATCTCCGCTGACGACCATACCCGATAGTCCAAGCCTATTGGCGAGCTGTGCGCTTCGCCCGGCGGGCAGCGCCATTTGCCGCTGCCATCGCGAAGGTAGCGGTTTGGAGTCCGGATGGCCAGTTTTTGAAGGTCCTCTGAGGATTTGCATTCCACCCACCCCGCAGAGTCGTGGCGGATTACGAAGTAGTCCGGTGTGTGCATGACCGAAACGCGTCGTCCGTTTGCCGCGTGATAGGCGAGCGGAATAGCGGGCGGCTGGTCGTAATACTCCAGCACGTCCGGATCGTGCTCCATCTCGTAGACGAGCGGCAGTTCAACTCGATGACTCTCGAACTGGATGGTGAGCCCCATCTTGCGACTCGGATACCGCCCCGAAACGTTATCGCGACCACCGCCAACACGGCGAGTTGGATTACGAGACCTTACCTCGACGATGGCTGATTGCGTCGTCTCTGCCAGCGCGAGGCGTCTACACCAACCCAAGAAGTCACCCTCGTTGAGCACTCGCCACCTCCTGGCCGGGGCATCAGGCGCGCGGCCGGTTACTTTCGGTTTTGCAAGACGCGCTCATTCTTCAGCGCCAAAGTGTACCTTCGGCCGGCCTCAGTCATGAGTTTCTGAAGATCGCGGCCGTTGCGGATGGCCCGCTCCAAATCTCCGGCCAGGTCGTCTGGCACGTATATGGAAAACCGGCGATCCCCCTTGCGACCATACAATGCATAACTGGAGTGTCCGCGGCCGGACTTGCAGTCCTGGCAGCCCTTTCGGATGCAGGGACTCTTCCGCAAGGACAAAGATCCAACGGCCACTGGCCAGAGATCCCGAACTGCTCCCTGAAACCAGAGCCTGACCTGTTCTGTAGTTTCCATTCGAGCCATTGGATAGGTGCAGAGTAGCACACATACGATTTCGATACAAGACAGAATCGATTGGCAGAAATCTTAGGCGCTGAACCGTCCGGCGCTACGGGTGGGCCACCGCCGGAGTATGGGGTGGAATCGTCTCCGGTTCGATCACATAACCAATCGCGGCATAGCCTTTCAACCTGCGCTCGTACATCCTGGCCAGCATCAGAACATAACCGTCCACATAATCGTAGACCTGCACAAATCGCTTGTTGTCGTGGAGACGATGCAATCGGCCCACATACTGTTGCAGCGTGCCCTTCCAGGAGATCGGCATGGCCAGAAATAGCGTGTCGAGACGCGCGTCATCAAACCCTTCTCCGATGTAGCTTCCCGTCGCCAGAATCACTCGCGATTCGTTTTCCGGCACCGCCGCCAAGGCTGCCGCTATTTCCCGACGCTGCTTTTTTCCCATGCCGCCCTTCAAGACGAAGACGTGCTTGGCAACACCTGCGAGCTTGGCTGCGAAATACTGGAGATGCTCTGTCCGGCCAGTCAGAAGCAGTGGGCACCGTCCAGATTCTATGGCGCGCACGATGTCACTGGCGATCATCTCGTTACGCGGGACATCATTCACGAGCGTGGCGTAGATGTCTTGGATCGTGACCTCGGTGAGGTCCGGCGCCATTCGAAATTCTGTATGGCGGGGAGTGACCTTATGCTCGAAGGGAGTCGTTTCGGTCATCGTCTTGGCGCTCATGCTGAACCGCACGGGGCCACACTGCATGTAAATGATCGGATGGTGTCCGTCTTTACGGGTCGGCGTGGCGGTCAAACCGACAACATACTTGGCCTTCACCTGCCGCATCACCTGTTCGAAGGTGAAGGCGGATATGTGGTGACATTCATCGACGATCACCTGGCCGTACTCAGCAACGAAATCCTTCACCTCGTCTTTTCGGTACAGACTTTGGATGACGGCGACATCTACGCAACCCGTCCGGTCCATTTTTCCACCGCCGATATGCCCGATCGATTTGGCAGGTAAATACAAGAACATCGCAAGGCGCTCCTGCCACTGATCGAGCAACTGCTGCCGGTGAACCACAACCAGGGTGTTGACCTTGCGTTTGGCGATCAGCCATGCCGCTACGGCCGTTTTTCCGAATGCCGTGGGAGCGCAGAGGATGCCTTCGTCGTGGGCGGTGATCTTCGCGACGGCTTCCTCCTGGAACTGGAACGGCCGAAGCTGACCCTGGAACACCGCTTCAATCGCCGTGCCGGCGTACCGTTCGTCCCGAACTTCGGGCCGGATCTTGTGTGCTTCGAGAAGAGCCAGGGTCTCCGTCAGACATCCTCGAGGAACCGCGATATGCTGGACAAATTCCGTGCCGCATGCGATCACGCGCGGCTTGTCGTACGTCGAAAGCCGCATGGCCTGAGCCTTGTAGAACTCCGGATTCTGAAAGGCTGCCAGCCGGAGAAGCCGATTCAGCATAGCTGGCGGCAGATCCTTACTTTCCACGTAAACAAGATTCGCGCGAACGATCTGAACGGTCTTTGGAAGCGGTCCTTCGATCGGCCGCTCCTTTCGCTTGCGGGATGGCGGTAGCGTCCACGGGTCTTGCGCATCCTCATCATCGGCGACACTCATCCGGACGCCAACCAGGTCGCCTTTGCGCTGAGCTTCGGCGACGATCTCCTCCGCGGCGTCGACCGGCATTCGTCGGATCGTCGAAAGGAACTGCCACTGGTCCGGATACGGGTGGAAGTCGGGGTCGATGAATACGCTGTTGTCCTGCTTGCGCGGCAGCCGCTGTAACGGCAAGGCAATCAGGTTCCCCAATCCTCCCTTCGGCATCGTGTCCTGGTTGGGGAAAAAGCGATCGTAGGAATCAAGGCCGACCTGATGCCTGCGCTCCATGGTTCGCGTAAGCAGCACGCATCCGAGCTTCCGCGCGGTGATCGCGGGCAGCGCCCGCTCAAAGAAGATCCAAATGTGGCCGCCTTTTCCCGAACGAGAACGTTCCAAGGCGGCGGGCACGTTCAACTCCCGGCACGTTTCCAGAAAAGCCAGCGAGTCATACTCCCACGTCGTCTTGTCAAAGTCTGCCGCGAGAAACCAGCAGGTTTCGTCCGGCAGGAGAGCGTATACGCCGATGGTTTCCTTGCCCAAGAGGTGGTCCTCGATGACGGCGTCGGTCAGCGGAAGAAACCTCCGGGTCTTCTGGTCGACTTTCTTTCGATCCTCCGGGCGGCTTTTGTTGATGGCCTTCCAGTCCTTTACGACCACCGGCATATATCCGTGCCGGCCATCAGCATTCTCCCATCGCCGCGAGTAGACATCTTCTCTTCCGCGAAACAGGCTTCGAAACAGCGCGATCCTCTGTCTGGCGCGCTCCTCCTTGTCCACCGGCGGCGCCGGCTCGACGGTTCTGGTTGGAGGTGGATTCTCTGCCGGAAGTTGCGGTATAGGAATGCTGTGAACTGCCAGAAGCCGCCGCAGGCGAGCATTCTCCTCGCGGAGGCGAACATTTTCCTGGTCAGGAGGTTCGAATGGAAGAGAGTCTGAACCGTTCTCGGTCATACCGCGTTCACCGCTCTGTGCGTTGTGCCAGCACTTCTTCGACGAACTTCTGAACACCCGCAAACACCCCAGCGACATCTGTCGGGAGCCCGCATTCCTCCGCCAATGCGTGAAACGGGACCTGCCAATCTGCTGGCGGTGGAACCAAACTCGCCGGCAAATCGTGTGTTCCTCTTCTCTCAAAGGTCAGACGCAAAGCTTCCAT
>JARLGM010000276.1 GCA_031292755.1 Candidatus Sulfopaludibacter sp.
GGGCTGATTTCCGCGATGTATGTCGGAGAGATGTTGGAAGCCAGGCCGATGGCGACGCCGCCCAGAATGCGCCAGGAAATAAATGCCACGAAGGAAAAGGACCATCCGGTCAGGATGGAGGATATGGCGAACAGCAACGCCGCGCCGGCAAGGGCCGTCTTGCGGCCATATTGGTCGCTCAGGCGTCCGGCGACCAGGGACCCGAAAAAACATCCCACCAGGGCGGAACTGTTGGCCCAGGCTATCGCTTGCGGATCGTGCAGGCGGAAATAGGCTTCATAGAATGGTTTGGCGCCGCCTATCACCACCCAGTCATAGCCGAACAGGAACCCTCCAAAGGCCGCGACGAAAGCGATCAGCCAGACATAGGTCAGATTGATATTGGTCTCGGATGGTTCCGCGAACTGTGTGGTGGCGATGTCATGCATGAAAACGGCCCCCTGTGCGTGACGAATTTATCTCTTCAAGCAGGTCCGCCGCTTTGATGTTGTTGCAGTCGTCCCCCAGAATGGATTTCAGAATTTCTTCCGCCTCGGCGTTGCGGCCCAATCCAGCAAAGGCCTGCGCGCGCAAGAGCCGAGCCGTTATTTGATTGCGCTGTCCGAGGTCATCCGCGAACAGCAGCATGTCGGGCAGCGAGGTGGCGAAATAGTCGATCCGGGGCTCGGTGCGTTCAAGCGCATCGGCATGCGAAAGGATCGCTTCGAAGATAGCGCTGGCTTCGGCCGAATTCCCGAGATGCATCTGAGCCCGACCCGTCCAATGGGTCATGTCGGAAACCACCTGCACCGCCATCTGCTGGAAGTCTCCAGGCTGGCGGGTCGCCGCGTCCCAGGCTGCTTTTGCCGCGCTGCGGTCACCCAGTGCCGCATGTGCCTCACCGACCCAATAATCAATGTCGCTTTGGCTGGCGAGAGGATGCCTGGCTTCGCCCAGATTGCGCGGGACCTGCCTGGCGGCCTCGAAATGCGCCAATGCCTCTTTCGCCATTCCTTGTGTCAGGGCAGCCCGGCCCAACAGCAGGCGCGACCAGACATACTGGGCCAGGACCAGACCTTCGCCGCCTTCCCAGGGCTGGAACTGTCGCTGCAACAGAAGCTCCAATGCCTCGGCTGGCCGGCCCAGCTGGTTCAGCAGGGTGGCGCGCTCGATGGAAAGGTCGTCGCGCATCGTCACAATCGGACCATGCCGGTCCATTTCCTGCAGACGCCGCTCTGGGCGTTCGCCGAGCTTTTTCCACAACTGGTCCCGCTCATAGAGAATGCGGCCGTCGGACGGCGCAAGTGCAGCGGCCTGGTCGAACGCCGCACGCGCCCCGGCCGTGTCATGAACAATGTTGAAGAGTGCGATCCCCAGATTGCGCCATACTGTGGGAAAATCGGGGCGCAGGCGCGCCGCTTCCCGCCAATGATGGATCGCTTCCTGGTGACGGCGGCGATCGTAGAGGAAGTTGCCCAGGAGGTAATGGGCCGACCCACTGTCCGGCTTGACGGCGATCACGTGCTGGAGAATCAGCATTTCCTCAAGCCGCGAGGGAAAGCACAAGGCGAGATCGGCCTTTTCGGCATTCTCCAGGGCGGCGTGCATCTTGCCTTGGTCGAGCTCGGCTTCGACCATCGCGCGGGCGAACCAAAGCATGGGCGAAGGCGAACCATTGTCTCCCTCCCGGCATGTCAGGACGCGCAGCGCGTCTTCGCGCCGGCCGGCGCGCAGCATGTCGAACGCCAGATCCAACTGGTCCTGGGCCGTGGCGGGCTTGATCCTGCCGCGCCAGCGGCTGCCGACGTCCAGCGGGTCGAGGGCGCGCAATGCCAGGTGCGCGTCCTGTGCCTCTTCGTGGCGGCCCAGCTGATCGAGCGCCACCACCAGGAGATTGCGCGCATTCAGATTGTCCGCTTCCGCGGCGAGGCTGCGGCGAAGATGGTCGTTCGCCCTTTCCCAATCGCCCCGCATGCCGTCGATCTCGGCCAGGGCGAAATAGGCGGGGCCGCGCCAGGCGGCGTTCCAGGTTGCCTTGTAGAATGCATCATAGGCTTTCTTGAAATCGCCGCGCAGCCGCTGGACCAGCCCCAGATTATAATGCGGCTCGCCATCGCGCGGATTGGGATTGAGCCCGGTCAGGCGCGCGATGGCGCGGCCAAAATGCTCCACGGCGGCATCGAACTCGCCCCGGTGCAGATGCCAAAGGCCCATCGCGTTATTGACGCGGCTATCGTCCGGATCACGCCGCAGCGCCTCACGCCAATAGGCTTCCGGCCGGCGCGTAGCGTGACGATATTGTTCCAGGTGCAGGCCGGTCAGATAAAGGTCTTCCCCGCTCGCCACGTCCTTTGGCTGCGGCGGCTCCCGGGCGGCGGCGGGCGTCGCGGCGGGCGCGACAGCGGCCGGATCATGGGCGATCAGGACTTGCGCATTGCCATATACGGTCACGGCCAACTCCGCCGGATCGACGCTCTCAGGCATTGGCGCTTCCACAAAAAGCGGTTTTCCGGCCCGAGCATCCACTGGCCAGCGTCGTATTTCCGAGCCACCCGCCCGCAAGGCGATTTCAAGCTTCGGCATATCCTGCGTGACTTGAAGACCAATACGAATTTTTCCGTTGTTCTCCGTCAAGGACAGGATCGCCGCTTCATTGGCGGCGCATGGAATGCCGATGGCGTGGATGGGAATCCAAGTCTGGGTGAAGGCCTTTGTTTCCCAAGGCGCCAGAAAGGAAAAATCGGGCTGGTTGTCGGTATAGACGCCGGCCATCAGTTCAATATAGGGCCCGTCCACGTCGGTCAGGCTGCGATCCCAGGCATAGCCGAATTCCTGATTTCCCCAGGTCCACTGCTTCTTTCCCGGCGCGACATGATGATTGGCGACATGCACCAGGCCCGCCTGCCGGGCATGGTCATAGCCTCCGAAATAATCCGCTTCGCTTGCGACGGCCATGTAGCTGGTGGGAACCGGAATGTTGGCGTACCAGCTCAGATCGTTCGCCGGATACGATCCATCAGGGCGGAATGCAGCCGGCTGCTCCGCATCGGGGACGCCATCGCGGGCCCGCGCCGGATAATCGATGCCGTAATAGGGCCGGTCGCTCAGCGGAAAACGGGTAATCGCACGCTTGGCGTGATCGGCGACAAACCGCACATCGGGCGGGAAGAAGGATTGGTATCGCTCATGCACGCGTGCGGCGACATTGGCCCACCACAAGAAAGTCTGGGTATAAGGCGTGCGGTTGAACAAACGCACGTTGAGTTCGAGCAGGGCGCGGTCGGGATAAAGCCGCACGCCATGCATACCCTTCATCCGCTGCATCGGATCATGGTCGCTGCACCACACCGTGACGGAACCATCGGCGTGGTGTTCAATCTCGGCTTCCACCGGCATGAAGGTGGCGGGGCGATGGTGCTGCGGCCAGTTGAGTTCTACGCCCCCCGATGCCCAGGGGCCCGCCAGCCCCACCAGCGCCGGCTTGATGACATTCTGGCGATAAAAAAAATCATAGCCCGCGATCTTGTCATAGCCGATGTGAATGCGTCCGCCGAGCTCCGGCAATATCATCACCCGGATGAAATCATTCTCGATGTGCCATGCGTCCCACAGAAGCGGAGCGGACTCCGTGGCAATCCGGTCGATGAAGGGCAGTGGATAAACCCGGCCGCTGCTGCCCTGATAAACCCGCGTCTCCAGAAATATGGGGTTGGGCGTGGGCGCGTGCGGCGCATAGGTCTGAATCGATACGGCCTGCCGCCAGGCCTTGACCGGCCCCGTCAGGTGAGCCGGCGCCTCGGGCAGTTGCAGAAGATGCGGCGTCGGCGGCTTCACCATGGGGCCATTTAGCGTCAGTCGGTCGGTGGTTGACAAGCTTCCGTGGCCCACCTTGAACCCCTATAAAGCCGTGTGCGTAACCGGCGCAGCGCCTGAATTCTTCGCCCCGGTTGGGAGGTCAGGAGCGGGTAGGAGATTCGCCCATGCAGCATGGCCGTGGAGCTGCGACACCCGCAGGTTCGAGTGCTTCCAACCGAAGAGACGTCATCCAGTTGCTCGCGGCCGGTGCCGCGCTGAGCGTCTGTTCTCCCGGTATGCCCCAAGCCGCCGGGGCGGGCAGCGGCTCATCTCAACCGCTGGATGCGACCTGGCGCTTCGCGCACGACGAGCAGGATCGCGGTTTGCGCGAGACCTGGTTTCAAACCCAGTTGCCGCAGCGCACCATGCTTCCGGCGAGCTTGCCGCAGCAGGGGATTGGGACGCCCATCGGCGTCGATACGCCGTGGACCGGCAGCATTCTCGACCGGTCATGGTTCACGTCTTCCGACTATGCGGCCTATCGCCAGCCGGGAAACATGAAGGTCCCCTTCTGGTTGCAGCCGGAGACTTACTACAAGGCGCCCGCCTGGTATCAGAGGCACATCACCGTTCCGGCGTCCTGGAAAGGCAAACGCGTCGTTCTTTTCCTCGAGCGCCCGCACTGGCAGACCATGGTCTGGCTTGACGGCAAGCTTGTCGCCGAAAATTCAAGCCTTTCCACGCCGCACGAATGTGACTTCGGTCTGCTGGCGCCGGGCAGTTATCAACTCACGATTCGAGTCGATAACCGGGTGGTGATCGATATCGGAACCGATTCCCACGCCATAACCGATCACACCCAGGGAAACTGGAACGGCATCGCCGGCAAGATCGAATTGCGGGCAACCGATCCAGTTTGGATTGAGGACCTGCAGGTCTATCCGCAATCTCAGTCCCAAACGCTGCTTGTAAAAGGGCTGCTCGGCAATGTCACGGGCGCGGACGGCAGAGATACGCTGACCCTGTTTGTGGAAGGCCGCCGGAAATCACTGGAAGTCGTCTGGGATGCGCGAGGCGGCCAGTTCGAGACCGAGATGCGCTTCCAAGACGGAACCTCGGCCCCCCTCGCGCCATGGGACGAATTTAATCCGAATGTCCATACCTTATCGGCGAGTCTGGGTGATCGCGACCGCCGCGACGTGACATTCGGTTGTCGCGACCTCAAAACCCAAGGCGCTCAATTCTATCTCAACGGACGCAAGCTCTTCTTCCGCGGCACTCTGGAATGCTGCATTTTCCCCGAAACCGGCCATCCCCCCACGGACGTCGCGTCCTGGAAA
>JARLGM010000277.1 GCA_031292755.1 Candidatus Sulfopaludibacter sp.
CAAGAGCGAGGCGCGCGAGAAGCGCAACCGGCTGGAGAAGCTTGCCTTTCGCGCTTTCGCCTGGATGGCGTCGCACCCGCGCATCTACGCGCTGGCGGCCCCGCTGGGTGTGGCGCTCATGCCTCCGCGGCTGCGCGAGCGATTTGCCCTGACCGAGCCGCATGCCCACAGCTTCCGCCAGTTATGGAGCCGCCGCTGATGTCGCGAGAGAGCATTCTGCATCGCGTACGCACGGCGCTTGGGCGCGGCGCCGGTCAGGCGATTGCCGAACCGCCCGCGGTGCGCATCCGCCTGCCGGAAGTGGATCGTGAAGCCCGCATCGCCGGCCTGCTGCGGTCGGTGGAAGCGCTGGCCGGCAAAACCTACCGCGCGGCCACGGCGGAAGACGCTCGCGCTTTCGTGGCGGCCGCGCTGGACGGCAGGAGCGCGGTGGCTTCGAACGCAGCGTTTCTCGAAGAGTGCGGCATTACGGCTCTGGCCGGCGTGCGCTCCGGCTTTCTGCAGCGCGACGAATTGCGGGCAGCCTGCATTTCGGCCGGCGTGGGAATCACCAGCGCCGATTATGCCCTGGCCGACACCGGAACCCTGGTGCTGTTGGCGAGCCCCGCGGAGGCGCGCATGATTTCGCTGGTGCCCCCTGCGCATATCGCGCTGCTACCGGCCAGCCGCATTCTCAGCGGCCTCGACGAACTGTTTTCCCTACTGCCCGATCCGGCCGGCGCCGCCAGCTCCATGGTTCTGATCACCGGGCCCAGCCGCACCGCCGATATCGAACAGATCCTGGTGCGCGGTGTCCACGGACCGGGCGAAGTCACGGTCGTGGTGGTGGAGTAGCAGCCCTACTCTTCCTCGCCGATCAGCGCGATGTGCCCGATCCCACCGTTCACGTCCACCCGCACTTTGACCTTGGACGTGCCATACGCGTCGTTCACCCAATGGTCGCCATCTTTGCGCAGGCCGCGCACGGAGATTTCTCCAATACCTCCCTGGGCAGTGGCGTAGACTCCCGCTCTGGTGGGCAGCCTGACGGTGGCTTCCCCAACACCGCCCTGGATGTGGACCGCGTAGTCGTGCTTCGGATCGCCGCGCAGGTCCATCTGCATCTGGCCGACGCCCATCTGGACATCCACCGAACGCAAATCCAGGAACCCCAGATCCAATTGTGCCTGGCCGGCGCCGCAACGGACGTTCAAATCGAACGGGATCTCCCGACCCAATCGGACATCCCATTCGTATTTGGTATGGCCGAGGTGTGAGTGCGTTCTCCCCGGCTGGCTGATGGTCAGGTTTCCAGGGCTGTAGTCCACCACAGGCTTCCAGGACGGCACATTGTAGGTGAAGTATGCCTGCGCCAGCTTGCTGGTGCCGCTGCCGACTTTGAGGTCTCCCGCGCCCATCTCCAGGTTCACCGAAACCAGCGCGGATTTGTCCCTCTCGACGGTCCGCGAGTCGTATTGCGTGGGACCCGTCGGGATAGCCGCCATGCAGCCGGCCAGGCAGAGGGTGCTGGAGATTAGCGCCAAGTGCTTGAGTTTCATCGGTTACCTCACTTTAGAGAAGGTACGCCCAGATGCGCGGCTGTGTTCCCCCAAATGTGGGTACCAGTAGTGCCGATCAGGGTACTAGTGTAAATGTATACATCGGGGACAAAGCTGTTGCATTGCAATTGTTTGAGTGGTATGCTCAGTCATGGCTGACCTAGTACCTCATGGGAAAGAACGCGAATGGTAGCCAGCGTTTTAATCATTGGATTCTCGTTTGTTCTGCTAGTGTATTGGTTCCGCTATAGTTGTCTGCTGCTGCTGCGAAGCAGCGTGCCGGCGGAGTCCGCCATCTTGGATCAGCGGTTCGGTTTTGCCCGGGTAAAAGAACAGTTGCAGCCTGGTGCGAATCTGGACGCTTTGCACCAGATGCTGGCCCACGATTATCGGCTTCTCACCTATCTGCTGGAACACGCCGCCGGATTGAATCTCGACTCTTTAGAAGATCGCCTGTTGGTGGTCGACTACAGGGTGATGCAATGGTATTACCGCCTGACGAAGACGGCTGCTCCGGAGCAGGCGCGCCATGCGCTTTCGGAAATGGCCGCCGTAGTCGGTGTGCTGGTGCAGCACATGAGCGAACAAGCCGGCGTTCAAGCCCAAGCCTAGCCCCGTCCGTTACGTATTCCACCTTCTTGTAGACCGGCCAATCGCCATCAGCTATAACTAGGTCTTTACCGTCAATTCCGCGAGGTGAAATGAGGAACCAATCCGTTTCGCGCCGTGCATTCATGGCGACGACCGCGGCCGCCATAGCTACGGTCGCACCTGCCCAGACGCCCGCGCGCGTGCCGGTTGGACTCTTGATCTGGGCGGTCCGCGACGAGGAGCAGCGCGATCTTTTCGGTACCTTGCGCGCCGTGGCGAAGATGGGCTATGAAGGCGTTCAGTTTTGGGCGCCCTATTTCTACTGGACTCCGGAATACACCAGGCAGGTCCGCAAGCAGCTCGATGACCTCGGCCTGCCGTGTCTGGCCACCTATAGCGAGTCGTCCAGTTTCACACCGGACGGATTGATCCGGGCCATGGAGCTAAACCAGATTCTGGGATCCCAGAGCATCGTCGCCGCCCGCGGGTTGGCGGCCACCACCGGCTCGAACCCATATCACGGCTTCGAGGGAACCGGCCTCGACGGATACAAGCGCCTGGCCGAAAGGCTGCAGCAAGCCGCCGAACGCCTTCGCGCGGTGAAGATGACCTGCGCGTTTCACAATCACGCGATCGAGTTCCGTAAGATCGATGGCATTCGCCCCATCGATATCATTGCCGGCGCCAAGGACGTGATGTTTCAGAACGACGTTGCCTTTGTGGCCGAAGGCGGAGCGGACCCGGTCGCTTTCATCGAGCAGTATCCCGGGCGAACCGACTGCATTCTCTGCACGGACTGGCCGCGCAACGCACGCAATCGCTACCCGCTGCTGGGCCAGGGCGGGCAGCCGTGGAAGAAGATCTTTGCCGCGGCCGAAAGCAGGGGCGGAGTCCGTTCCTACGTCATCACACAGGAAAACTCGGACGACTCGCCCATGGACGCCGTCCGGAAAGACCTGGAGTACTTCCGCCAACTGCACGGGTGACCGGCGGCGCTGCCTGGCCGACATCGCCCCTCACGACTTTCCCCCTCGGGCCGGGAAGGGCCTTTCGCGTGCTCTACAATGAAGAGCGTGGGAAGCCAAGCGACACTGGAATTCGCTGTCGACCGGCTTAATGCCGTCCGCCGGGAGATAGCTAAAGTCATCGTGGGCCAGGACGACGTTGTGGAAGGTGTGCTGATCTGCCTTCTGGCGGGCGGCCACGTCCTCTTGGAAGGCGTGCCGGGACTGGGTAAGACTACCCTGCTGCGAACCCTGGCGCGCGCCCTGCAATTGCGCTACTCGCGCATTCAATTCACGCCGGACCTGATGCCCGCCGATATTGTGGGCAGCATGATCATCGATACGGATGAGGGCGGCGGCAAAGCCCTGCGCTTTCAGCCGGGCCCGATTTTTGCCAACCTGGTGCTGGCCGATGAGATCAACCGCGCCACTCCCAAGACCCAATCGGCGCTACTCGAAGCCATGCAGGAGCGCACCGTCACCAGCGGCACCACCACTCACGAACTGGATCGCCCGTTCCTGGTGATGGCCACGCAGAACCCCATCGAGATGGAGGGCACATATCCGCTGCCGGAAGCCCAGCTCGACCGCTTCCTGATGAAGATCCTGGTGACCTATCCCAGCCGCGAAGAACTGAACCGCATCGTGGAACGCACCATCCAGCGGGAGGAGCAGGTTCCGGTGCCGGTGCTCGATCGGGCGGCCATCCTGGAGGTGCGAGACGTTTGCCGGCAGGTGCTGGTGGCGCCGCACGTGCAGGAATATGCCGTGCAGCTTGTCATGGTGACGCAGCCGGAACAGAAGGAAGCTCACGAGCTGGCCAAGAAGTACGTGCGCTACGGCAGTTCGCCGCGCGGCGCCCAGGCGCTGGTGGAGTGCGGCCGCGTGCTGGCGCTCATGCGCGGCCGTTTTCACCTGGCCGTGGACGATATCGAACACGTGGCGGCGGCCGTCCTGCGGCATCGCATCATTCTGAATTTCGACGCGCATGCCGACGGCCAGACGCCGGAGACCATTCTACAAACCATCATTAAAGGCGTAACGGCCGCAGCTTCCGCCACGTAGGTACCGTATGCCGTCCATCCCGCTGCTAGACCGGGAATTTCTGGAAAAACTGGAGCGTCTGACCATCCAATGGCAGAAGTCGTTTCCAGGATTGGTGGGCGGGCACAATCGGTCGCGGTTCGCGGGCTCCGGGCAGGAATTCCTCGACCACCGGAATTTTCACCACGGCGACGATTTGCGTGCCGTCAATTGGCGCGCCTACCTGCGCCTGGAAAAGCTCTTTCTCAAAATGTTCCAGGTAGAGCCGCGTGTGCCGGTGCGCATGCTGCTCGACGTGAGCGCTTCCATGGCGGCCCACGGCGGCCAGAAGTTCGACTACGCGCGCAGGCTGGCGGGCGCGCTCTGCTACGTGGGCTTGGTGCGCCTGGATAGCATCGGAGTGCACGGATTTTCGGACCGGCTGGGGCAGCGCATCTTTTCCTCCGGCGGCCGTCACCGCTTTTCGGGTGTGATGGATAGCCTATCCGCGCTCAAAGCCGGCGGCGTCACCAACTACGTCCACGTGATGCGGGAGTTTATCGAAACCTACTCGCAGCGCGGCCTGATCATCGTGATTTCGGATTTTCTGGACGACCAGGGCTGCGAAAAAGCGCTCGAATATCTCTCCGATTTCGGTCATGAGCTGATGCTGCTCCAGGTGTGGGCGGAGGAAGACCGCACACCGCCATGGACGGGCGAGTTGGACCTGCGCGATGCCGAAACCGGCGCCACCCTCAAGCTCGATTTCGACGCCGCCGCACGCCGCCGCTACACGCAAGCGTTCGACGAATATGCCGCCGCTATTGAAACACGCGCCTTGCGCGGCGGCGGCCGCTACGCCGGAATCTGCACGACGCAATCGCTCGAAAGCGTGGTTTTCGGCGAGCTGATCAAGGCGAGAGGAATCGCATGAAAACAGG
>JARLGM010000278.1 GCA_031292755.1 Candidatus Sulfopaludibacter sp.
TTTCACCGTGTCCGCGGGCCTTGAATGTCAATGTCCAGTATGAGATCCACACCCGATTGGATGAAGTTGATCCACAACTGGAGATTGTGATCGCTCCGCAAGGAGCCTAGCCAAGAAAGAGTAAAGAGTAAAGAGAATGCGCTACGCCGTTGGTGTTTTCGCTGCCGCACTGATTCTCATGAGTGTTGGTGGAGTTATGGTGTATCAAGGAACGCGAATCAAAAGTACTATAGGTCGGGGGATAGGTGCCGTAGCCGGCGGCATATCCCCGGCTGTATTAGTCGGCAGTTTAATAGTAGTGTTGGGCATCGTTATTCTGACGGCTGGTATAATGCGGGCGCGTTCAAGGAGATAGGAGTGGTAGCCACCGCAAGGAATCGCCCGGTAGAACCATGCCTTGTGCTGCACACAGGGGCAGGTTCGTCTTCCGGCCCCGCATGAACTCTCTCAGCCGGGGTTTAAGAAGCGAAGGACCCAAGGCCATCCACGTTCGGCTGAGAGGAACCTCGTAGCGCTCGAACAGCGCGCGGACGCATTGTCGTCCCGTGTTCACGATCCGGTTCAGCGCACGCGATTGATTCCGCCGAAAGTTCTACATGGTCGTGGCTGAGTTGGGCCTGACGTTGAAGAATTCCCGCGACGAATCCGTCCGACGAAGAGCGCTCCCAGATGGACTAACAAAGACCTCCTACTGCACCTGGTAGGGGACAGTGACGTCTACGGTCTTCGGCGGATAGCAGGCCTTGTTGCTGCAGGCCTGGTATCGCAACTTGCCGGCCGCTACGCCCGGCCCCGCGGGTGCGTTGGGTGCGACCTTGAAGTTCGCAGTCAAATCGAAATTGCCGGTGAACACCGAAAGCGGCTTTTCTTCGAAATCGTATTTCTCCTGCGTGGCTTTGGGGTAGAGAATTGTCCCGCCTTCGAGCGCGCTCATGGTGCTCTTATCCCACGTCAGCTTGAGCGGAATCAGATAGTCGAGGCTGGGCTTGTCACTGTTCACGTGATAGCCCGGGTCTACCGACAGGGGGATCTTCGCCTGCACGGCGGCATTGCGTTTCCCCGCCACCTTTTGAACTTCGCCTACCGAAAGGTGGCCGTTATTTTGCGCCCACAGGAACGACAGGCAGAGGGTTCCGGCCATCAGCCACTTTGGGAGAGTCCTGGAGAAGCTGTTCGACGCCATTGACTATATCCTTTTTATTTGCGAGCCCGACATGGACCGCGGCGATTTTTCCTTCCCGATCGATCAGGAATGTGGTGGGAAGCGCGTCCACGCCGCCATACGCCTGCGCCGTGGCGTCGGTGCCCATCACGATGCGGTAGTTGACGCCTACTTCGGCCAGGAACGGCTTCACCACTTCCCATCCTTCGTCGTCCATGGAGACGCCGACAACTTCAAACCCCTTATCTTTGTGGTTCCGTTCCAGGTCCGTGAACCAGGGAATTTCGATGCGGCATGGACCGCACCAGGTAGCCCAGAAATCCAGGACCACCACTTTGCCCTTGTAATCGGAAAGGTGCACCACCTTGCCGTCGCCGTCTTTCAGGGCGAAATCCGGAGCCACGTGACGCTGGTCCAGGGGTTTCAAATCGGAGGCCGCACTCACCGAACTGCTCAGGTCAGCGCAGCCGGTCAACCCCAGGAGGAGTGCCGTAGCGCCAGCGGCAATGAGACGGAGGGAAGTCACAGAATCTGTCCTGGTTCAATTATATCGATAATTGCCGGGCTTCAATGGTTACAAGAAACCAGCGGCGCCGCGCATGGCGCGGATTTCCGGCAAGGGTGAACTCCGGGTGGCCGGCAACTCCGCAATAGAGCCAGGCAGCGGTGTCGCAGAAGCTTTCGCAGCAGTATAGACGCCAGGCGCGGCTACGGCGGGCAACATCATGGGCGGTCAGGGCCTCTTTTCGCCATTGTGCGGACCAGCCCAGTTCCCCGCGATGCCCCCTGCGCCACTCCGCGCCCAATTGCGCTTCCCAGGAATGGCGCCTGGGATTACCCAGGTGAAGCCAAACGAAGTGAAACAGTTCGTGCACGAAAATCCGCGGAAACTCGGCGTGAGCGCAATCGAACACGATGCGGCGTTCGCGGAGGAAGGAACCGGCGTGGACCGGTCCGCGGCGGTCCCGCAGGCCACTCGCGCGCTGGAGGCGAATCGGCGGCCCGCTGAGTCCGGGAAGGCGGCCGGTGACGGCCCGGACCGCGCGGGAGAGGGCAGGGCTCGCCAACTCGTCACGAATCTGTAACCCGTTATCGGTTGAGCGGCGGTCGATCGGCATAGTAGAGTTGGTGGAATGGACCAGTTTAAACTCGAATGGCTGCCGCAGACACGCGAAGGAGTCCACATCTTGAAAGTGACTGGCCCGTTCACCCTGGCAGACGTTTTTGAATTTCAGAGCGTGATTCGAGAAGATTCCGCACCGGTCACGCTGATCGACATGCACGACGTACCGTATATGGATTCGGCCGCCCTGGGATCGCTGCTCGGATTCCACGTCTCCTGCCAGAGGGAGTCGCGAAAGTATGCCCTGGTTGGCGTCGCGGACCGGCTGAAGACGCTGTTCCGGGTGGCCGGCGTGGACGGTATGCTCTCGATTTACCCCACCGCCGGCGAAGCCGAAACGGCGCTCAGCGCAGGCGTCTGATACGGCCGGTTACAGCTTAAAGAGTTCGCGCAATCTACGGGTTTGCACGCGGCTCACCGGCACTTCGGTGTGCTTTTTGTCATCCATACGCAACTGGTAGCTGGATTTAAACCACGGCACCACTTCCTTGATCCGGTTGATGTTCACCAGGTAAGAGCGGTGCACGCGCCAGAACAACTCGCGGTCCAGGCTGGCCTGCAGGTCTTCGATCGTCCGGTAGTTGGAGTGGCCTTCGATATTGGTGGTCACCAGGGTGATCAGCCCGTTGTCGATAGTCGCATAGATCACGTCGTTGGCGTCCACGATGAAATTGCGGTTGTTCGCCCGCACCAGCAGCTTGGTCTTGGGCGCCGCGGGTGCGGCCTTGGGCGCCGCCGCGGCATCCGGCGCTCTCTTATCCTGAATGGTGCGGCGGACGTGCTCGATGGTTTCGGCCAGACGGCCCTTATCCACGGGCTTCAGCAGGTAGTCCATGGCCTTCAGGCGAAACGCTTCCACGGCATACTGATCGTAGGCCGTCACGAAGATGAAGTACGGCAGCTCGATATCCCTTTCGCGCAGCCGCCGGACTACCCCCATGCCATCCAGACCAGGCATGTGGACGTCCAGAAATACAATATCCGGCTCCATCTGCTGGATCATTTCGACTGCCTGTAAGCCATTGGAACCCGTTGCAACCACATCGACTTCCGGGAAATCCTTGAGCAGATAGGAAAGCTCGTCGCAGGCGAGTTGTTCGTCATCCACGACAATAGTCGTGAGTGTAGCCGTCGCGCGATCTCGCATGGAGTTGGTATTATAGCATTTCGACCCTGAAGGAGACTTTCATTGCCCAATCACGACAACGTCCAAATTGCGCCCGCGGAAGGCAAACTGGGAGTGCTGATCCCCGGTATGGGCGCAGTGACGACGACGTTCATCGCCGGCCTTGAGGCCATCAAGCGAGGAATGGGAAAACCGGTAGGTTCTTTGACCCAGATGGGAACGGTCCGGCTCGGGAAGCGGACCGAGGGGCGCAGCCCCGCAATCAAGGACTTTGTTCCGCTGGCCAGGCTGGAAGACCTGGAAGTGGCCTGCTGGGACATCTTCGATGACAACGCTTACGAGGCCGCGGTCAAGGCAGGCGTGCTGGAAATGACGCTGCTGGAACAACTTAAGGAGCCTTTGACGGCGATTAAGCCGATGCGGGCGGTGTTCGACCAGAAGTTCGTCAAGCGTATCAACGGTCCCAATGTCATGAGCGGCGGATCCAAAATGGATTACGCCGAGCGTGTCATGGACGATATCCGCAAATTCAAAGAGCGGACCGGCGTCTCCCGCCTGGCGATGATCTGGTGCGGATCCACCGAGGTCTATCATGAGGCCGCGCCGGTGCATGCCACCCTGAAGGATTTCGAGTGCGGGCTGCAGCAGAGCGACCCGGAGATCTCCCCCAGCCAGATCTATGCGTATGCCGCGCTTAAGATGGGGATTCCGTACGCCAACGGTGCGCCGCACCTGACCACGGACATGCCGGCGCTGCTGGAACTGGCGCGCAATAATAACGTGCCCGTCTCCGGAAAGGATTACAAGAGCGGCCAGACCTTCATGAAGACCCTGGTGGCTCCCGGGTTGAAGGCGCGCCTTTTGGGAGTGAGCGGCTGGTTCTCCACCAACATCCTGGGCAACCGGGATGGCGAGGTGCTGGACGATCCGGGCTCGTTCCGGTCGAAGGAAGTCACCAAGAGCTCGGCGCTGGAATACATTTTGCAGAACGAGCTATATCCCGATCTGTACAAGGACCTCTACCACAAGGTGCGCATCGAGTACTACCCCCCGCGCGGCGATGCCAAAGAGGGCTGGGACAATATCGATATTTTCGGGTGGCTGGGCTACCCCATGCAGATCAAGATTAACTTCCTGTGCCGCGATTCGATTCTGGCGGCTCCCCTGGTTCTGGACCTGGTGCTGTTCATGGATCTGGCCCAGCGCGCGGGCTTGCGCGGCATTCAGGAATGGCTGTCGTTTTACTTTAAGGCGCCCATGCACGCGCCCGGGCTTTATCCCGAGCACGATGTTTTCATCCAGCTCATGAAGCTGAAGAATACCTTGCGCTGGATGCGGGGTGAAGACCTAATTACGCACCTGGGACTGGAATATTACGATTAATCGCTGTATCTTTTGAAAGACGCGGGGGCCCAAAAAGCTCTGCTTGGCGCCGCCGCGTCTTCAGTTGTCTAGGAGAGTATGAAAGTACTGGTCATCGGAGGGACTCTTTTCATTGGCCGCCTTTTGGTTGAGGAGCTGGTGAAGGGAGGCCACGACGTTACGGTCTTGCACCGGAAACCCAAACATGATTTCGGCAAGCGCGT
Organism: Candidatus Sulfopaludibacter sp.; assembly: GCA_031292755.1. Classification (GTDB taxonomy): domain Bacteria; phylum Acidobacteriota; class Terriglobia; order Bryobacterales; family Bryobacteraceae; genus Sulfopaludibacter. The sequence continues at coordinate 4,998 of JARLGM010000278.1, forward strand.
AGACAACATCATGGCTGACCGCAACGACCCGGAAGCCATGAAGGATGCCTTGTCAACGCGCCGGTTCGACGTGGTGTTCGACAATGCCTACGATTGGT
>JARLGM010000028.1 GCA_031292755.1 Candidatus Sulfopaludibacter sp.
TCGCAGCTCGGGTGACAACCATGTTTCTCCGTAGTTCGGTCGTCAAAAAGGGTGGCAAGACCTACCGCTACTGGAAGCTGGTCGAGAACGTTCGCACCGACACCGGTCCCGGTAGCAGGTTATCGCTCACTTGGGAGACCTTTCCAATTTCAGCGCAGCCGGCTGGCAAACTCTCGGCGGACGCATGGGCGAGCCGGAAATGGCCGCGGCTCTCACTCCAAGAGCGCTACAAGACCCACCAAGGCTATGTCGATGTAGTTCGGAAGGCTGCCGCGAAAGCCGTGGGCGAGCGTTTCCTTCTGCCCGCGGACGCCGCCCGCCTCGTTGCCGAAGCCGAAGCCAGCGATGTATTGAAGTAGGCCCACACGTTCCGTCACTTCGAGGGCTTGCTCAGCCAACCGTTCAGCTTCAGCCACTCCTCGAACCGGTCCAGGTAGTGATCCGCGCCGCCGCCCTTCTTTCCAAAGCCGTGCTGGCCGGTCTGGAACACGTGCAACTCGGCCGGCAGCCCCGCTTTTCTCCACGCTCCAAACAGGTCAATCGACCCCTGGTATCCGACCGTCTGGTCATCCGCCGCCACCGCGATGAACAGCGGTGGCGCTCCCGCCGGCGGAGGATTGGAATTCGCGCCGGCGGCGTAGATCGGGGCTGCGAAATCAGGCCTGCCGTCGGCAGGACCGTATACCGTCGAGAGGACTACCCCTCCGCCGGCCGAGTAACCAATAATGCCGATTCGATTGGGCAGGACTCCGAACTCGGCGGCTCGCTGCCGCAGCAGCCGGACCGCTTGTTGCCCGTCCGCGCCCGCCAGCGCACGCACATTCTGTCCCGCTTGCGGACCCGTGGCAGCGGCCCCTCGACCGGTCGAAGACGTTGGTGCATCAGGATTGACGTACGTAGTGCGGTACTTCAAAACAAAAGCATCGACACCCATCTGAGTCAGCCGTTGGGCGACATCGACGCCCTCGTACGACATCATAAGCGTCCGATAACCGCCGCCTGGCGCAACAATGATAGCCGTACCGGCGGCCTTCTGCGCATCGGCCGGATAATAAAGCAACACGGGGCGAACGATATTCTGCGCCTGCGGCCTCTCCGGAGTTCCCGCGGTCCTTTCCGGGTAATTCCAATTCTCCGAGCCGGGCGCGACCCCAGGGTAAAGCGGGATCTCGCGAGCCGGCGGGGCCGGTTGAGCGTGACCGACGGCCGTGATCGCAGCAAGAACGCAGAGCGGTAAAGTACCAAATTTCAGCATGGGAAACTCCACTCTTCCGAAGCGATATCTTACACCAGGTGGATCCCCCCGCGTAGCGCCTTATCGTGGAAGTTCTGACATGCGTGGCCCGGCGGACACGGTCGATCGTCGCGAAATGGCCCTTTTTCCGGCCTCAAATGTCTTCGCGACCCTGGCATCCGAATTGCCCTTTGGTCGCCGGAGGACAGTGGTTCGATAGCCGGCTTGAGTGACAGGCCGCTACCGACTACCCTGTTTGAAATCGACATGCTTTCCATACTCTGGCGCTCCATGCGGTGGCGGGTCCGATTGGCCCTTCTGTTCAGCGCGCCGCTTTTTGCCGGCGCGTTCGTCATCTGGCGGGCCTCTCACGCCAAAGAAGAGGCCGTCAGGGAGGTCCATGCCAATTCGGAACTCCCCTTCCGCGTCTTGCCAGTCGATCGCCCGCTACTGCCGGCCGTCGATTCCATTCAGGCTGCTCCTGAGTTCCGCGATATCGCCGTCTACAAGGAAACAATCGCCGTCACCGCCCGCGCAGGGTTATTCCTTTACGATCGTAATGGCGCGCTGCTCCGGTCCTACCGCAGCGGCATGGAATTGCCGCCCGCGGAATTGGCGGGAATGTCAGTGGGAATCGGCGCCGGTTCCGCCGCGCCGGAGCTTTTCATCGCCACCCGCGGAGCCGGCCTGCTGGCCTTCGACGGAACGCGCTTCCGGCAGATCCTGCCCCACGACGCAAGCTCCCGGAATGTCACCGCGGTCCTGGTCCTGGCATCGGGCCGCGTCCTGTTGGGTACCGAGCGGCATGGCGTTCTGGCCTTCGATGGACAGCGGCTTGTCGCCCTGAACGCCCGGCTCAAGGATCTCCACATCACGGCCCTGGCGGGTTCCGAAAGCGACCTGTGGATCGGCACCCTGGACGCCGGTGTGTTCCATTCTCATGCCGGTCAACTGGAGCAGTTCCAGGCGGAGCTGCCGGACCCGCAGGTCCTCTCGCTTGCGGCGGGCGACGGCCCGGCCTATGTCGGGACGCCGCTCGGCGTCGTGGAGTTCCAGGGCGGGCGGCCGGTTCGGACCGTTGCCCGCGGATTCCTGGCGCTCGCGGTGTCGCCCTGCGGGGACGGCCTTCTGGTGGGTACCGAAGATGAGGGGATTCTCAATTTAACTTTGCAGTCGCGGCCCGTTGCGCACGTCCGTCCGGCGGAAAACGGCCCGTCGGGTCCCATCCATCGATTAGCCACCCTGGAAGGCACACCGTACGCCGTGGGCCCGACGCCATCTACCGCTTCGAATCCTCGTCCCGGCGCTGGCGCGCCGTGTTGACAGCGCCCGGTTCGGTCCTGGCCGACCGCAACGTGGCCGCGTTGGCTCTCAGCGGCGGCCGGTTGTGGGTGGGATATTTCGATCGCGGGCTCGATATCGTGAATGCGGGCCTGGAACACGCCGCGCACCACGAAGACGATGCCCTCTTTTGTATCAACCGCATCGTCGATGACCCGGAGGGCGGCCGCACGGCCGTGGCCACGGCGAATGGACTGGTGCTGTTCGATTCCGCCGGCCGGCCTCGCCAGATCATGGGCCGCAAAGACGGCCTCCTCGCCGACCACGTCAGCGACGTCGCCTTTCGGGAGGGCGGCATGGTGGTGGCCACCCCGGCCGGTCTATCCTTCGTCGATCGCTCCGGCGTGCGCAGCCTCTACGTCTTCCACGGGCTGGTCAACAATCACGTTTACACCGTGGCGACCCCCGGCCGCGTCACCCTCGCCGGCACTTTAGGCGGACTCTCCGTACTGGACGACGATACTGTCCGGATCAACTACACCACCGCCAACTCGCGCCTGAAGCACAACTGGATCACCGCCCTGCTCCGGGTGGGCGACGACTGGTTCGCCGGAACCTACGGCGCGGGCGTTCTCAGGCTCGATCCCGGCGGCCAGTGGCACGCGTTTCCCGATCTCAACGACGGGTTCGTTGTGAATCCCAATGCCCTGATGGCCAGCGGCGATCGCGTCTACGCGGGCAGCCTCGACCGCGGCCTCTTCGTCTTCGACCGCTCGTCGGGCCGTTGGACCAGCACCACCGGGGGCCTGCCGTCGCTGAACGTGACCGCCCTGGCGGCCGGCGGCGGCTATCTGTACGCCGGGACGGATAACGGCCTGGTGCGGATCGCGGAAGGAGCCCTGCGATGAAACGCCTCTGCATGCTCTCTCTGGCCATCGCGGCATGCGCCGGCGCCGATACCGGCGTGCTCATTCCCGGCAACCGGCAACAGCCCGATCCGGCCGTTTTCTCCCTCAACGAAATGGCCATAGAAGTCCGCATTGACAATGGTACGGCGCGCGTTCGGGTTCGGCAGATCTTCGGCAACCACACCGACAACATTAAAGAAGGTGTCTACCAGTTCGCCCTGCCAGGGAAAGCCACCGTATCCGACTTTGCCGTATGGGACGATATCACTCGCATACCAGGCGTTATCCTCGAGCGCCGCCGTGCCGGCGAGATCTACGAGCAGGCCAAGTCCCAAGCCATCGATCCGGGCCTGCTCCAGATGGGGGAGCGGACTGCGAGCGAGAGCGGCGCGCCGTTCCTGCCGAGCCAGGCGTTCACCGCGCACATCGTACCCATCCCGCCATTCGGCACCAAGCGCATCGAGATGGAATACCAGCATCCTGTTGCCGTCGAGCAGTACCGCTCCGAGTTGGTGGTGCCGCTCAAACCCGACGTTTTCGGCGTGCAGGTAGCCGGCCGGCTGACTATCGAACTCGAACTGCACTCCGCTCACGCCATCCGCGATTTCGAGGCCGTGTCCAAAATCTATCCGCTTCAGATCCGCGAGCGCGCTCCGAACCTGGTCCGCGCGGAGTTCAGCGGCAGCAATGTGGGACTGAACGAAGACTTCGCCGTCCGCTACACGCTCGATCCGTCGCAGGCCGACACGCTTCATGTCATTGCCGAACGGGAGGCCCTCTCCGGTCCCGGTTTCTTCCAGGTGCAGGCTCTCTTGCGTATGCCGGTAGCGGGCTCCCCCGCCCCGCAGTCCCCTCGGACCCTGATTCTGCTTTTCGATACCTCCCTCTCCATGCAATGGGACAAGTTGGAGCGCGGTTTTGCCGCCTGCGAAGCCGCTCTCCGCCGCCTGCGACCCGCCGATTCGTTCAACCTGCTGCTCTTCAATTCGGAAGTCAGCGCGTTCGCGCCGCAGCCCCAGCCGGCCAGCGCCGCCAACATCGAGCGGGCCCTGGCGTTCATCCGCAACAGCCGGATTCGCGGCGGCACCGATCTCGAGCGAGCCCTTGCCGCCGGTCTGGCGCAAGCCGCGCCCAGCGAACCGTACCTGATGTTAATCGGTGACGGCGGCGCTACCGAAGGAACCGTCCAGGGCGGCAGGCTGGCGGCGTGGTATGCGGCGGAATGGAGCAAACGAAACGCGGCGCAGCGCCCGCGCACGCTGGTTTTTGGCGCGGGGGACGACGCCAACCTGCCGCTGCTCCAAACGCTGGCCGCCCATAACGGATTCTTCGAGTGGGTCCGTTCCACCGAGCCGGTCGACTTCAAGCTCAACGCATTTCTGGCGAAGATCGGGCAGTCTCCGCTCAAAGGTGTCACCCTCACCCCGGCCCCCACCGGCAACTTCGATTTTGCTCAGCCGCGTGCTGTCCGGTTTAGCCGATGTCGGCGTGACAGAGGAGGAAAAAGGTTCCGCCACAATCCAATTCGTGTCCTATCGTTCAGCTCAATAACTGGAGCGGCAGCGCCTGTACTATGGTTGGATTTCGAGCCGGAGGCGGGCGCCGGGCTTCACCATGATGTCGCGCTCGCGAAGATTGGCGCCGATTCGCGCGCCGATACGGTAGGCGCCGGGAGCCAGCGAAAGTTCGGCCGGGGCCTGCGCGTCAATCGCCGTACCGTTTACCGTGAGGGGTGCTGGAGCACTTGTCACCACCATGACGCTGCCGCGGATCGGGTTCAGGATCAGCATCAACTCTTGTTCCGACCCGTACACTTTGACCGTCTGGTTCTCTTCCTGGTATCCGGCGAGCGCGAGACGCAAATTATGGGTGCCGTCCGCCACCAGAAGGTTGCACGGAGTCTCGCATGCGGGGTTGGTGCTTTCGCCGACCAGCACGCGAGCTCCAGCCGGGCTGCTGACCACGTTGATGGTGTGGTGCGCTGCCGCGCCGCTCGCCAGGTCGGCGGTTTGCAACGAACGGGGTGGAGCGGCGGCGGGGTCTGATGTTGCGGGTGCGCGCGCGGCGATCTCGGCCCAGGGATGCTCGCCGGGTATCGTGGGCGGCGGGAGGACGGGCACGGCAGCCGCGGTCGCCGCGTCGGCGCTCAACGAAGCGAGAAGAACCACCGGAGCCGGGTCGTCAATAAGCTTCGGAAGGGGCGTCGAGTAGATATCCAGACTCGTTCGATCGATGGGGGGAAGCAGGTCGGCGACGCGCGGAGCCTGACGCGGTCCGGCATCCCGGAAGAACTCGACCGCGTCGCTGGCGGTGGATTTGGTTGCCGGTTCGACTGCTTCGAGCTCTTTCAGCATGGCAGCGGTTGTATTTCGTTGGAACGATGATCTAGTGTCTTGAAAATCGCCGTAAACGCAGGGCTTCGGCAACGCAGATGTAGAGGTTAATCAGGCCGAGACCGCTGACCGCGCCCCGCAGATACATGCTGTCCCAGTATTGGCGGACGCGCGCGATGGAGTTGGCGAAGTAGTTGTTATCCCACGATTCGGTCCAGGGAAAGATCAGCAGGAAGAGCCCGATCTCCAGACAGAAAGTGATCAGCAGGACCGCCCAGACCTTGTGATACCAGCGCGCACGCGGCGGGCCGGGAACGGGTTGCGGGCCGGTCTGCTCCGGCTCGGCGGGCATCATGCGGCGCCTGCCGCGTCGAACAGATCCATTTGGGGATTGTAATCCATGGGAAAGAGGGAGTGCGTGCGCACCGGTTCGAAACTCAGCCGGTGCAGCGGCGTGGGTCCGAACCGTTCGATGGCCTGGCAGTGTTCGGGAGTGGAATACCCTTTGTGAGAGGCGAGACCGTATTGCGGGAAAACCTGGTCCCAGACGCGCATACAGGCGTCGCGATACACTTTGGCGACGATGGACGCCGCCGCGATGGCGTGGCACCGCATGTCGCCTTTGATGAGCGGACGCTGCGGCAGGGGCAGTTCGATCGAGACCGCGTCGATCAGCAGAAAATCCGGCGCCGGATTCAATCGAGTTACCGCCATTCGCATAGCCAAACGCGAGGCCTGATAGATGTTGATGGAATCGATTGTGGCGGCATCCACCGCCGCGATGGCCCACGCCACCGCGCGCTCGCGAATTCGTTCGGCAAGCACCTCGCGGCGCTCGGCCTCCAGCAATTTGCTGTCATTGAGTCCACGAACCGGCCGGTCCGGAGAAAGGATCACGGCAGCAGCCACCACCGGACCGAACAGCGATCCGCGGCCGACTTCATCCACGCCCGCGACAGCTTGAAAGCCGCGCGCGCGCAACTCCCGTTCCAGGGTTGCCTCGCATCGGAATGTGCCACCCGCAGGCTCGGGTCGCATGGAGAAACCGCGACGTTACTGGCGTTCCTTGAGCCGTGCGGCTTTGCCCTTCAACCCGCGAAGGTAATACAGCTTGGCGCGGCGGACCCGGCCGGTGCGCACCACGTCGATGTGGTCCACCACCTTGGCGTGAATCGGGAAAATACGCTCGACTCCCTGGCCGAAGCTGACTTTGCGAACCGTGATGCTCTCGCCCAGTCCGGTATTATTGCGCGCGATGAGGACCCCTTCAAAAGCCTGAAGACGCTCTTTGTCGCCTTCCTTGATCTTCACGTGGACCCGGATGGTGTCGCCGGGCCGGAACTCAGGGACATCGGCCCGTTTGTTCTTGTTGATAAACTTCGTCAGCAACGCGTTCTGCATGAAAATTTCCTTGAATCTTTATCTTACACGATCCGCGCGAAGAATTCCTTATTCCGCCAGGAGATCCGGCCGCAGCCGGGCCGTTTTTTCGCGCGCCAACTGCCTGCGAAAGCGCCGTATTTCTTCGTGATTCCCGTTCAACAGCACGTCCGGCACCTTCCACCCGCGGAATTCAGCGGGACGCGTCCAGTGGGGGCAGTCGAGCAGCCCTTCTCCGTGACCGGTGTCCTGAAACGAATCGAAGGCGGCCGATGTTTCGTTGCCCAGCACACCGGGGATCAAACGGGCCACCGCGTCGATGACGACGGCCGCGGCCAGTTCGCCGCCACTCAAGACATAATTGCCGATAGAAATCTCGTCGTCGGCAAGGTGTTCGGCAACCCGCTCGTCGACGCCTTCGTACCGGCCGCAGATGAGCAGCAACGCCGCCTCGCGGCTGTATGCATTGGCCAGATGTTGATCGAACGGGCGGCCGGAAGCCGACAGCAGCACGGTCTTGCGGTTGGGAGCAGGCGGCAGATCCGGAGGCACGTCCCGCTGCCAGATGGCTTCCACCGCGGCGAACAGAGGCTCGGGTTTGAGCACCATACCCTCGCCTCCGCCGAAGGGCCGGTCGTCGACGGTCCTGTGGCGGTCACTGGTCCACTCGCGCAGGTTGTGAATACGGATATCCAGCAGCCCCGCATCCTTGCCGCGCTTCACTACGCCATGCGCGAACGGTCCCTCGAAAAATTCCGGAAAGATGGTGAGCACATGGAAGATCACGTCCGGTTCAAGTCCTTCAAGCCTGCGGGCAATTCTACCGCGATCCGCCGCGTGGCCGGATCGATCTGCTTACAAATGGAACGGGCAAACGGAATCAACAAACCGCCGTCCACAACCAGGAGTCCGTGACCGCCGCCATCCTCCCACGCGGTCACGCAGCCCACGCGCGCCCCGCTGATGGCGTCGAATACTTCGCAGCCGATCAGGTCCGACTGAAAGAATTCGTTCTCTTCCAGGGGAACGCGCTCTCCGGCGGGGACGCGCACTTCCGCGCCAAAAAGCAGTTCGGCATCCGAGATGGTATCCACCCCGTGGAATTTGAAGACCAGCGTTCCCATGTGGAACCAGGTGGACTCCACTTCAAAACGCCGGCCCGCGCCGAACAGGTAAACTTCCTTCAATGCTTGAAAACGTTCAGGCTTGCTGCTGAAAGAGACGGCCGTGATTTCACCGCGATTGCCTCTGGTCTTGCCCAGAACGGCAATGGTGACCCACGCACCCTCAGGCTGGTTCACTCGAGGATTTCCAACGTGAAGCGGCGGTTCAGCTTCATCCCGGCCGCACCGAGAATGGTGCGAATGGAACGGGCTGTGCGGCCCTGCTTGCCGATCACCTTTCCCAGATCGCTGGGTGCGACTTTCAACTCCAGTACGGTGACCTGCTCGCCTTCCACTACCTGGACCGAAACCTCCTCAGGGATGTCAACCAGAGCTTTGGCAATGTCTTCAATCAACTGTTTCATGCACCCCGCCTCCTACAAGCTCATGGTAGCGAAAGACGCTCGTTAAGTACGCAAAATCGCGCACATTACCAATACTGGCCGTTATCTTCTTTACAGTTAGCGGCTGCTAAATACGACCTAAGCCACAGGCTGAGGTTGCTCGGCCGGATTATTCTTTACCAGCCGCTGCACGGTATCCGACAACTGGGCGCCATTCTTGACCCAATAATCCAGGCGGTCGTGTTTCAACAGCACCTTCGCCGGCTTGGTCAGCGGATTATAGTGTCCCAGCACTTCGAGGTTGCGGCCATTACGGGCGCGCTCTTTTTCAATTACGACTACGCGATAGAACGGCTTCTTTTTGGCGCCAAACCGCGCCAGGCGAATCATCAGCATCTATACTCCAAAATTCGAATCTTATTTTACCTGCCCAATCCCGGAATATCGAAGGGAAATCCGCCGGGCAATTTCATTTTTCCCAGCCTTTTGCCCATCAAACCGCCCGACAGGCTCTTCATCATCTTCCGGGCCTCGGCATACTGCTTCAACAACTGATTTACTTCCTGTACGCTGGTCCCGCTGCCTTTGGCAATCCGCCGGCGCCGGGTACCATTGATGATCATGTGATTGGCCCGCTCCCGGGGAGTCATCGAATCGATGATCGCGACAACGCGGCCAATCTCCTTCTCATCCACTTTGACGTTGCTCAGTTCCTTCATCATGCCCACCTTGGGCATCATATCGAGCAGGGAACTGAGCGGTCCGAGTTTGCGGATGCTCTTTAATTGATCGCGGAAATCGGCCAGCGTGAAGTCGTTCTCGATGAGCTTGCGCTGCATCTCGACGGCCTTCTTCTGATCGATCTGCTCGCTGGCTTTCTCGATGAACGACAGAATGTCGCCCATGCCCAGAATGCGATTGGCGACGCGATCGGGGTGAAACTGTTCCAGAGCATCCAGTTTTTCGCCGATACCGACGAATTTGAGAGGCTGACCGGTGACCTGGCGAATCGACAGCGCCGCGCCGCCCCTGGCGTCGCCGTCCATTTTGGTGAGGATCACGCCGGTAATGCCGAGCTGCTTGTGAAACTCATCGGCCGATTTTACGGCGTCCTGCCCGGTCATGGCGTCGGCGACGAACAAAATTTCCACCGGGTTGAGCTGTTCTTTCAACTGCCGCAGTTCGCCCATCAGCGCGTCGTCGATATGCAGGCGGCCGGCGGTATCCACGAGCAGCACGTCGCGGCCGTTGTTGACTGCTTCACGCCGCGCGGACCGGGTCAATTCCAGCGGCAGCGCTTCTCCCGGCGCGCCTTCATATATGGGCTGGCCGGCATCGCGCGCCACCACGCGCAACTGCTCCCGCGCGGCCGGACGGTAGACGTCCACCGAAACGAGCATGGGCCGGTGCCCGTTCTTAGAGAGCCAGCGCGCCAGTTTTCCGGTGGACGTAGTCTTGCCGGAACCCTGCAACCCGACGATCAGGAACACGCTGGGCGGTTCGTTGGCAAACCGCAGGCGGGATTCGTGCGAACCGAGAATCTTGATCAACTCTTCGTTGACGATCTTGATGACCTGCTGGGAGGGTGAAAGGGCCGAAAGCACTTCCTCGCCCATGGCCTTCACCTTGATGGCTTCGATGAGTTGCTTGACAACCTTGAAATTGACGTCGGCTTCGAGGAGCGCCATGCGAATTTCGCGCAGGGCGCTCTCCATATTCTCGGCCGAGAGTTTGCCTTCGCCGCGCAGGTTCTTGAAGACCCTTTGCAGCTTTTCAGATAGGTTGTCGAACATGAGAGCACAAGCCCTGCGTCACTTCAGGCGCAGGGACACGTCAGCGATTCTCTTAGTATAACCGATGGCCGCGGCGATCAGGCGGGCGGCGCGATGCGGATGCTGCTGGCCGCCATTTTTCCGGTGCGGTCCATGCCTAACTCGTAGATCACCTTGGCGCCGGGCCGCAGGTCTGTGGCTAGGCCTTCCACCAGACGCGAGACGTGGAAGAAGATGTCGCGTCCTCCATCGTCGGGCCGCAAAAAGCCAAATCCCTTGGCTTCGAAATAGGTGACTACGCTCCCGGTCTGTTCCCCGGAAGGCGCTTCCGCACCGGCTTCGCCGGCTTCGCCCCCGGCTTGCGAGGGCCGGCTGGACTTATCGCCAACTCCTTGTTTGATCAAGGCCAGATCGGCTTCGCTCCATTCGCTGGCGGGCTCTTCGGAAGGCATTTTAAAGTCCGGATTGCGCTTCCGGGCTTCTTCGAACATTCGTTTTTGGCGTGCGTTCAACGAAAATTTCCTCTAAATTCGGCGTCTCTATGCCGTAACAGGCGCGGTCTTCTTTCTACGGGCACCCTTCTTTTCGGCGGGGGGTTGCCGGTCACTCTTCTTCAAACTGCCCATCACCATACCGGTGACGAACTTCTTTTCGCCGTGATCGTCGAACTTGATCACGATTCGTTCTTCACTGCTGGACATCACTGTACCCAGGCCGAACTTTTGGTGCTCCACTTGGGCGCCCTGATTATAGGTGTTGGAAGCCATAGAGTCTCTTAGCTTTACTCCTCGATTAGATTGCAGGGGGTATTCGGTACCGGCAAGACGGGGATAGAGGTATCAGGCAGAAGTACCACAATGAAATCTACCATTTATCTTAGCAAACTGATTGCCAACTTGTCGAGGAGGAGGGGTAAGCCGTTAAAGACGTTACCGCGATTCGATGGCCTGCATGGCTGTTTGGGCGGCGCGGGAGAGACTGATGGGCGGAATAAATCCGAACCCGCGATTGCGCTGAGCGAGATTTTCCTGGCCCGCCGCCGCGATCTTCTTCAGCGCGGGCAAATCGCTGCGGTCGCCGCCCGCGCCGATAATCCGCATGGCGTACAGTTTGTCCGGCACCTGCGAACTGGAAAGCAGGTCGCGGGCGATGCGTAGCGCTCCAGCCGCGTCCAGCAGGGCGAGGCGGTCGAGGGCCATATCGCCAATCATGCCGCCTTTGCTCGCGAGCGCGGCAAGAAACGGAATCACTACCGGGTCGCGATACTCGCTGAGGGCCGCCAGCGCATTGGTGGCGACCAGGATGTTTTCTTCTTGTGCCGCGCGGCTGAGCGGTTCCAGCAGGTCGACCCGCTGGAAACTGCCGAGCGACCGCGCCGCGGCGGCGCGTACCTGCTCATTTTTGCTGGCTAGCGCTTCGTGCAATGGCGCCACGGCTCCGGCGACGCGCAGGTTTTCGGCGGCGCAGGCCAGCAGACCGGGGTCTTCCATGGCGCGGCCCATGGCGGCGATGGTTTCCGCGTCTTTCGCGCCGCGCAATTCGAAGCACGCGCCGGCGCGCTGGGTGGCTGTCAATCTGGAGTCGAACAGCCTCTCCAGCGGCGTCTGGCCGGCCGCCAAGGTGAGCATCGGAACAAACAAAAGCGATAGGGTTTTCATTTTGCGGCCCTCTGTAAAGCTTGTGAAATGGCTTCGGCATGCTTGCGGAACAGAGGCTCGGGCGTCTGCAACGCCATGGCCTTTTCCATGTACTGCTGCGCTTCCGCGTATTGGTGGTTCTTATACAGCGCCCAGGCGAGCGCGTCGTAGCTATAAATGTCGCGGCGGAATGCCAGTTCGCCGCGGGCCAGTTCCAGAGCGCGATCGAGCTTGATATTGTGGTCGGCAAAGGCGAACACCAGGTTGCGATTGGCGGTTTCGCCGGTGGCGCGCGAGACGCGGTCGATGGCATCCAGCAGGTCCATTTGTTTTCGGGCGAGCGCGATTTGACCGGTTTTCTCGTACAGATCGTATAGTGCGGCGGCGTAGTCCGGCAGCGGCGTGATTTCCTGGGCGTGCTTGTAGTTTTCGATCGCGTTCTTCAGGTCGCCGGTTTCCGCTTGCGTTTTGGCGAGCCCGGCATAGGCCGGATGGTAGCCGCGAAACGTCCGCAAGGCAGTGGTGAACTGTTGCGCGGCCTGATCGTACTGCCCCGATTTGAAAAAGATGTTGCCCAGGTCCACCATACACCAGGCCACGTTTTCCGGGGAACTGCTGCCGGCTTCAATGGCTTTTCTCATAATTTCGATGGCGCCGGGGACGTCGTTGAACAGGAAGTGGAAGTGGGACGCGCGGTTGTAACTGGCAAGGTCGGGGCGCAGGGTCACCATTTTCTGATAGGCATCGGCAGCTTCGTTGTATTCCCCGATCTCCGTCAGGGCATCGCCGAGGGTGCCCCAGTTCCAGGGGTCGGCGCCGTCCATTTTGATCAGGCGGCGCGAGGACTCGGCCGCTTTGGCGAAGAGATGCCGCTCCAGTTGCGTTTCGATCAGCAGGCGGTGCGCTTCGTACAGCGTGTTGTCGGCGGAGATGACGCTGTCCAGGATGCTGGCGGCGCGCTCCAGGTAGGAATAATCAGTAGTCTCGCGGGTCTTTTGAATGTAAGCGCCGGCCAACAGCACCTGAAAGTGCAGATCGTCGGGTTTGGTCTTGACCATCAGGCTATACATGCCGATGCGGTCATCGGTGCTCATTCCGGCGACCTTTTCCGCCAGCGAGCGCTCCGACAGTGCGCCCAGAATGCGGTCGGCCGTAGAAGACTGGGCGAGGGCCAGTGAGGCGAAGAGAATTGGATAGATCAGAGTTTTCATAAAATGTCCTCGACATTGTTTCATCGCGGAGACGCTGAGGCGCTGAGGAAGACGCGGAGGGAAGGCCTCAAAAAATCTTCTCCGATTCTTCCTCCGCGCCTTCGCGTCTCCGCGATGAGCTTATCTTTCTATTGGCCCGGGACCGTTCCTCTCCCGTTAGTGCCGTTTTGCTGGCTGTGCAGGTAGCCGGCATGGGGCGGGGCGTGGAAGGGGAAGTGGTCCAGGGTGGGGACGTCGTTTTCGTTCACGCCATCGCCCAGGGGCGGCGTGTTGGAGAAGCCGGGGACGAGCACACCAGCTAGGGCGCGGAGGCCGATATCGACCACATCGTCATTAGGACGCCGTCCGCCGAAGGGCCATCCGGCGTTGTCGCCGCCCAGAGGGCCGAGGCGGCTCTGCTGCGCGAGAGACGTCGGCGGAATGGTCAGATCGATGCGGGTGATATCGGGCACGTAGACGCCCAGCAGGTCTTTGCGCGGTGTCGGCGGCACCGTCAGACCGAACACGCCGTTGAGGATCCCGGAAACGAAGAAAGGCGCGCCGATGTATTGCGAGAACTGCGCATCGTCGGCGGGGGCGCTGCGGTTCCAGTAGTCCTTCATGGGCAGCGGAATGAGAGCTTCCACGGTGAGGGGGTTACCCACGCGGTCGATCTGCACGTACTCGCCGAAGTTCACCGGATCGCTCGGGCTGGGCCGCACGGTAACGAGTTGCCGCAGCGTGGATGCCCAGGCGCCAATCTTGGCCGTGGGCGAAGTGGAACTGGTGGGCATACTGCCATCGGCGGTAACCGCCGTGATGGGCATCTCGATGGCGATCAGGCTGATGTTATAGCCCGCGAACCCATCCACCGCATTGGGATACGCCGCGCCCGCGCCGGTATCGGCGGAACCGGTCAAGACGGGCGCGGGGGCGCGGAAGTTGAGCGTGTCGAAAGTGGCGCCGCTATCGAAATAGAAAGCGTCGTCGCGCGGTCCGGCGAACACGCGCCAGCCGTTGGCCAGCGTGAACACAGAGGGCTGGCCAAGCGTAGCCTCGTAGGCTGGGGTGGATTTCGGACCCATGTTCGGCGGCGCCACGGAGAGCGGATGACCGTTAGCGTCGGTGGTGATGTACGTGGTTTGCCCGGTGTTCGCGTTGCGGATGATCACCGTGTAGGTCTGGTATAGGAAAATCCCGGGGTCGTCGATGCTCTTCAAGGTTCCGAAATAGGAAACAAAGGTCGGGTTCGGGCGGAGCTGAGTCTGGAACTGTACGTCCACGATCAAATCCGGACGCCCGTCCAGACCTCGCTGATTGTTGATGTTGAAACGGTACAGGACGCTATCCGAGAACTTGTAATAGCTCGGACCGTTGTCGGGGTTTTGGAATCCCTGAACGCTCATGCTCATGACAACGTTATTGCTTTTGCCGCTCTCATAGCTGCGAAAGATGTAGAAGTCGTTGAGGTTGGCAGTCTGGTCTTCCAGCAACAAAGGGCCGTTGCGGTGGCTGGCGGCCAAGGCACAACTACCCAGCAGCAGCGCTGCCGCACCCAGCCTGTAAACGTGTGATCTCATTTCCTCTCCTTATCGTGACGATCGCGAAGCCGCGACACCCGGTATACGAGTGGAGGACGGAATCGGATTTGGTCGAGAGGACTTGACATCGCCCGCGATAAGTGCTAAATAAATTAACATTAAAATGTTTAACGGTAGCCAGCGCAAGCCACCCACCCCGCTGGAGCAATTGCTTCTGGATTACGTGTGGGCGCATCCCGATTGCACGGCTGAGATGTGCCGGGAAGGGCTGGCGGGTGAGCGGCTGCTCAAGGACTCCACCGTTCGCACGATTCTGCGGAAGCTGGAAGAAAAGGGCTATGTGACCCATAAGGTGGATGGCCGCACGTTTGTTTATCGCGCGGCGGACACGCGGCGGAACGTAGCGGTACAGGCCGCGCAGCAACTGATCGATCGTTTTTGCGACGGATCGGTGGAGGAGTTGCTGGTGGGGCTGGTGGATAACCAGGTGTTGAAGCCGAAACAATTACAGCACCTGCTGGAGAAGATTGCGTCTCGTAAGGAGAAAAAGGAATGACCACGCTACAGTTGCTGGCGGAGTGGGCGCTCCGTTCTTCGATTCTGATCCTGAGCGGAACATTGCTGTTGTGGTTGTTCCGGGTGAAAGATCCATCGGTCCGATTGGCGGCGTGGACTGTGGTGCTCGCCGGTTCCCTGGCGATTCCGGCTCTTACCGCTGTGCTGCCGCAGATGCCGCTGGCTGTGATGCGGGGCGTGCCGCGTCCGCTTGCGGGGCCGGTGGCGGTCGATGGGGCCACGCGGGGGCTGGCGGTTCCCGTATCCGGAGCAAACGGCGGAGACGCAAATCCGACTAGTGGCGGCACGGCGCGCTTCGGATGGGCGGACGCCGCTCTTGTCCTATATGTACTGACTGCTTTGGCGCTGCTGCTCCGGCTTTGCGCCGGGCTGGCGGCGAGCCGCCGTTTACTGCGCAGCAGCCAGCCGACCGGCCAGGTAACGGAGGGAATCGCGATTCGCACGTCGAGGTCCCTGGCGGCGCCGGTGGCGCTGGGCATCGGGCGCGCGGCGATTGTGCTCCCCGCGGACTGGCCCCAGTGGGACGGCGCGAAACTGGAGGCGGTGCTGGCGCATGAGCGCTCGCATATCCGCCGCTGCGACCCGGCGGTGCAGTTGCTCTCGGCGGTTCACCGCGCCCTGCTGTGGTTCAGCCCACTCACCTGGTGGCTGCACAGGCGGATTGTGCGGCTGGCTGAGGAAGCCAGCGACGATGCGGCGATCGCTGTGACTCGAGATCGCGCCCGGTACGCGGAAATGGTGCTGGAGTTCGTGCAGCGGGGGGTGCGGCGTGCCAGCCCGGCCGGTGTGCCGATGGCGCGATATGGCCGGCCGGACCAACGCATTGACCGCATCCTGGATGGAACCTCGCTTTCCCGCGGAGTTACCCGCTGGACGGTGGCGGCGATTCTGGCCTTGGCGTCGCCCCTCGCCTACGTGGTGGCGGCGGCGCGTCCACAGAGCGTGCCTGCGGCACCGTCCCCGGTCCCGGCGCAGAATTCAGCGCAGCAGCCGCATGTGGTGGAATCGCTCCCGGTCCGGCAATCCGCGCAGACCGCGAGGCCTGCGCAGCCATCCGTTTACCTGACTGGGCTGGGCAACGCCGCCCCGTTCTACACGGTTACCGTCAGGCCCCGGATCGATGGCCAGCTCATTTCGATGAGCTTCAAGGAGGGAGACGTGGTCAAGGCCGGGCAGGTGTTGGCGTCGGTCGATCCCGAACCTTATCAATTCCAACTCACTCAGGCCGAAGGCAAGCTCGAATCGGACGAGGCGCAACTGGTTACGCTGCTCGCGCAAAACGCGCAGGCTGCCGAAGCGACGCCCCTCAGAGCCGGAATTCAGGCCGACAAGGCCGCCGTCGAAAACGCCAAGGTCCGCCTGATGTACACCCAGATCACCGCACCCATTACGGGCGTGGCCGGGTTACGATTGGTGGACCCCGGCAACATGGTTCATGCCACGGATAGTGCCGGCATCGTGGTGATCCGTCAGGTCCAGCCGATGGCGGTTCTATTTCAGATTCCGGAAGACAGCCTGCCCCGGGTGCGAGTGCTGCTGAAGGCGGGGGCGGAACCGCCGGTGGAGGCGTGGAACCGGGATTTCACGGTGAAACTCGCTACCGGACGCCTGACTGCGATCGACAATCAGATCAACCCGGAGACCGGGACAGCGACGCTCAAAGCGATCTTCGACAATAGAGATGATACACTATTCCCCAATCAGTTCGTGAACGTACGGCTAGCCCTAAATAGTCAGTGAGCGGTATCTTCCACTGTCTGCCTGGAACACTACGGGAAAGGTCGTACGGGGACTTGACATTATTTACCGTCTCTGCTTGCAAATCGAAAATTCGGGTGTAAGATAGCGTCTGGATAAATCGGTGTGACAGAAGCAAGGAGCCGGGCGAGGACACGGTGTGAGACGGGCTTAAACTAGCGTCATTTTTCATAACGGCCATACATTCCCAGTTGAAGGGGTTGGTCTGGGGCGAGCCTGCTATCTTGGCGTTCCGAGTTCGGCGAGGGGGTTTCTGCCACTGCTGGTTGCGAACTCAGAGGAATCCGGCCGGGTAAGCCGGCCGTGGGGACAAGATGGCGAATTCAACGTTAGAACCCGCCAAGACGGCGGAGCCTCGGGCCACAAAACCGTCCCTGGCTAAAGCACTCCAATCGATATTCTCCAAATCCGAAGAACCCAATGAAAGCAAGGCGATAGCGAAGCGCCGCCGCTTTGTGATGGCCGCCGTGCTCGGCACGCTAAGCGTCAATCTGCTGATGTTTTTGCGGTTCTTCTTTCCGCGCGCTCTTTACGAACCGAAAACCAAATTCAAGATCGGATATCCCTCCGATTTCGGTTTCGGCGTCGATACCAAATTCCAAAACCAACACCGCATCTGGGTCGTGCGAAATACGGAAGGCATCTTTGTGATCATTGCCATTTGCACGCACCTGGGCTGCACACCGGACTGGAAACCCAGCGAGAACAAGTTCAAGTGCCCGTGTCACGGCAGCGGCTACGACCCCGAAGGGATCAACTTCGAGGGTCCGGCGCCGCGGCCCATGGATCGCGCGCACGTGGAACTGGACCCGGAAGGGCAGATTGTCGTCGACGTGAGCCACGCCTATTCGTGGCCCAAGGGCGAACGTTCCCAATTCGGCGACGATGGCGCCATTCTGCACGTGTGAGGTCTGACATATGCCTGAAAGCAACGGACACGACGCAAAACCTGTATCTACAGGTGGAACCAACGGCACTCCGGGAAACGGCAACGGCAATGGACACGGCAGCAAGGTTGCCACGGTAGTCGCCGGCGCCAAACAGGTGCAGGCCCGCGCGGTCGAGGAGATCAAGGAGACCATCAAAGCGCCGGAAAAGACCGACGTCTGGAAGTCCATCCTCCGCGTGAAGCACGACGAGACGCCTCGCAGCCGCGCTCTGGGCGTGCTCAGCAACGTCTTCCTGCATCTGCATCCCGCCAAGATCAATCGCGACGCAGTGGCCTACAAATATACCTGGGGCATGGGCGGCATGACGTTCTATGTCTACATCACCCTGGTGTTCACCGGCACGCTGCTGATGTTCTATTACCATCCTTCGAAGGTGGTGGCCTTCCGCGACATCCTCTATCTGGAAAGCGATGTTCCGTTCGGCAAACTGCTGCGCAATATGCATCGCTGGGGCGCGCACCTGATGGTGATCATGGTGGAACTGCATATGTTCCGCGTGTTCCTCACCGGGTCGTACAAAAAGCCGCGGGAATTCAACTGGGTGGTGGGTGTGCTGCTGCTGGTGCTCACGCTGCTGCTCAGTTTCACCGGATACCTGCTGCCGGACGATCAACTCGGCTTTTGGGCGGTCACCGTGGGAACCAACATGGCGCGCGCCACGCCGCTATTGGGGCACGCCGGACCATTCGGACCGCAACTCGGCATGACGGCTTTTAACGACGTGCGCTTCGGCCTGCTGGGCGGCTCGATTGTGGATTCCAATGCGCTGTTGCGCGCCTACATCTGGCACTGCGTGGCAATTCCGATCATCGCCTCGCTGTTCATGATTGTGCATTTCTGGCGCGTGAGAAAAGACGGCGGCATCTCCGGCCCCGCGCCGGTCGTGCTGGAAAGCGAAATTAAAGAGCCGCGAAAAGTGTGAGAGTGACCAAGCACTGTTCAGAGCCGCGACCGTAAGGGAGCGGAAATTCTAGAGGCCATATGGACTTTCATCAACTGTGGACGATTTTAAGCACGCCGGACAATGTCCCGATCGTGCTCCTGCTCTTTGTAGTTCCTTTTTATACCTGGTACGCGCTCCGGCAGTCTTTTGCCAACGACCGGCTCATCGCGGAGCTGGAAGCCAACCCGGAGATGGCCAAGACGCACCATCGCAAAGTACAGCCTTACAAGCCGGGTTGGGCCAAAGAAGTGCACGTGTGGCCGTATCTGCTGCGCATCGAATTCCTGGCGGCGATTATCGTCACGGTGATTCTGATGGTCTGGTCGATTACTCTGAATGCGCCGCTGGAAGAGCCGTCGAACCCCACTCTCACCATGAACCCCTCGAAGGCTCCGTGGTATTTCCTGGGGCTGCAGGAGATGCTCGTCTATTTCGACCCGTGGATGGCCGGCGTGGTCATGCCGTCGCTGATCATTATCGGGCTGATGGCGATTCCTTTCATCGACGCCAATCCGCTGGGCAACGGCTACTACACCTTCAGGCAGCGCAAATACTCGATTCTCACGTTCATCTTTGGCTTCATCGTTCTGTGGGTTTCCATGATCGTGATCGGGACGTTGATCCGGGGGCCTGGATGGATGTGGTTCTGGCCGGGCACCACATGGGACCACAACCGGCTGATCTTCGAGGTCAATCGCGATCTTCCGGATATTTTCGGTATTACGGCGCGCGTGGGCAAGATCATCTTCGGGGCCATCGTGGTATTGCTGTATTGCGTGGCGGCGGCCATCGGCGTCCACAAGTTGCTCACCCGGACCTCGTTCAATCGCAAGATTCTGGCGCGGATGAGCGTGCTGCAATACGTCACCATGCAGGTGTTCCTGGTCATCATGCTGGCCCTGCCGGTGAAGATTATGGTGCGGCTGCTGTTCCGAATTAAATACATATGGGTAACGCCCTGGTTCAACATATGAGCGATCAAGAGAAAGACCCGGTAGTCCATTCCTCGCTGAGTAAGCCTCTGTTCATCTGGTCGGCGCTGCTGGTGTTATCGCTGGTGTGGGGCCTGTACGACGAAATGTACGGGATCCGCCCGTGGAAGGGATACGAGGCGCGCTTTGAGAAACTCTACGGGCGGTATCTCAAACAGGCCAAGCTGCCCGAAGGGGAATTGGAACGGCAGATCAAGTCTTCCGCCGAATATCAAAGGCTGACGCGCGAAATGAACGCGGCGGCAGCCGAAGCGGCGCCCGCGGCGAAGGCCATCGATGAGAAAGTCAACGTCATCGTGCCGCAGATCCTGGCGCTCAACGATCCGTTCCAGGAAGTGCGGAGCCATATCGGATCGCTGACTTACCAGATCGAGGTCACCAGGAGCGAGAGCGGCAAGAACTCGCTGCGCAAGCAGATTGAAGAGTTGAAGCAGGAGACTCGCAAGATCCAATTGCCTGGCTGGGCCGAAGCCAAGGAAATGAAGTTCGACGACATGAACGTGTTGCTGTTGCAGATGAAGGCCCAGAAGGCCGACCTTCTCCAACAGCGCGTGGAAATCATGAAGAAGACCACCGAGATCAGCAAGCAGCGCGATGAATATCTGACGGATCGCATCCCTGGCGCGAGCACGGAAACCCTGACCAGCGTGCAAAACTCGCTGGACAAGTTCGATATTCAGATTCGTCAGATTCACATTAAGGATGTGGACCTGGTGGATCGCTGCGAATCCTGCCACTTGGGTACGCGCGAGCCGGTGCAGTTGACCGCCGCCAGCATGGGCGGGGAACAGGTATTCGCCAGCCATCCCAATAAAGAACTGCTGAAGATTCACGACCCCGATAAATTCGGCTGCACGCCGTGCCACGGCGGCAACGGCGTGGCTCTTTCCAGCGTGACCAAGGCGCATGGGTACAACAAATATTGGCTCTGGCCTTTGCATCACAAGGAGAACATCGAAGCGGGATGCCAGCAGTGCCACGTGAAAGAGATCGTCACGGAAATGGCTCCCACGCTGAACGCCGGGCGCGAAATCTTCCGCCTGCGGGGCTGCATGGGTTGCCATCGGTATGACGGCTTCGATCGCGAGGCCGACGAAATGTCCTCCACCACGCAGCAGATTCACCAGCTCGATCAACAAAAGGCCGAATGGATCCGCCAGGCGGGATTCGACGAGCAGAAGGCCAACAACCCGCGCACCAGCGACGCGGACGCCAAGAAGCTCTTTCAGGAATCCAACGACCTGAAGGTCCGCAGCACCGGCATTGACGCCAAAATCGAGCAGCTCGATATGCGCTCGAGGAGCCTGGTGCGCGAAGTCAAGAAGGTGGGGCCCAGCCTGAAAGAAGTGCGGATGAAACTCAAGAAGGAGTGGATTCCGGTGTGGCTCAAGGATCCGCACAACTGGCGCGAAGGCACCAAGATGCCCACTTTCCGTTTGGACGATTACGAAATCCAAGCCATCGCGGCATTCATCTGGCAATCCGGCGTGACCGGCCAGTTGGCGCAACAGAAGCCGGGCGACCCGGTGAAGGGCAAGGAAGCGTTCGAAACGCGCGGCTGCATGGCCTGCCACTCCATGGGCGAGGGAGCCCAGAAGCAGGGCGGCACGTTCGCCGCGAACCTGAGCCGGGAAGGCGAAAAGGCCAACTACGATTACATTGTGCGCTGGGTTCACAATCCGCGGCAGCGCACCGAGCCGTATTGCGCCTACGAAAAGAAAGACCTCACCGCCGAGGATTATTCCAAACATAATCTGCCCTTCGTGTTCGATCTGGAACACACCAAGTGCCCCAATGACGGCCACGAGCTTCAGGTGCAGCAGATGACTCCGATGCCCAGCCTGCGGCTCACCGAAGACGAAGCGCGCGACATCGCCAGCTACCTGATGACGAAGAAGCACGACAATGCGACGTATCAGGACGCCGGCTACATGGACGATCCGAACCTGAAGAACAAGGGGCTCGCCCTGGTCCGTTTCTATGGATGCGCCGGATGCCACGAAATCAGCGGGCTCGAAGACGAGCAGCGCATCGGCACGGAGTTGACCAAGGAAGGTTCGAAGCCCATCGAGCGCCTCGATTTCGCCCTGCTGGGCCACCAGGCCGAAGAAGAGGGCTGGGAGACGCACAAGGGCTTCTTCGAGCACAAACTGGCCGACCCGGCGGTATACGATCAAGGTAAGGAGAAAGCCAAGCAGGACCGGTTGAAGATGCCGAACTTCAACTTCTCCAAACCGGACATCGACGCCGTCACCACGTTCCTGGAAGGCTCGGTCGATTCCACCATGCCCGCGCGCTATTTCTACGCGCCTGCGGACCAGCGGCAGGACATCATCGAGGGCTGGTGGGTGGTGCGCAAATACAATTGCATGGGCTGCCATCGGGTGCACGTGGGGCAGACCACGGTGTTCGACACCATGGCGCGCTATCAGGATCCCGACTGGCTGGAGCAGAAGCCGCCCACCCTGATCGGCGAAGGCGCACGCGTCAATCCGGAATGGCTGATGGGGTTCCTCAACAACCCGGCGCTCAGCGAAACCGATACGGATCGCGACGGCGTGCGCCGCTATCTGCACGCCCGCATGCCCACCTTCAGCTTCAGCGATGGCGAAATCCGCAAGCTTGTCCGTTTCTTCCAGGCGCTCTCTTCGCAGGCGGCGCCGTTCATCGCCCAGCAAGTGGATCCGCTGACCGATCAGGAGCGGACCATGGCGCGGCAGCTCTTCACCAGTGAAGGCGCACCCTGCCTGAAGTGTCACATGACGGGCGACCCGAAGCACGATGCCAAAGCCACGGCGCCGAATTTCACTGTCGCCAAGGACCGCCTGCAACCCGGATGGACCAAACGCTGGATTCTGGATCCGGCGATGATGGCGCCGGGAACGGCCATGCCCTCGGGGCTGTTCAAGCGCGACGGCGACCGGTGGGTATTCGCCGGGCCCACGCCTGCCAGTTTCAACGGATACACTAAGGACCAAGCCGACCTGCTGGTGCGGTACATGTTCCAGTTCACGCCGGAGGAACTGAACCGCCTGCGCTCCAGCGCGGGCGCCGGCGCGGGGAAGCCATGAAAAATGCGGACCATTTAACGATCTTATACAAGGAGAATCTCGAGCGATGAAGAAGATATGGATCGGAGCCGGCGTTGCTTTCGCCCTGACGCTGGTTGGATGCGGCGGCAGCAGCAACGAGACGGCAAAGACGGACACTCCCGCGGCGACAACTCCGGCGGGCGGTGCCGGCGGGGACGCGGTGCCCGATGAGGCCAACGGCGCCACCGTGACGGGCAAGGTTGCCTTCGATGGAGCCCAGCCCAAGATGGCGACTATCGATATGTCGGATAAGCCGGTGTGCGTGAAGGCTCACACTACCCCGGTGAAATCGGAAGAAGTGATTGTGAACGGCAACCATACGTTGAAGAACGCCTTCGTATGGGTAAAATCCGGACTGCCCGACAAGACGTGGAAGATCCCTGCAAGTAGCGTCGAGTTGGACCAGACCGGCTGCATGTACTCGCCGCACGTAATCGGCGTGATGGCCGGGCAGAACATCGAAATCAAGAACAGCGACCCCACCAATCACAACATTCACCCGGCGGCCACGGTGAATGCCGATTTTAACCAATCGCAGAGCCCCGGGGCGCCGGCCATCATGAAGAGCTACCCGCGGCAGGAAGTGATGATCCCGGTGAAGTGCAACGTGCATCCGTGGATGCGCGCGTATATCGGGGTGGTCTCCCACCCGTTCTTTGCCGTGACGGGAGACGACGGAACATTTACAATAAAGGGACTGCCTCCTGGGACCTACACCATCGAAATGGTTCACGAGAAGTATGGAAAGCAGGAGCAGCAGGTTACGGTTGGGGCAAAAGACAGCAAGACCGTCGATTTTTCTGTGAAGAGTTAGAAATTCGGGGCAGGTTTGGGAAGCCTGCCCCGGTTTGAATGCATCTGTTAATTTGAGGGAGACGAGGGGCTCGTGCGTCTACCATCCTCTTAATGCGCGATTACATAGAACTGACAAAGCCGCGGATCACCTGGCTGATCCTCATGAGCACGGGGATCGGGTACTTCTTTGGACTCCGCGGCGCCGCCAACTGGTGGGATTTTCTCCACAACATTCATCTGCTTTCGCTGCTCCACACGGTGATCGGCACGGGCTTGATCGCCAGCGGGACGGCTGCACTCAATCAGTGGTACGAGCGCGAGGCCGATCGCAAAATGCGGCGTACGGCACTCCGTCCGCTACCTTCCGGCAAAATGACCGCGAATCGCGCGCTGGAGTTCGGCGTGGCGCTTTCGCTGGCCGGCTTCGCCGAATTGTGGCTGGGCGTGAATCTGCTCTGCGCGCTCATCGGGTTTTTCACCCTGGCAAGTTACCTCTTCTTATATACGCCCATGAAGCAGCGCACGTGGTGGTCCACCACGGTGGGAGCCATTCCGGGCGCGATGCCGCCGATGATCGGCTTCGCCGCGGCGGCGGGCACGATCACACTGGATGCCTGGGTACTCGGGGCCATTCTCTTCCTGTGGCAATTCCCGCATTTTTATTCCATCGCGTGGATGTATAAAGAGGATTACGCGCGCGCCGGAATTCAGATGCTGCCGGTGGTAGAGCCGGATTGCCGGTCCACCGCGCGGCAGATTGTTCTGTACGGCATTGCGCTGATCCCGGTCAGCCTGATTCCGGCCGCGCTGGGAATGTCGGGGCGTTTGTATTTGGTTGGAGCTCTTCTTCTTGGTTTGTGGTTCTTATACTCGGGCGTGCGGGTGGCAGCGGAACGGAGTTTAGCCCGCGCGCGAAATGTCCTGATCACGTCCGTGTTATACTTGCCGCTCATCTACGGGCTCATGCTCCTAGATAGGCCTGGTCTGTGATTCAAGTTCAGAACCTTACCCATCGGTATGGTGACCGCGTCGCGCTTTCGAAGGTCAGCTTCGAAGTGAAAAAAGGGGAAATCTTCGGCCTGCTAGGGCCGAACGGCGGCGGAAAATCCACTCTCTTTCGAATTCTCTCTACCATGATGGTGCCCACCGAGGGCACCGTAACGCTGGCCGGGCACGATGTTGTCCGGGCCCCGGCGGCGGTGCGCCGGCAGGTGGGTGTGGTGTTCCAGACGCAGAGCCTGGACAAAGCCCTGACGGTGGAAGAGAACTTGCGCGCGCAGGGCCATCTGCACGGGCTGAGCGGCGCTCTCCTGACGGGCCGCATGCAAGCCGCCATGGAGAAACTGGGCCTGTCGGACCGCCGCAAAGATCTGGTGGAGACGCTTTCAGGCGGATTGCGCCGGCGCATCGAAATTGCCAAGGCGCTGCTTCACAAGCCGCAGGTGCTGCTCATGGATGAAGCCTCCACGGGCCTCGATCCGGCCGCGCGCCGCGACCTTTCGCGCCACGTGGAAAGCCTGCGCAGCGAAGAGGGCGTCACCATCCTGCTGACCTCGCACATTCTGGAAGAGGCGGACCGCTGCGACCGCCTGGTGCTGCTGCACCAGGGCAGCATCGTGGCGCAGGGCAGCCCGCAGGAATTGCGCTCGCGGATCGGCGGCGACGTGGTGGTGCTGGAGACTGGCGATTCGGCAAGCCTCGCGGCGGGCATCGAGCAGCGCTTCGGCATAAAGCCCGCGGCGCGCGACGGGCAAGTGCGCGTCGAAATTCCCAACGGCCATCGCTTCATCGCCGAAGTGGTGGAGGCGTTTCCGGGCGCCATCCAATCCGTGGGCCTGCACAAACCAACCTTGGAAGACGTATTCGTACGGGAAACGGGAGCATCCATTGAGTAGTTTTTTCTTGCCGGCGATCACCCTGTGGCAGCGCGAACTGGTGCGCTTCTGGCGCCAGAAGAGCCGCGTGCTGGGCGTGGTGGCATCGCCGCTGGTTTTCTGGCTGTTGATCGGCTACGGCTCGAATGACCTGGCGCGCTTTTATTCCGGCGCCCTGGTGTTGACGGTGATGTTCTCGGCGATTTTTTCGACCATCTCGATTATCGAAGACCGCCGCGAAGGGTTCCTGCTTTCCATGCTGGTGTCTCCCGCGCCGCGCACCAGTATGGTGCTGGGCAAGATCGCCGGCTCGGCCACTCTGGCCTGGATTCAGGGGCTGATCTTCCTGTGTTTCGCGCCGCTGGCCGGGGTGCGGGTAGACCTGGTGGAACTGATTCCCATCGCGGCAGCGATCTTTCTGATCTCCTTCACGCTGACCGGGCTCGGCTTTGTGATCGCCTGGCGCATGGACTCCACCTCGGGATTCCACGCCATCATGAATCTGCTGCTGGTGCCCATGTGGATGGTTTCCGGATCGCTCTTCCCCATGGCTACGGCTCACGGCTTCGTAAAATGGATTATGTGGGTGAACCCATTGACCTACTCCATCTCGCTGCTGAACTTCACGCTGCATCTTCCCAATGCAACGCCCGGTCCCATGGAGAGCCTGATTGTGACGGCGGCTTTCGGGCTGGTGCTGCTGCTCCTATCGGGCGTAATGGCGGCCCAGAAAGCTACCCGAAGCGCGGCATGAGGCTCCTTTGGCTCGCCGGGATTGTGGGGCTCGCTTCGCTTACCGGTTGCATACAGCCCAAGCCCTTGGACGATCTGGGGCCGGCGCCTTCGTTTCAATTGATTTCGGAAACCGGGCAGCCGTTCGATAGCAAGTCGCTGGCCGGGCATGTGTGGGTGGCGGACTTCGTGTATACCACGTGTGATGGGCCGTGCCCCATGATGAGCTCGCAGATGCACCAGATCCAGAACTCCACGGCGGAAATGACCGACGTGAAGCTGGTCTCTTTCACGGTGGATCCGGCGCACGATACACCGCCTGTGCTGGCCGCGTATGCCAAACACTTTAAGCAGGACCCTTACCGCTGGCATTTCCTCACCGGTGACATGAGCCAACTCAATACAGTGGGGCTGGGGTTCAAGCTGAACACGGTGGATGGCTCGTTGACGCATAGTACCAGGTTTGCTCTGGTGGACCGCCGGGGTCACATCCGGGGCTTCTATATCACCGGCGAGGACGCCTTCATGCCGCGGTTGATGCATGACATCCGGCAACTGGAAAAACAATGATCGCGATACTGCCGACGATTAACGCAACCCTGAACTTTACGGCCGCGGTGTTGCTGGTGTGGGCTTATGTGCTGATTCGCCGCAAGCGCGTGGCGCAGCATCGCAAGGTAATGCTCACGGCCTTCTGCGTCTCGTGCGCGTTTCTCATCTGCTACCTGATCTACCACGCGCAAGTGGGCAGCGTGCCATTCAAGGGAGTCGGCGGCATTCGTCCCGTGTACTTCACCATCCTGATCAGCCACACTATTCTGGCTGCGACGGTGCCGTTTCTGGCGGTGATCACTTTGCGCCGCGGCTTGACCTCTCGCTTTGATGCACACCGGCGGATCGCGCGGTGGACTCTGCCCATCTGGCTCTATGTGAGCGTGACGGGCGTGGTGGTATACGTGATGCTGTACCACTTGTACGCGTAGTCTAGAGTTTTGCCCTTTTCTGGGCCTCAGCAGTCAGCGGCGGCGCCGGTTGAAGCCGGGTCACCGAGGCTGACGCCGATGCTTCCTCGATCCTGCTTCCATGGTCTCGTAAGTGATGTAGTCGGCGGCTCCGGCAGTGAGACACGCGCGTGCGATCGATAGTGATACTGCGCCTGGACCTTCGAGCGGCTTATACTGTGCCGTGCCGATCCGCTGCAAGGCGTCCAGGATAGATTTCTTAGAGCTGATCGGCAAGCCGGCACCGCCCGTCATCCAGTACTCACCGAGCGGGATGGTCCGAGTGGCCAGTGCCGCATTGCCGCTCGGAATGTTTTGGCTCATAGCAAGATCCATGAAGAACAACTCACCGCCGTTGAGGACATCCTGGCAGTGGAGGCCGGCGTCTGGCACCGGTGACTGCGGCACCAGTATTCGATATTTCGCTTGGAGGCAGGCATGCAGCAGGTAATTCTCGTCCGTCCCCGGTGCCGCAGGGTATGTCTCCGCGTATCGCTGGTCCGTCATCACGCTGGTCATGTCTTCGCTGTCGAATACCAGGACGCCGTTGCGCCGGATGCCGAGAGCGTCACTGATCTCGTCGTAGGCTTGCGGCGGAATAGTCTTGATGATTCTGTGATTCGAGGCCATGCTGAGGGCCCGCAAGCTTCGGTATGGCTCCACGTCTTGGCGAGTAGGGGAAAAGGAAGTCTCCAGGAATCCTCCATTCTGGCGGAATCGGGTGGGCCAATTTGCCAATTTGTTCGCCAATTTGTTCGCCAATTTGTTCGCTTGCGAACTGGATTCTGCGATGATACTCTCTCACCGGAGGGGAATCCCATGTCATCAGCGGCGCACAGTCACGGAGTTTCAGCGGTCCAATTACAACGCGAAGCGCTCGCCAGAGATCTGGAGAGCAAGAGAGCGGTTTTGAGCAGTCTCCAGGAGGAAATGAAGTCAGTTACGGATTCGGACAGAAACCATCTTCTGTGGATGATTAAGAATCAAACGGCGGCGGTCGAGCAGGCGAGGAAGAACATGGAGGTTTTCGTGAACCCCCTGATCATCCCGCAGTTGAAGCTTGCCGGGATTACGATCCAGTTCCAGCCCAACCACACGCAATTCAATGCCACTGTATTGGTCAACAACGACGGAATCGTGCCCGCAGCCGGTTCATTCGAACTCGACCTCAGCGTAGGCTACTACACGTATGACCAGGATCCGCCGCTCTACGTGGACGCGGTATACCCGTCGACAACCCCGGCTTCGACCGACATTCAGCCCGGCGCCACCAGTCCTTTCGTGTTCCCCAACATTCCGTTTGTCACCCAACCGGGAAGCCCCAACGCTCTCTACACGTTCGACGTGCTGTTATTCGCCGGGCCGGACGGAGAGTTCGGCGACCAGAGCCTGCACGAGCAATTCCTGCTCCAGCCACGCGTGTTCCCGCGGCCGATCGTGCAGGTCCCGCCCCCGGCGGGGCTGAATGCGCCATAGCGCGGCGGCCACTACGCGCGGCGCCGGCGCGAGAGGCGCTCCGCCGCGCGGTTAACGCTCCGAAACGACCCATCTGACTCACAGACAATTCAGACAGGAGAGCCCTCTATATGGGACGGATCACATTGGACGGAGTCAAATTAAGAACTTTCACCCCGCCGCCTCCAGGCTTTGATCCTCTGAGCGCCAGCGCCATGGATCTGCTGGCGCATGGGTTCCCGGCGCGGCCCGACAATCCACAACAACTCGAGCTCTACCACCGGGTGTTTAACCGGATCCGGAATAGGTTCCAATACATCCAACCGGAGTTCGAGATTAGCAAAAACACGCGTCGTGTTCCGAAGCTCTCTCCGATCCCCGCGGTCGGAACGGGTAATGAGTTCCATACCCTTTGGTCGGGAGGCGTTGTCGTTCCTCCAGCGGGCCAGTCTTTCAGGTGGATCGTGGGCGAGTGGACTGTTTCGAACGTCGCTGCGCCAACCGAGGGCCAGACATATTTCTGCGCCACATGGGTAGGAATCGACGGCAATGTTACTGTCCAGAGTACAGACCTCTGCCAGGCAGGCATCAACACCGACGTTACTCGAAATGGCACTTCCAACACCCGCCACTGCTATGCGTGGTGCGAATGGTTTCCAGGACCTCAGGTGACTATCCCAAACTTCCCCGTCACCTTCGGAGACACGGTCCAGGTCCTCGTGTGCACATCGGGCGTGGGAGCTACGGAAGCTACGATCTACTTCATTAACATAACGAGTGGTGTGACCACCTCGCTTGTCCTCGATGCGCCCGCTACGGTCAGTCTGGTGGGGGATTCCGCCCAATGGGTTGTCGAGCGGCCGCAGCTCACCCAAGACGGAGCGACGACCTTTGCTCTCCTTCCCGATTATGGTCAAGTGTTCTTCTCCGGATGCCAGGCGGCGTCTTTTTCCCAGGATGGAAGCAGCCGTACCGTGGTGGGCGGAGGAACCCAGGTCCGTATCGACATGGTTGAGGCCGCCACCGATGATACTCCTCTGTCGAACGGTTTTCTCGTCGCGGACGAGGTAATTCAGTGCGTCTGGGTAGCGTCTGGCGATGGGCGATTCTGAAAAGGTTGGGCTTCACGCCGGCACGCGTTCCGGGCGTTTCAACCCTAGGGATCGTCATTTCGTCGATCCGGACCACCCGGCAGTTATGCATGCCGGCGATATGGATTCTGCCGCCGATTCCAGCTCGATGCCGCACTTTTTTCAACGCCATCGCCGGGGTCATTCTGCACAGTTGACCGGGGATTCGGGTGAACACCTGTTTAAATTTGTCTGGCTGCGGCGCTGGAAAGCCATGGGAATTTCGCATACACATATATAAGGGGGTGTGGGTGCGGGGTCCGCTGCCGGCCGACCGCTGGACGCAGATCGAGGCGATTTTCGAGGCGGGTGTCGATCTGCCTCCCGGCGAACGGGAGGCGTTCCTCGAGGGTCAGTGCCACGGCGATCCGGAACTCCATGCGGAGGTGATCTCCCTGCTGCAGTTCGATCTTGCCCAAGAGCCGCCCCTGCTGGATGCCATCCACGCGGGAGTGGCCAGCGTCCTGGGCGACGACCCGATTGCGGGCCAGATGCTGGGCCCGTACCGCATCGAGCGTGAAATCGGCCGCGGCGGCATGTCCGTGGTGTACCTGGCGGCTCGCGCCGACGGCGAATTTCAGAAACGCGTTGCCGTCAAACTGATCAAGCGTGGCATGGACACCGCCTCTGTGATCCAGCGCCTGCGCCGGGAGCGGCGCATCCTGGCCGGCCTGGAGCATCCTTCGATTGCGCACCTGCTCGATGGGGGGACTACCGCCGAGGGCCTGCCGTGGATCGCCATGGAGTTCATCGAGGGGCTGCCCATCAATCGATTCTGCGACGAGCGCGGGCTCTCCATCGAAGAGCGATGTCTGCTCATGTGCAAGGTCTGCGATGCCGTGGCATATGCGCATCGCAACCTGGTGGTGCATCGCGACCTCAAGCCGAGCAATATCCTGATTGCGCCCGACGGAAACCCGAAGCTGCTCGATTTCGGCATTGCCAAGCTGCTCTACGAAGACGAAATGGACGGCGAAGAGCCGCTGACTCGCGGAAGTTCGGTGCTGCTCACGCCCGAGTATGCCTCTCCCGAGCAGATTCAGCGCGCTCCAGCGACCACGGCGAGCGACGTCTACTCGCTCGGCGTGGTGCTCTACGAGCTGCTCACGGGCGAACGGCCCTACCGGCTTGCCAACACGAGTTGGCAGGAAATGGAGCGGGTGGTTTGCGGTACCGAACCCAAGAAGCCGAGCACCGCCGAGGCGCTACCCGCGCGCACGCGCCGACGCCTGGCGGGCGACCTGGACAATATCGTCCTCATGGCGATGCGCAAAGACGTCGCCCGGCGTTACGGCCTGGCCGAACAACTGGCCAATGATCTCCGGCGGCACTTTCGCGGGCTGCCGGTACACGCGCGCCGCGACACACTGCTCTATCGCGGCGGGAAATTTCTGCGCCGCAACTGGACCGCCGCCGTCGCCGGTGGCCTGATCGCGGCCTCGGTCGCCGCCGGAACCGTAATTGCCGGCCGGCAGGCACTTGCCGCGCGCGAGCGCTTCGAGCAACTTCGCGGATTTGCGCGCACCGTGCTGGTGGACGTGAACACGCAATTGTCGGACATCCCCGGCACCGCCAAAGCGCGTCAGACGCTGGTGGCATACGTGGACGATTACCTCCGGCACGTCGCCGCGCAGCGCGCCGGCGACGATACCGCCCTGGCCACGGAGTTCGCCACTACATATCTGCGCCTGGGAGAAATGCAGGGCGTCACGCCGCAAGCAATTGCGAGTTTCGAAAGCGGCCGGCGCCTGCTGGAAAGCAAAGGGAAGGCTTCGCCGCTGGATTCGTCCGATTTGCTGGCGCTGGCTCGACTGCGCGTTCGGGCGGGTTCGGCCCTGCTCGATCTGGGACAGATTCAGTCTGGCGAGCAGAGCCTCGCGGCGGCGGAATCGCTGGCCGCCGGCGCGAACGGACGCAGTGGTTGGAACTCCGAGGCGGAGCTCATCAAGGCGTTTGCCGAATGGCGCCTGGCGCGTCTCTACCGGATGCAGTACCGTCTGGCCGAGGGCGAAAGTCACGCTCGCTCGGCCATTGCCACCGGCGAGGAGGTCTTGCGGCGCGGGTTCCGGACCAAGGAAGCCTACGAAACCGTTAACGGCGCCCGCAATGTGCTGGCCGCCGTCCTGCGCCGCCAAGGCAACTGGCAACAGAGCATGGAGGTTTACCAGAAGGTGCTCGCCGACACTGAGCAGCGCGCCCGGGCCGAACCGGAGAGCGCCGGACTGCAGCGGGACCTGGCGCGCTCGCACCAACTGTTGGGGGACATGGTAGTGCGTGTGCCCGGCCACGACGAGAACCAGGTCCGCGCCCATGTACGCAACGCCATCGCCATTGCCGAACGGCTGGCGACGATGGATCCGTGGGACAAAACCGCGCAAAGCGAATTGGCCCAATATCTCTCCAGCGGAGCCGAAACCCTGCGCCAGCCCGAGGAGTGGCAAGAGGGCATGAGCTATCTGCGCCGCGCTTTGCCCATTCTGGAAACGCTGCTGAAGAGCGAGCCCGGCAACGGTGTTTACCTGCAATATGCGGCATTGACCGAAGCCGACATGGGCGAGTTCCTGGCGCGTGGCAGTTTCCCGCGCCAGGGCGTAGTGTGGCTTCGCCGGGGATTGTCCGATCTGTATAAACTGGCGGAGAGCGATCCGAAGAACACCACCAATCTGTTGGAAATTATCAAGGTGCAGCGCTGGCTCTTCATGGTTCTGGCACACGAAGGGGAAGAGAGCGAGGCGATAGCTTTGGCCCAGGACGGCATTGGAAAAGCGCGCAAGGTGGCCGGCAACATCAACGCCACGCCGGAAAGCTGGCGCGAGTTGCCGCGCGCCTACTCCGCCATGGCGGATGTCTACCAGGTGCTTCGCAAACCGGCTGAAGCGCGGATATGGTATCGCGTAGCCGCAGCCGAGTGGGACAAAATGGCGGCAAAGGGCCTCCACTTTCCCGACAGTGAACAGGAAATCGCCAGCGCGGCAGGGCGTGCCGCCCGGCCCGTCCCGGGGAGCCTCGCCCGCCAATTGAGATAAGATCGTCTTCATGCGCAAGACGACTCTCGCACTGGTGTGCTTTGCCACTGCTCTATCCGCCGGCGTGCCTTACCTGACCGAGCCGGCTCTGTGTCCCACCCGCCCGGAAATCGTATTCATCTCCGGCGGGGACATCTGGGTAGCGCCCGCCAAGGGCGGGGAAGCGCACCTCCTGGTCTCGCATCCCGCCGATGAGACGCGGCCGCTGTATTCACCGGACGGGAACAAACTGGCCTTCGTGTCCACACGCACGGGGAACGGCGATATCTACGTGCTCACGCTGGCCACCGGAGATCTGAAGCGCATCACCTTCGATGACGGCCTGGACCAGCTCGACGCCTGGTCGCGCGATGGCAAGTGGATCTACTTTTCGAACGGCACCAACGACGTCGGGCGCAAAAACGATCTCTACCGGGTGAGCGCTGAGGGGGGCACGCCGATGGCGGTAAGCGCCGATCGCTTCACCAACGAGTTTCAGGCGGCCCCTTCGCCTGACGGCAACACCGTCGCGTTCGCGGCGCGGGGCGTGGGCGATTCGCAATGGTGGCGCAACGGGCATAGCCATCTGGACGAATCGGAGATCTGGGTGCGTCATGAGGGCGCCACGGCTACCTACGAGCGCCTGGTCGATCTGAACGGCCGCAATGCATGGCCCATGTGGATGCCCGACGGCCGCCAGCTTTACTTCATGAGCGACCGCGGGGGCGCCCAGAATATCTGGACTCTGACCGCCGGCGCCAAGCCGAAGCAGGTCACCAAGTTCACCGCCGGCCGCGTGCTGTGGCCCTCGATCGGGTACGACGGCAAAGCCATCGTCTTCGAGCGCGATTTCAAAATTTGGCAACTTGATACCAGGAACGGCGAGGCTTACCCACTGCCCATCACGCTGGTCGGTTCGGCGGCATCTCCCGAAATCCAGCACCTCAGCCTGACGCAGTTCAACGATCTGGCGCTTTCGCCCGACGCGCGGAAAATCGCGATCCTGGGGCACGGCGAGATCTTCGTCGCTTCCGCGCGCGAAGGCGGCCAATCTCTGCGCGTGACGCGCACGCCGGCGGCGGAATCGCAATTTGCCTGGGCGCCCGATTCCATGCGGGTGGCGTACCTGAGCCCGCGCGACGCCGTCAATCACGTCTTCGTCTACGACTTTGCGCATCACGCCGAAACCCAGTTGACCCGCGATGCGCTCCCGGACCAGGGCCCGCATTTCTCGCCCGACGGCAAGAGCATCGCCTTTATCCGCGATCGCAAGGAGCTTCGCGTGGTGGACCCGGAGTCGAAGCAGGAGCGCCTCCTGACCTCCGGATTCCTCGGCGGTGGATTCGGACCGGGCGCGCTGACCTGGTCGCCCGACGGTAAGTGGATCGCCTACGCGGGCTCCGAACCCGGCGGCTTGCGCAACGTCTACGTGATCCCTTCAGCGGGCGGCACGCCGCGCCCGGTGACGTTTCTTTCCAATGGCAACGTGAACTCCCTGGAGTGGAGTCCCGACGGCAAATTCGTGCTGTTTGAATCCGGCCAGCGTACCGAGACGCCTCAGGTGGTGCGGGTCGATCTGGTGCCGCGCCAGCCTAAGTTCGCCGAAGAGCGCGTGGACGATCTGTTCAAGCCGGAACCGCCGCGCACGGGCGGCCGGGGCGCTGCCGCCGCGGCCGAAGCCAAACCGCCGGCGAAAGTGGAGATCGAGTTCGACGACATTCGCGAACGCGTGAGCATGCTGCCCATCGGCATGGCCGTAACCAACCCGCGCATCAGCCCCGACGGTAAGCTGCTGCTGTTCGCGGCCACCGTGGGAACGCAGTCCAACCTGTATACCTGGCCTCTGGACGAAACGCCGGACAGCGGAGGCGGTGGCCGGGGTGGGCGCGGCGGCGGCGGTGAGCGCGGCGCGCGGCAGTTGACCACCGCCCCGGGCGCGAAGAATCACGCCCAGTTCTCGCCCGATTCGCGCGAGGTTTACTACCTGGAAGGCGGGCGCGTGCAGGCTATCACGGTGGATACCCGCGTGAACCGCGCGGTGAACGTGACGGCCGAAATGGACGTGGATTTCAACCAGGAAAAGATGGCCGTTTTCGAAGGCGCGTGGGCCGGGCAGCGCGACGGCTTCTACGATCCCAAATATCACGGCGCCGATTGGAACGCCGTCCGCAAGACGTATGCCCCGTTGATTGAAGCCTGCCGCACGCCCGATGAGATGCGGCGCATTCTCCGCATGATGATCGGCGAGCTGAATTCGTCGCACTCCGGCATATCGGCGCCCGCGGCCGGCGGAGGCGAGGCAGCCGGACCGCGCGCCTCCACCGGACAGCTCGGCTTGAGCTTCGATCGCGCCGAATACGAACGCTCCGGCAAGCTGGTCATCACGGCGGTGCTGCCGCACTCGCCGGCCGCGCTGGCCAAGATCCAGCCGGGCGGCGAACTGCGCGCCGTCGATGGCGCGGCCATCGGACCGCACGTCAATCTCGACGAGCTGTTGCAGCACAAGATCGGCAAGCGCGTCGCCCTGGATATTGGCGGGCATGACGTAACGGTGCAGCCGGTGGCTTCTCTCGCCGAACCCATCTATCGCAAGTGGGTGGAAGACAACCGCGCGTATGTTCTGAAGATCAGTAACGGGCGGCTCGGTTATGTACACATGCGCGACATGTCCGAGCAGGCGCTCACGCAGCTCTATCTCGACCTGGATTCCGAGAACCGGGCCAGGCAGGGCGTGGTGATCGACATCCGCAATAACAACGGCGGGTTCGTCAACGCCTACGCACTGGATGTGCTGGCCCGCCGTCCCTATCTGACCATGACCAATCGCGGCGGTCCCGCCGGCCCGGCGCGCACCGTGCTCGGCCAGCGATCCCTCGAGTTGCCGACCATCCTGGTGGTCAACCAGCACTCTCTTTCCGACGCCGAGGATTTCACCGAAGGCTACCGCACGCTAAAACTGGGCAAGGTGGTGGGCGAACCTACCGCTGGCTGGATCATTTATACCGGCTCGATGGACCTGGTGGATGGCTCCGTAATGCGCATGCCGAGTACTCTGATCACCGGCGCCGACGGCAAGCGCATGGAGAACAATCCACGCCCCGTGGATGTGGCCGTCACGCGCCCCATTGGAGAATCGTACACAGGCCGCGATTCGCAACTCGATGTCGCGGTCCGCGAACTTCTGGCCCAGATCGGCACGAAGTGAGTGAGAGGGGCCACGGTCCCATCGATCCACAGCCCGGCTATATTTAAAACAGGAAAGGCTATGGTGGCCCGGATCTCACCGCTGCATCTACTCTCCGGGATCGGCATGATGCTCAGCCGCGGGCGCGGCGTTCGTTTCCGCGGCCCCTGGTGCGCGGCGCTGGTGCTCGCCGCCGCATTGCGGCCGGCCAAGCCGCCGGACCGGCAGATGGGTGCACCTGGACGTGGTGGCGCTGGACAGCCATGGCCAACCGGTTCCGGACGCGCCAAGGCCAGCAACGCGCGTGATACAGCCAAGTGCCAATGGAGTGCCCGAACCGCGGCGAACACTGGTCTGACGGCTGCATTCAGTTGGCGCTCGGGACTCTGGCAGCGTCATCGACCACAAGAACCTCCACTGGACCGCGACGGGCTTCGATTCTGAGCCCTAACTGTTCCCGCAGGACTCTTTGCCATAAGGTGAATGAATCAGTGCCCAACTCGGGTCTGACGTCGACGGCGAAATCGAAAACATCCGAGATGCCAGTCCTGTCCAGCACGGGAATCGCCGGGCCGCCAGCCCTACCGGGTTGGCTTGGGTCGTCTAACATCGGGATAGAGAACTGGACTGCGAGGAAGTCCGCGAACTGACGCATATCGCCGTGGAAATGAAGTCCCGCCCCCGTTTTGGGAGGTTTCCGCTCTTCGTTGGGTCGATCTTGATGCCGTCCTTGCCGGCCACCAGTTCATAGACTCGCATTTCTCTCATTTCGCGGTGCTGCTTTAGGTTGAACCGCTCCGAGAGTAGTGTGCGGAGCATCCGGTACATCTGTTTCCGACCCGTCTGTCCGCCTGCCCGTGCTTCGAGGTCGTATTCGTTCTGATCGAGCCAGCCTGGTCCGACCACCTGGTGTACCTGGAGTCCATATGCCACGGATAGGAGGCGCCTCAAGGTGGCATTTCTGGCCGTCATCCCAGCTGGGGAAACCGCAATCTGGTTGTTGTAGTCCCCTCCAACTTGATGCGCGCTGGGCTTGACCGATGCAACTTCGAATGCGGCTGTCCCTGGCGTCTGACCGGCCACTACCGAAATGAGCAGCAATAGCAAACTAAAGAAAAGCCAGGCACGCATGCATTAGAGTATAGTTTTGGCTCATCTCGTGCGCAAACCCCGTGCACCGGCCCGTATAGTCCCTGAGGCGCGGAACTGCCGGCCCTTCGCGGAGTGTTCACGAACGTTTGATTCGCGCACGAGTTGCGATCGAAAGAAGCGCCCGAAGAGCGTCATTCACCGACCTCGAATCTGGAAATGCCCGGCTCAATTCCGGCTCGAGGAGTACTACGTTGGTGCCGGCCCGATATCGATCCACGTACTTGCCGCGTACGCCGCCGGAAAAATCGTACTCCGGCCGCATCTCCACCGTCGCCCGCTTAGACTGGGCCTTCTTCTTGGTATTTCCGACTTTCATGCCTTGTCGCGGCGCGAGCACTGATCAGTCGCGTCCGCTCTCCCCTCACAGTATGAACCACTACCAGGAGCCTTCGCTTGTCGGACATGCCGATGGTGACAAAGCGCTCCTCCGCGGCGCCGTGATCCGGGTCCGGAATCGTAATCGAGAGCGGGTCGCCAAACACATTGCTTGCCTCCGCAAATGCAACCCGATGTTTACGACGGTTGGACAAGTCCTTTTTCAGATCCCATTCGAATGGCAGCCCTTGCATCCTCTCTGAGCTTAACGAATTGTAGAGGGCATTGGATGACAGGCCGCATTTGGTCGTATCGTCCCCGTTGCGGATCTTGACCTCTAAATGTCCACGCCTTCATCCCGCGCGATTCGACGCGCAAGTCCAGCCGTTAGATTCTTGCTTCTGTGTACGGGAACCGAGATGATCTTTCGCTCTCCGGACTTGGCGTAAATATGGTGACTTCCATTGATCCGTTTGAGGGACCAGCCGTTCGCCTCGATTAGCCGGCACATTTCCGGTTCGGTGACTGATTTCAAACCGCCACATTCAGAATCTGAATGTTCGAGTCCGGCTCCCGTCCCTCTTCTCTCGAACTTCCAATACCCTGGCAATGGCCTCGTGGACGTTGTGCTTAAGTTCATCCACGGTCGCACCTTGAGAATAGCAGCCAGAGAGGGCTGGAACCTCGGCCCAAAATCCGACATCGCGGTGGCCCAATGCGGTGATCCACTTGGCTGTGGCTGTGCCATCCCCAGGCGCGCTGAGAGTTCGCAGACGGCCCCGGGAACGGAGCGCCGATTTCGAATAGCAAAGACCGCATCACGCAGACCGGCACGAAGTGATGGTGTCCGATTCCGGGCACCGTGGTCCCTGATCCGGCCAGCGGGACTGCCAGTAACCGCCTGCTTTCAATCCTGTGCGCTGGTACGCGGCGTGCACCATCCGGACGCAAGACGAATATGAGCGCACTTGGACAGGACTTGCGTTATGCCTTGCGCGGTCTATCGCGGAATCGGGGATTCGCCGCTGTGGCGATCCTCACCATCGGCATCGGTATCGGCGCCAACACTACGGTCTATAGCTGGATCCACGCCCTGCTGCTCAACCCTCTGCCCGGCGCGTCTGAGCCGGATCGGGTGGTGGCTGTGGAGACCGTTGCCGCGAACGGCGATCCGCTGACTACGTCGTACCTGGATTACTGCGATTTCCGCGACCATTTGCAATCTTTTCAGGCGATCGGCGCCGTTCAACCTGCCACGCTGGCAGTGGGAGACGAGACCACCCAGCCCGTCTGGGGAGAACTGGTGTCCGGCAACTATTTCGACATGATGCGCGCGCGGCCGGAAGCGGGACGGTTCTTCGCCGGGGCCGAGCGGGACGCCGTGCAGAACGCCCATGCTGTCGCGGTGATCAGTTATTCGTTCTGGAAGAACCGCTACAATCTCAGCAACTCGGCGGTGGGCGCCACGTTGCGCATCAATCGCACTCCGTTCACAATCATCGGCGTCGCGCCGCCCCGTTTTCATGGTTCCCAAAGCGGGCTGGATTTTGACCTCTGGCTTCCGGTGACCATGTACGGTCAACTGACCCACACCGGCACCTGGATGCTGCGCGACCGGCAGACGCGCAACTTCACCATGCTGGCGCGGCTGAAGCCGGGCGTTACCGTCGCACAGGCGCGTGCGGAAACCCGGGCGCTGGCCGGCCGCATGGCGGTGCTGGATGCCGACACCAACCAGGGCATCGGCGCGGATGTCCTGCCGATGTGGAAGGGCCACTTCACGCCGCAGGCGGTCCTTTTGGCGCCTATCGCCATTCTTATGTGCGCCAGCGGCCTGTTGCTGTTGATTGTGTGCGCCAACGTGGCGAATATGCTGCTGGCCCGCGCCATGGGCCGCCAGAAGGAATTCAGCATTCGCCTGGCGTTGGGTGCGGCGCCCGCGCGGCTGGGACAGCAGCTTCTGACGGAGACGCTGATTCTGGCCCTGGCAGGGGCCACGACAGGTTTGGCGGTCGCAAGCTGGCTCGGCGGTTCCTTGCGATGGCTGCTCCCCAGAGTGGCTTCCCCCGCGATTCTTCAACCGGAACTCGATAGCGGCGTTTTGCTCTTCACTACTGCCGTGGCGTTTGCAGTCGCCATTCTCGCCGGCGCCGGTCCCGCCGTAACCGCGGCGCGCGCCAATGTAAACGACACTCTGAAAGAGGGAGGACGCAGCGGCGCGGCGGGCGTTCACTCCCACTGGTTGCGAGGTCCCCTGGTGGTCGCCGAAGTCGCGCTGGCTGTGATTGCGCTGGTAGGCGCCGGCCTGTTCCTCAAAAGCTTCCGGCAGGCGCGGGAGATCCGTCCCGGTTTCGATCCCGGGGGCGTGGTGCTGGCGCGTTTCGATATTGCCTCTGCGGGCTACACCGCACAGCAGGCCGATACGTTCTGCCGCCGCCTGCGCGAAGGTCTGGAGCGGGCGCCCGGTGTCACCTCCGTCAGTTACGACGATTCCCCGCCGCTGGGCTTTTCGGGCGGAAACTGGGAGCCCATCGATGTGGAAGGCTACGTCCCAGGCCGCAACGAGAACATGAAGATCGATCGCGACCTGGTGTCGCCGGGCTACTTCAACCTGATGAAGATCCCGCTCCTGGCGGGCCGTGACTTTGATTTGGGCGATACCGCTACGAAACTGCATGACGATCCCGCGCACCGCAAGGTGATGATCGTAAACCAGGAGTTCGCCCGGCGATTCTTCGCCGGCCGCGATCCCATTGGCCGCAAGGTGCGCGGATGGGGCGAATGGTTCACAGTGGTCGGTGTGGCCGGCAACATCAAGTACCGCCAGCTCACCGAGCACCCGCGGCCCTTTCTTTACGTTCCCATCCGCCAGGTTTACCGGCCCGAGTATGGCCTGAATTTCCATGTCCGCACGGCGGGACCACTGCCCGATGCGATCACGGCGATCCGGCGCGAAGCCGCTGCCATCGACCCGGCCATCATGATCTTCGATAGCATGCCGCTCACCGAGTACATTTCAGCCTCGTTATACGGCCAGAAGGTGGGCGCCATCCTGTTGAACGTCCTGGGCGGGCTGGGATTATTGATGGCGGCGCTGGGGCTGTACAGCGTGATGGCCTACTCGGTGGCGCAGCGCACCGCCGAGATCGGGATTCGCATGACCCTGGGCGCCGAACCGCGCGATATGATGCTGATGGTGCTCCGGCAGGGTCTGGGATTTGCGCTGATTGGGCTGGCGGTGGGGTCGCTGGCCGCGGCGGCGCTGGCTCGCGTTGCCGCAGCGGTGCTGGTCTCCGTGAGTCCGGCCGATCCCCTGGTCTACGCAGGCGCAGGCGGCTTCATTGTCACGATCGCCGTGATCTCCGCGGCGATTCCGGCGTGGCGCGCTCTGCGCGTGGATCCCATCGAGGCACTGCGTTGCCAGTAGACTTGCCTACTGCGGAGACCAGAACGGCTCGCCGGCGCGAATGAACTGAATGGGAACCTCGGGCACAAGAGTTCGCAGCCAGATGGCGAAATCCTCCATGCCCGGCTCTTCGGAGATGGCATGGCCAAGGATGATCTGCCCTTTCGCCTTGCCGAGCACTGCCGCGTCCATCGTGTATTCGGTATCGTCGAACGCGCCGCCGGCTTCCGGATTCTCGCCGCCCATCGCCACATCGATATCGGGCATGAGGCGCGGCATGCCGTAGCCCATTCCCACCTCAACTGTGCTCACTTTGGCTTGCGGATCGCCCACCACGCGCAACGTCCGGTCGTTCATGTGCCGCTTCACCTCCGCGGCCAGGGCTCCCAGAGTAGTGGGCGGCAATTTGAACCGGCGCTGACCCGGCGCGATTTCGAACTTCTCCCAGCCCAGTGCCCTTACCAGTCCCACCCAGATGAAATCCGGTTTGTGCGCATGCGCGTGATCGTGGAAGCGCCAGACCACCATGTTGTTCCTGTCGCAGAAGTCCAGCTTGAATTTGTAGATTGGATCGCCGGTGAGGTCCTTGGTGGCATCGGTATCGCTCCAGAAGGTGGGCTCATGGGTGATCACGAAATTCATCCCTGCGGCGTGCGCCCGCTGCAGCAGGTCCAGCGTGGCCATGAAGGTGGTCGCGATGCCTTTCACTTCCGCCTGCGGATTGCCGGCTTTGAAAGTGTCCCGGTAAGTGCGCTCATTCCACGGAATTCCCAGGTTCTTCCGGATACGTTCTACTACGTCATTTGCAGTCATGCTAAGCGGGCCTCCAATACGGGTCGCCGGCGGGAATCCAGCGCACCGGCGCCTCCGGAACCAGCGTCTTCAGCCACTGCGCGCACACATTCATGCCGGGCTCTTCGGACAATACACGCCCCAGCATGATCATGCCCTTCTGTTGTCCTGCCGCCACGGTATCCTGGGCGTACTCTACCGATTCCCATTCCCGGGTCTCTCCCGCTATCGCCACGTCGCACTCGGGCAGGCTTTTCATCGTGGCGGCCAGAGGCGAAACGCCGGGCAGCAGCACGATGCGGCGCACGCGCGTTTGGGGATCGCCTATCACGCGGATACCCGCCCGGGCCTGGAGCTGCGCCTTCAGGCGTTCGGCCAATGCACCCAGGGTGCCGGCGGGCAGATCGTAGCGGGACGGATCGTCGCCTACCTGGTATCGCTTCCATGCGAGGGCCTCGGCCAGGCCCACGGCAAACGGATCGGGTTTTCGCGCGCGCCAGAAATTACCGATCCGGCAGACTACCAGGCGGTTCTTCCGGATGAACTCCTTCTTGCCGAGATATACCGGGTCGTCCGGAAGGGGCGTGTCCGCGCGTCCGAAAAAGACCGGCTCCAGCGTGACGATCAGGTTGGCGTTTTCCCTGGACGCGCGCGTCAGCACGTCCAGGGTCGCCATCGCGGTGGTGGCCATCCCGTGCACCGGCGTTTGCGGATCGCCTGCCGTGATAGCGATGCTCTTATCGATCCGCTCGATCGCCTGCTGTGCCGTGAGCGGCGCGCGCTGTCCCCGCAATGGCGCGGCCATCGCGGCGCTTCCCGCGATGCGCGCGAAATCCCGTCTGGAAAGGCGTGTGTGCATCTTACCCCCGTCCGATGAATGGCATCTTGGTCGCCATCACGGTAATGAACTGCACGTTGACGTCGAGCGGCAGGTTCGCCATATACAGTACGGCGTCCGCCACGTGCTGAAGGTCCATGCGCGGCTCCGGCGCCGTGCTTCCATTGGCCTGCAGGACGCCGGTGGTCATCCGCTGGGTCATCTCGCTGGCCGCGTTGCCGATATCGATCTGTCCGCAGGCGATATCCCATGGCCGCCCATCCAGCGAGATGGATTTGGTGAGGCCGGTAATGGCGTGCTTGGTCGCCGTATAGGGCGCCGAGTGGGGCCTCGGGACGTGCGCCGAAATCGATCCGTTATTAATAATGCGGC
Source organism: Candidatus Sulfopaludibacter sp. (assembly GCA_031292755.1). Taxonomy (GTDB): domain Bacteria; phylum Acidobacteriota; class Terriglobia; order Bryobacterales; family Bryobacteraceae; genus Sulfopaludibacter. The sequence goes on from JARLGM010000028.1 coordinate 43,146, forward strand.
CGCCGCATGGCTGCTGCCGCTTCATCATGCGTATGGCCTCCTGCGCGCACAGGAATGCGCCGGTGAGATTGGCGCCCACCACCCGGTTCCACTGTTCCACCGTGAGTTCTTCCATGGGGATGGCCGGCGCGCCGGTCCCCGCATTGTTGAAGAGCACGTCCACCCGTCCGAAGACTTCGGCCGTTCTTGCGAACAGCGCGCGGACCGAATCGGCGCTGCTGACGTCGGTGGCTACGGCGATCATTTCGTCCTCCGAGGCATGGGCCAGCGCGACGGTCTCGTTCAGTTGGGCCGCACGACGCCCCGCCAAAACCAGCCGGTATCCATCCGCGTGCATGGCCAGCGCGACGGCGCGCCCGATGCCACTGCCGCCTCCCGTGATGACTGCCACTTTTTCGCTCACTGCATCATTACATCACTATTCCGGAATCTATGACATAATTGGGGCAAGTTCACTCACCGGAGGGTCTTCACACATGAAGAAACCGCGCTGTTTTTGCTCCTCGGGGCGATGGCAGTTATTCCCCTCCAGGCTCAGGTCGGCGGTGGAATGGGCGGAACGTCTCCCACTACCGGCAACGGGGGACAAACCAGCGTACAAGCGAACCCGGGTCGCGGAGGGGACACCGCACGCCCCATTTATATCTCCGGTAAAGTGGTGATGGCCGACGGCTCGCCGGCCGTGCCGAACATCGCTATCCAACGAGTCTGCGGTGGCATTTCCCAGACCATGGCGTACACCGATTCCAAAGGCAGCTTCAGCTTTCGATGGGGCGACCGCAACATGGTCTTGACTGATGCCGCCGACGCGGGATCCGGTTCCGCCCGCAGTTCCGGGTCCGGCGGATTCGGGAGTGCCCAGTCTGCCGGCGGCGGCAATATCCTGGCAGCCGACCCATTTGGAAACCGCATGATGAATTGCGAACTGCGGGCCAGCATGGCAGGCTACACCTCCGACACGGTCGATTTGTTCAATCGTCACAGCGCCGATAGCCCGGATATCGGACAGATCGCGCTTCACCGTATAGCCGGAGTGGAAGGTGCGTCCATCAGCCTCACTTCGATGATGGCTCCCAAGGACGCGAAAAAAGCCTACGAGCGCGGTCTTCAGGCTCTGCTGAAAAACAAGCCGGCCGACGCCGCCAAAGATTTCGAAAAAGCCGTGGCGCTTTACCCGAAGTACGCCGATGCCTGGGTGAACCTGGGGAAAGTGCGCCTGGATCAGCAATCGATCGAACCGGCGCGCATCGCGCTGAAGAAGGCCATGGAAGCCGACTCGAAACTGATTGCGCCCTACGTGGAGCTTGGCCTGCTTGCCGCCAAGGATGGTAAGTGGGAGGAATCCGGCAAGTATCTGGACCGCGCAATGGAACTGGATCCGGTGGATTTTCCGCAGGCATGGTACGCCGACGCGGTGGCGAACTATAACATCAAGAATTACGACGCGGCGGAAAGGAGCGCGCGCGCGGCCGTGAAATTGGACCCGCGCCATTTGAACCCGCGATCCGGCTATCTGCTGGGACTGGTGCTGGCGGAAAAGAAAGATTATGCGGGCGCCGCGGCGGAGTTGGCGGAATTTGTCAAACTCGCACCGAATGCACCCGATCTGGCGCAGGTGAAAGATCAGCTTGGACAATTCCAGAAGCTGATGGGGCCCGCCAAATAGGTACCCGCTTAGTTCCTGTCTTTGTGGAAAATGGGGGAATCCGTAACGGCCACACACTTGCACAGATAGCCGGAGGAGAAGACAATGCGAAAACTACTCTTGACCACGCTCATTGGGATAGCCGTGGGGATAGGCGCCGCTCAAGCGGCGGAAATAGTCATTAGGCTCCGGCCGCCGGTTAGCATACACGAACGCCGCACCTTCAGACCAAGCCGGCGGCACGTATGGATTGGAGGGTATCACCATTATGAAGGCAACGGATACGTCTGGACACCAGGCCGCTGGGAGGTACCACCCCGCGAGCACGCGGTATGGGTCGCTCCCCGATACGAGCACAGGCACGACGGATATGTGTTCGTCGAAGGTCGATGGAGATAGGTTCGTAAGTGCAGAATGTGCTTTTGGTGCTGCAGCGTTTGCTGGTGATGTCACCGTGGCCTCCGCCCTGCCTGAGAATTCCCTGGAGGCCCGGCTGTAGGCTAACACCGGAGAAACAAGTATGTTTCACTTAATCTGGTACATTCTTATCGGGCTGATCTCGGGGGTCATCGCGAAATCGGTGATGCACGTGCACATAACGATCTTCTGGACGATTGTGCTCGGCATCATCGGATCGATCATCGGCGGCAGTGTTACCCACATGTTTTCGCGTCCCACGAACCAGCGATATCATCCCGCTGGCCTCATTTTTTCCACCCTGGGCGCGATCCTGGTTCTCTACGTTTGCTACAAGCTAAAGATTCATTTTCCCCGGATCGAGCTCATCGAACGCTAACCGCGAGAGACTTGCATCCCTCCGGCACAGTGCCGATTCGGTCGTCGATCTTGGATTCGGATGTGCTGCTCGCGTCCGAACAGCCGGTCTGCGGTCCCGGCCAAGGACCCCGCAGTGTGAAATGCGTGGCTGACTCCGCCGTTTCCGGCGATTTTCCCAATTCAAGCGTGGCCGCGATCTTCTGTATCAGCTCGGCCCGGGCTTTCCTGTCCTGCCTCTTACTGCTTGACCCACGCGATCATCTGCATGGGTAGTCCCGGCGGGGAAAATGTCAGTAAGGGACCGGCTAAGTCGGCCGGAATATACAGCGGCCCGACGGGTGCGTTGTTATAGGTCAAGGTGATCGGAACACCTTCGCTACCATTTAAAACTTCATCGCAGAGCGCGAGCGATGCGGGCAGGCTCACGTCCACCTTATAGACGAAGGCACTGACCAGCGACGCGTTAGTGACCAGCGCCGTGCAGCCGAAGCCGAAAGACGCACTGAGGTTCACCAACGGTGAGGGCGGAGAACCGTAACCGCCGGCTCCGTGCACGAACAACGACAACGTCGAGCCGGCCGCCGCCGGATTCGTGCAGGTGTTAAGGGAGCCGTCGGCGTTGGCCGCCACGGGCTGAAATCCTGTCTGAGTGGAGGCGACGCCCGGACAGGGCTTCTGGTTGGTGGACAGATTCGCGAAGAGATTCAGGTTGGACGCGGTGTATGGGAATTGCCGCTGCACGCCGGCGCCGTTGTAGGTCAACTGCATGACGGTGACGGATTTCGGAGGAGTGTTCCCGGACGGCACGGTCGGCGGCGGCACGGCCACGTTGATCTGCGACGCGGAAACGTACAGCAACTGCGCCGGGATGCCGTCAAACGTGACCGAAACGCCGGCCAGTGACGGCGCGCCGCTGTCGGGCGCCGCGACGCCCGTGGCGGGTCCAAGGTTGGCTCCGAAGATCGAAATCAATTGGAAGGCTGCAACGGCGCCTACGTGCGACAGGTTGCCGCCGTCCAAGACGCAGGCGATCGAGGGTCCGGATGCCGCCGCGACGCCAAAATCGACGGCAGAGAGGTAGGCGCCTGCCAGATATCCGGGTCCCAGACCTTGCGGCGTGAGCGCACCGGGCGAGCCCGGCACCTGGGGACCCGGCGTGGGGCCCGCGATCCATACGTTGCCGCCCGCCAGGGTAATTCCCGTGGCGCCCAGACCGGAGCCATCGATCCACTGCGCGTCCTGCACCGCGCCGGTCGCCGGATCCACCTTCATCACGTACGCCTCGCTGATTGCCGTAGTGAAGTTGGGCACGCATACCTGCGGAATCCCGGAGAACACGGGTGGAATGACTACCGGCGGCGCGGGCCCAGGCAAACCGGGAAAGCCGATTGGCATGACGCTGGTAACGGTACCGCCCACATACAGGGCGCCGGAGGAATCCAGTTGTACGCCGCCCCCGCCAACGGGAACGGAAAAGAGCGCGCTGGCGCCCGCGGGATCGAGCTTCGTCAAGTAGCTTGTGGACCCGGTTGGAGCTGTGACCGTGAAAGGGTACTTTCCTTCGAACAGCGTGCCGGTGACGTACGCATTTCCCGCGGCGTCCACCGCCAGGCCGGTGCTGGTGGTGGAACCTGCGCCGCCGTTGAGATCGTTGAGGCCTGTCGAGTAAATCAGCTTCGACGCCGCCGGGTCCGTTTTGGTGACATGTTGCAGGTTGCCGGGATAGCCGAACCGGCAGAAACCGAAGCAGTAGGAGCCGGGAAAGAACGTCGTCTGATACGCGCCCGGTGTAGTAGGGTAGCTTGTCGCGATGCTGCTGCCGGCCATGAAAATGTTGCCGGCTGCATCCAGCGCGATCGAACTACCGCCGATGCCCGTAGCCGAAAAGATCACTTTGCTTGCGGCCGCATCCAGTTCCATGAGAAACCACTGGTTGGTTGAATCGGCCACACTATAGGCACCGGGCGTGGAGGGGAATCCCTTGTCGCCGGCGATTCCGCTGACCAGAATCTGGCCTTGCGGTGTGAGCGCGATGCCTTGGGCCGTAGAGAGGGCGGAGCCTCCGAGGAGCACGGAAAAGACCACGACGCCTTGCGGGTTCAGCTTGGCGACGAACGACCGGGTGTCCGTGCTGCCCGCCGGAGCGGCGCCGGGCACGCCGCCTCCCACGATCGGGAAATTCGGATTCGTAGTGGATCCGGCGATATAGGCGTTGCCTGACTTATCGATCGCTATCGCCGCCACCTGGTCGCTGGCGGCGCTGTCGAAATAATAGAGATTTTGAGTGGCCTTCGGATTGACTTTCGCGACTGCCACGCCGGTTGTCTGCGACGCCGGGTCAATCACCGCACAGCCGGCGAGGTAGAGATTACCCTGCGAATCCGAGGCGATGGCCGCCGGGATGAAACCATCTTTCCAATACGTGGAGATTGCCAGGTTGGCCGAAAGACCGGATGGCGCCACTACGGCCGTCAGAAGAAGTAAGTGGAATGTACGCACCGAAGTTCCTGAAGCACGGGCGAACGCGGTGAATTCATCTTATCAGGATTGGCGAAACGCTTCCTGTAAACTCTGCAAACAGGTATACTGCCCACGATGCCTAACCATCGCCTGTCCGGATCCGTCATGAAGGATCCGGTCACCTGGCTTTACCCTGCAATCGAACCGTACAACACGGGCCGGCTCCAGGTGACACCCGTCCACGAGATTTACTTCGAGGAGTCCGGCAACCCATCGGGCAAGCCGGTGATTTTTCTGCATGGCGGTCCCGGCGGCGGCTCCGATCCGAAACAACGCCGCTTCTTCCACCCGGAGAAGTACCGCATTGTGAACTTCGACCAGCGCGGCTGCGGCAAGAGCACGCCTTACGCATCGCTGGAAGCCAACACCACCTGGGACCTGGTCGCCGATATCGAGCAAATTCGCCTCCACCTGGGCATCGAGCGCTGGCAGGTGTTTGGCGGATCCTGGGGCTCTACTCTGGCGCTGGCTTATTCACAAACTCATCCCGAGCAGGTCACCGGGATCGTGCTTCGCGGCATTTTCCTGCTCCGGAAGCAGGAGATCGACTGGTTCTACCAGCGGGGCGCGTCGGTGCTGTATCCCGATGCGTGGGAGCCGTACCTGGCCCACATCCCCGAGGCCGAGCGCGGCGATTTGCTGAGCGCCTACCACCGCCGCCTCACCAGCGATGACGCGGCCGTGCGGCTCGCCGCGGCCAAGATCTGGAGCGGATGGGAAGGCGCCACTTCCAAGCTGCTCCCAGACCCTGACTTTGCCGGCCACTACGAAGAGGATGAATTCGCCCTCGCCTTCGCGCGGATCGAGGTTCACTACTTCGTTAACAAGGGTTTCCTCGAAACCGACGACCAGTTGCTGCGTAACGCCTCGCGGATTCGCCACATCCCCGGGGTGATCGTGCAGGGCCGTTACGATGTGGTCTGCCCCATGGAGAGTGCGTGGGCGCTGCACCGGGAGTGGCCCGAGGCCGAACTCATCATCACTCCCGACAGCGGCCACAGCGCCTTCGAACCGCCGAACAGCCGCGCCCTGGTGGCGGCGACGGACCGGCTGGCTTGTAGTTGATTTGGCGGCCTGCGGGCTGTCGGCTGGTGATGGAATAGCGTGCAGGTAATTCGCTTCGAAGCCCGGTTCCTTACGATGCAAACGTTGCCGGATATCGCTCGGTCCTGGCAAATGCCGACACCCGATCGAGCCGGGACCGGAGTTCGTTCAAGCTCGATTCGATGCGCACCCGGTCGCCGTCGCTCAGACCCGAGATTTTGGATAGCAAGGTCGTCGCGGTTTGATGCGCTTTTTCGGCCTGGGCGAAGTAGGGGGAAGTCCTGGTGGTCAAGAAATTCGCCAGGGCAACGCCACGGTCGAGTTCCCGGCTGACGAGCACAAGCAAATCCTGATCGGTTCGGCGGCGGATCGACACGAGTTTTTGAGTGCGTTCGGACATAGTTGCCCCCTTGCTGACGCAAATCCTGGGTGAGGCCGGGAAATCCGTTAACCGTCCCAATGTAAGACGCAGATATACACGGTTTTGTTCAACGAGATCCAGGAACCAAACGGTAGAACCGGGTTGCCTTTGTCTCCTCATCCTCTAAGACGGAACAGACTGCCGGGGGTTAGCGGAGATTATCGTTCCATTGCGTTCCCCAGATCATCGAGGGCGCCGGAATATATCCTCCAGCAATGGGCGCAGCGTTCGACGTGAGCGAAAAGAACATCGTCGTCCACTGGTCTCAAACGGGCGAGTTGAACGATCCATTCCGGTGGGCATGAATCGCTTGGACTCGGCGTCACTGTGGACTCTATCGGCCTGATCGGTGCACGTCCAGCCATCTAGCGGAATGAACACGAGATTCGGAAGCGAGTTGCGGCGCGAACGATCCGGTTAATACCTGTCCTCATGGAAGTGGAATGGGACACAGCCGCATGTGAAGATAGTGCGGCTGTGCCTTAAGTAAGTCAACTGCAATTGTTGTTCTTATTAGTGAGAAGCCCGGAGACGAGGCTTTCTGATGGATTCCCCTACGGGGATATTCAGGAATGTGCAGTGCCTCGGGACACCGTGAAATCTATAAGTCAGCCTGGTACTCTCTGCTTGCCGGCGTTGACTTGCACCGCCTAACTATTGCTTTTGCCGCTGCTGCACCAAGATAGATGGGGAATAAGACGAACACTGCGAAACCACTGGCGATAGCAGCTATCATCAGGTCAAGAATGTCGCGCGCCGAGAGCATAACCTCACCCTCTATACTCACACTTCGCCGCGAATCGGCCGAAAGTTCCAGAAAGTTCCTTGAGAACATAACCTTGAATCGTTGTAAACCATACAGTCGTATTGAATCGCCCTTTGCAGCCTGCTGTCCCAGCCGGGCCCAGGATTTAGCGCTAAACTAAAGCCTTAACGGGCCTGAGGGCCGATTGGGAGGATTACCAGGATGAACTCCGACGATCCGGTTTCGAGACGCAACTGGCTGGGCATGGCGTCAGCGGCTTCCTTGTCCGTTGGTTTTCTGGAGGCGCAGCCCGCGGCCCCCAGCGGGACCGCGGCCGGCGCGCGCGTCTACAGCATTGTCGATTTCGGCGCGAAAGGAGACGGCAAGACCCTCGATACGCAGGCGGTGCAGGCGGCCATCGATGCGTGCAACCGGGACCAGGGCGGGACCGTTCTGGTGCCGGCCGGTGTATTCGTCATTGGAACCGTCGAGATGAAAAGCAACGTCACACTGCACATCGTGGCTCAGGGAAAACTGCTGGGCAGCGCGGACGGCAAGCAGTACCACGCGGCGGACGCGATTCCGCTCCGCGGCGATTCGACGCTGGGAGACGGCAACGTCGGGCTGATCTTTGGCGTGAATGCCGACAACGTCACCATTGAAGGTCCGGGCACCATTGACGGACAGGGCGCGCAATTTCGCAGTCCCAACCGCGGCGAGCCACCGCCTTCCGGACGGGGCGGAGCAGAACGGCCGTACCACTTGCTGTTTCACCGTTGCAGGAATCTCCGGGTGCGCGATCTGAACCTGGTGGAGAGCGCTTTCCATTCGGTCCGGGTGATCCAGAGCAGCTTTGTGTGGATGGACGGGCTCCATATCCACAACCGCGTCAACGGCAACAATGACGGGTTCCACTTCATCAGCAGCGAATATGTGCACGTCACCAACTGCGACGTGCAGACGCAGGACGATGCGTGCGCGCTGTTCGGCAGTTGCCGGTTTGTGACGGTGACCGGCAGCACCTTCAGCACGCGATGGTCGGTATTCCGGTTTGGCGGCGGGAATCCCGAGAACGTCACGATTTCGAACTGCATCATTTATGAAACGTACGGCTGCCCCAGGGTGTGGCTCTCATCCTGGACAAATTGAGATGAATATTCCAGAATAGTCTGGCG
>JARLGM010000029.1 GCA_031292755.1 Candidatus Sulfopaludibacter sp.
CGCTTTCCACGAAGCGCCGGAACTACCTCGCCAACCTGGCGGGCACGGCCGGCCAGTCCTTGACCGATGCCGACATGCGGGCCATCGCCGGTATCGACAAACAGTGCCGCCTGATCAAGGGCCAGGTGTTTCTGTGGCGCGATCATCAGACCTGGGAAGATCTGTGGGACATCGACGGAGAAATCAAATCATGATTGGCGCGTACTTACCCGGCAACAGCACAGTCGAACTGAAAGAAGTGGCCGTTCCCGAGCCCGGCCATGGCGAGGTGCTCCTCCGCATGAAGGCCTCGACCATCTGCGGCTCGGACATCCGCTGCATCTATCATGAGCATTTGGGCAAGGGACCCGAAGGCTACCAGGGCGTGGTGGCCGGCCACGAGCCGTGCGGCCAGATCGTCAAAGCCGGCCCGGGCTGCCGCCGTTTCGGCGCAGGCGACCGGGTCATTGTGTATCACATTTCCGGCTGCGGTGTCTGCAACGATTGCCGCCGCGGCTACATGATCTCCTGCACCAGCGAGCGCTACCGCCGCGCCTACGGCTGGCAGCGCGACGGCGGCATGGCCGATTATCTGCTGGCCGAAGAGAAGGACCTGATCCATTTGCCCGCCGAACTCACCTACGCCGATGGCGCGCAGGTGGCGTGCGGCTTCGGCACCGTCTATGAAGGCCTGCAAAAGATCGGCATCAGCGGCAACGACGCCGTGTTGATCACCGGCCTCGGGCCCGTGGGACTCGCCACCGGCGCACTCTGCCGCAAACTGGGCGCGAACCGGATCATCGGAATCGACGTGGTGGAGGACCGCATGAAACTCGCGCGCGACCTCGGCCTGTGCGACGAGGTGCTGCGGAGCGGTCCCGATAACGTCGCCGAGGTGCGCAAGCTGACAGGAGGAAACGGCGTGGAGCGCGCCGTGGATTGCTCCGCCAACGATGCCGCGCGCGCCACCGCCATCCGAGCCACCCGCAAGTGGGGCCGCATCGTCTTGCTCGGCGAGGGCGGGCGCGTGGAGTTTAATCCGTCGCCGGACATCATCCACGATCAGAAGACCATCTACGGATCGTGGGTCACCTCCACGTGGCTGATGGAAGAACTAGTGGAGCGGCTGGTGCGCTGGAATCTGCACCCCGCCGATCTCATCACCCACCGCTTCGCGCTGAACCGCGTGGCGGACGCCTATTCCCTGATGGCTTCCGGCAAGTGCGGCAAAGTCGCTGTCTGCTTCGACGAAGAGCTGGCATTCGCCGGGGGCTAGCGGCGGTCGGATTGGTCTTCCCGTTTATTCGCTTGCCAACGCGCGGCGCACCACGGCCGGTTCTTTCGCTATCACCGTCAGATAGGCGCGTGCGGCGGAATCTGGCTGCCGCCCGCCCTGCTCCCACTCCTGCAAAGCCCGCTTGCTGATGCCGTACGCTCGCGCGAACTCGGCCTGTGACATCTTCACTCGTTTGCGAATGGCCTTCACATCGACCGGCTTCGGCCAAACTTGCTCCAACTCAACTCTGCCCCGCCGGTGTGAGAGGACCAGTCTCATTCCTTCAATCAGGTCTGGACCGAAGCTTGTCTTCTCCGGGCCGGTTTTCCTGGGCATTCTATTGCGCTCCCTTCAGATAAGCCGCGATCTGCCGCAGTTGTTTCTTCTCGTCCGCGGTCAGATCCGTTTTGATGTTCTTGGCGTAACATCGTATTAAGTAAACGCGGGCGGCAATCACTATGTACAGGTAGATGATCCGCGCGCCGCCACGCTTCCCCTTGCCCTTCGCTGCCCATCGCAGCTTCCTCACTCCGCCCGACCCCGGTATTACATCGCCGGCTTCAGGATGGTCGCTAAGATAAACCGCAACGGCCTCAATTCCATCCGCACCGATCAGCTCTGTAGCCTCGGTTTTGAACTTCGGCAGTTGCAGAACCACGATTTCGGGCGAATTGTTCACTACCCGTTAGTATACCGCAATGCGGTATAGAGACTGTCAGCGTGGACGGGGTTCCGCAGCATTGCCCGGACCTGTTCCGCGCCCGTGTCCGGCGGCATCGTAGCGTCAATGTCGTAAAGTTCCGTCGCCAGCCAGTTCGGCCCACAATCTGAAACGGCTTCACGTCGTAGGCGTTCATCAGGAGCCTCTTCAGGCTGATGTCCGCATGGTGGACTCGCCCGGCGCCATCCGACCCGGCCCCGGCGGGCTTCACCGATGCAGCCGCCCCGGGCGTGCAGCCTTACTTCACATATTTCGGCGATTCACCGTGTGCCCACGGATCATACTCCGCGGCGAAGCGGACCCGGTCCGCCACCGAGGGGTGGTCGTACATCCAGAATTTGATGAACGGGCTGGGATTGGGGTTCGATAAGCTTACTTCGCCCAGGATCTGGAATGCCTGCGCGGCCGCCTGCGGAGAATCCGGAACGATGCCGTGAATCACTTCCAGCCCGTAGATGTCCGCATTGTGTTCCAGCGTGCGGCCCACTGAATTCAGCACCGGCTCGGAGAGGAAACCCAGCACCGCCACCAGCACCATCAGCACCGGCACCGCCGCCCAATCGTCCACGCCGCGGATGGCCCACGTACCGCCCCAGCGCGCCAGGGACCAGTGCAAAACGTAATACCCGATGAACAGGTATATCAGGATCACCAGGCACATCACTCCAATCAGAATATAGTTGTGACCCAGCACGTAGTGCCCCATCTCGTGCCCGAACACGAATAGAATCTGCCCCATGTTCATCTTCTTCATGGTGGTGTCCCACACCACCACTCGCTTGGATGCGCCGATGCCCGATACATATGCGTTTAGCGTGTTGACTTTCTCGCTGGCATTCATCTCGTACATACGGTCGGTCGGGATGGTCAACCCGCCGCGCGTTACCACGCGCTCGATTTGGGCCACCAGCGCGGGCTGCGTCGCCTGCAGCGGCTCGAATTTGTTGAACAGCGGAGCGATCACCACCGGCGAAATGAACATCATAAACAGGACGAGGGGAATCGATGCCAGCCAGAAGTAGAACCACCAGCGGCGCGGGCTGCGCCGGATCACGCCGAACAGGATCCACAACAGAAAGCCTGTCAGAATGATACCAATCAGTTCGCCCAGGGCCCAATCGCGGAACCACGAGCCCCAGCTTTGCACCGATTGATCGTAACGTCGCGCCAGGTTCTGCAGATAAAGCTCCAGCGGCAGACTCAGAATGTCCGTGGTCAGGACGATGAGCGCACCGAAGAAGAAAGCCTGTCCGATGCGGCGCTTGGGGGAAGCGATTTCAGCCCAATCGCGGTACTTGGGCGCCACCTTCCAGGCCAGCAGCGTGATCAGCACCAGTACTCCGTACCCCACGCCCACGAAATGGGCGCGATCGCGCGCGTCGGAATACTCGATGGCTTTCTGCAGTTTGTCCGGCGGCAGCGTGTAGGTCTTCACCGGCGGCGGCGCGGGCGGTTGGAATTTCGGCGGCTGCGCGGCGGCAGCGGCAATGGCCAGCAGGGCGATCGGAATCAGTCGGCGAAGCATCGGTCTTATTATCCTCGCTACAATTGAGGAAGTGCCAGGAGTCTACGTTTCCTATCCCTTCTGCGCGCAAAAGTGTACTTACTGCAATTTTGCGTCCGGGGTATTTCCACGCGATTGGGAGCCGCGCTATCTCGATGCGCTGCTGCGCGAAATCGGCGCGCACCAGTGGGTCTCGCAGCCCGAGACTGTCTACCTGGGCGGCGGCACTCCGTCCAACCTCTCCGCCGGTTCGCTGCACGCCTTGCTGGCTGCCATTCCCGGGCGCCCCTGGCGCGAAGCCACCATCGAGGCTGCTCCGGGTGGCATCACGCCTGCGATGGCGCAAGCGTGGACGTCCGCCGGCATCAACCGTGTCAGCCTGGGCGTGCAATCGTTTGTCGAGCCGGAGATTCGCCGCACCGGGCGTAAGCACTCCGCCGAACTGGTGGCGCGCGACCTGCAAGTACTCGCCGGCGCCGGCATCGCCAACGTCAATATCGACCTCATCGCCGGCCTATCCGGGCAGACCGCCGCATCGTGGAACGAATCGCTCGACTGGATCGAGCGCCTGGCCCCGCCCCATGTGTCCGTCTACATGCTGGAGATGGACGAAGACAGCCGTTTGGGCCGCGAGATGCTGCTGGGCGGCGTGCGCTATGGCGCCGGCGATATCCCCTCCGACGATGCCATCGCCGGATTCTACGAGGTGGCCGTCGCGCGGCTCGCGGCCTTGGGCATTCCGCGCTACGAGATTTCCAACTTCGCGCGGCCCGGATTCGAGTCGCGGCACAATTTGAAATATTGGAAGCTGGAGCCCTACGCGGGCTTCGGCGCGGACGCACATTCCTTCGATGGCCGCCTGCGGTGGCAGAATCCGGAGGGCGTGGAGGAGTATCTGGATGCCCGTCCCGCGCCGCCGGCTGTGGAAGCGCGCAGGCACGAGGAGCGGTTCTTCGTCGGCCTGCGATTGATGGAAGGCGTACGGCCGGAGCAGGCTGAGTGGCAGCGCTTCGCCGCGCCCATCCGCCGCTTCATAGACGCCGGTCTGCTCGAAAAGCAAGGCGAAGTGCTTCGGCTGACCGGCCGCGGCGTACTGCTCTCTAACGAGGTTTTCCAGGAGTTTCTGACGACATGAATGCGATCGATCTACGCAGCGATACCGTTACCAAACCCACGCCGGAGATGCGGCGCGCCATGATGGAGGCCGAAGTCGGCGACGATGTGTACGGCGAGGACCCCACGGTTAACTCGCTGGAACAGCGCGCCGCCGAAATCGCGGGCAAAGAAGCCGCGCTTTTCGTTCCCACCGGCACCATGGGCAACACCATCGCCGTCAAATTACTCACCGAGCACGGCCAGGAAGTCATCTGCGATTCGCGCGCCCACCTGCTGGATTACGAGCTCTCGATGGTGGCCTGGTTTAGCGGCTGCGTCATCCGTGCCATTCATACCGAAGATGGCATCCTCTCCTGGACCGAAATCGCGCGCCTGGTCAAGCCCGTCAATCCTTACTCCGCGCCCACCGGCCTGATCGAAATCGAAAACACGCACAATATGTGGGGCGGCACCGTCTACCCCCAGAAGACCGTGCGCGAGATCTGCGATGGCGCGCACGATCGCGGCCTCAAGGTCCACATGGACGGCGCGCGCATCTTCAACGCCGCCGCGGCGCTGGGCATGCCCGTACGCGACATTGCCGCGCCCGCCGACACCGTGATGTTCTGCCTCTCCAAAGGGCTCGGCGCGCCTTCCGGTTCCATCCTCGCCGGGCCCGCCGGCCTGATCGCCAAAGGCCGGCTGTATCGCAAGCGCCTGGGAGGCGGCATGCGGCAGGTGGGCGTGCTGGCGGCCGCGTGCCTGGTGGCCCTGGACCAGTCGCCCCGGAAGCTCTTCGACGATCATTGCAACGCCAGATTCCTGGCCGAAGGGCTGGCGCGGATTCCCGGGATTCGGGTAGACCCGGCTCGCGTGCAGACCAATATCGTGGTGTTCGACGTGACCGATACCGGAGTGGCCCCCGCCGCCATCAGCGCGCGGCTCCGGGAGCGCGGCGTCCTGATGAACGCCATCAACGACCGCCAGGTGCGCGCCGTGACGCATTACGACGTGGACCGCGCCGCCTGCGAACGCGCCCTCGCCGAGGTGGCCGGCGCCGTGGCATCCTAGATGCTAGCTGTTCGTATCCGCGTCATTCTGAAATCTGAATTCATCCTGTTAGACTGAGCTTTATACATGAAAAGACTGGTAGCTGGAAGGCTGTTCGGAAGTGCGTCCGCCGTGTTGCTGCTATGCGCCTGTGTGGCGCGGGGGCAACAGTATTCCATCACGACGATCGCTGGGGGCGCTCCGCCGGCGACTCCCGTCAGCGCGACCGGCATCTCCATCGGACAACCGCGCCGCCTGGCCGTGGACTCCTCCGGCAACGTATATTTCACCAGTGGCAACTGCGTTTTCGAGATCGCCGCCGCCGGCAGCCTGGTGCTGGTAGCGGGTACCTCGCGGCCGGGATTTTCCGGCGATAACGGTCCCGCGGTCAACGCCCAGTTGAACCTTCCGGTCGGCCTGGCCGTGGATTCGTCCGGCAACGTGTACATCGCGGATTCACTGAATAATCGCATTCGCGTGGTCAACTCCAGCGGCATCATCAGCACTATCGCCGGCAACGGAGCTATCGGCTATCCAGGCGCGGTGGGAGACGCCGGTCAGGCCACTCAGGCGCAGCTATATCTTCCCGGAGGCGTGGCGGTGGATAACAACGGGAATGTTTACATCGCCGATACCGGCCATAGCCTGATTCGCGAGGTGACCACCGACGGCAACATCAATTCGATTGCCGGTAACGGATACGCGGGCTACAGCGGCGACAGCTTGCCGCCGCTCACCGGTCAAGTGAACAAGCCGCAGGATGTAGCTCTGGATTCCTCGGGCAATGTGTACATCGCCGATACCGGCAACTCCGCGATTCGCATCATCTATGGCCCCAAGACCACCGTCGTCAATGCTACGGGTGGCAGCCTTGCGGGGATGCTGAACACGTTCGCCGGGACAGCCGGCACCGTGGGTTACCTCGGTGATTCCGGCATCGCTTACCAGGCCAGCCTCACTTCCCCGTCCAGCGTGGCGGTCGATCCGTCTGGCAACGTCTACTTCACCCAGCCGTACGATGGCACCATCCGGCAGGTCAACGCGAACGGAATCATCAACACGATCGTTGGCCTCGACGTGCTCGGATTCTCCGGAGATGGCGGCATCGCCAGCAAGGCGCTGTTGAACACGCCGATGGGAGTCGCCACGGATTCGCAGGGCAACCTGTACATCGCCGATACAAACAATAATCGAATTCGTAAGGTGGTGGGCTTCGCCGGCAACATCGCCACCTATGCAGGCAACGGCGTGCTGAGTTATTCGGGCGACGGCGGAGCAGCCACCAAAGCGCAATTCAATACGCCGCAGGGCGTCGCGGTGGATTCCGGCGGCAATTACTACGTGGCCGACTCCGCCAATAACGTGGTGCGCAAAGTGACGGCCGGCGGAGTGGTCAGCAATTTTGCCGGCAACGGCAGCGGCGGCTTCGGCGGAGACAACGGCGCCGCCACGGGCGCGCAATTGAACTCGCCGCATGGCGTGGCGGTGGATTCCGCCGGGAACGTCTATATCGCGGACACCGGAAACTCGCGCATCCGCAAGGTCTCCGGCGGCGTGATCGGCACCATCGCCGGCAGCGGCACCGTAGGCTACAGCGGCGATGGCGGCGCCGGGCCCAGCGCTCAACTCAACAGCCCGACCGGCGTCGCCGTGGATAGCGCCGGGAACGTGTATATCGCCGATTTCGGCAACAACGTGATCCGCAAGCTCTCCGCGGGTGGCGCCATCAGCACCGTGGCAGGCAACACCCGGCAGGGTTATTCGGGCGATGGCGGCGGAGGCACACAAGCCCAATTGAATGGACCGCAGGGCGTGGGCGTGGACTCCGCGGGCAATGTGTATATCGCCGACACGCTGAACAACCGCGTTCGCAAGCTGAGCGGCGGCAATATTCAGACGGTCGCGGGAATCGGAATCCCCGGCAACAGCGGGGATGGCGGTCCTGCTGCCAGTGCGCAACTCGCGGCGCCGACCGGTCTGGCCGTGGATTCGGCCGGCAGTATCTATGTGAGCAACGGCAGCAGTAACGTCCGCAAGATCTTCCCCAACGGTCCCATTTCCACCATCGCGGGAACCAACGCCCTGGGGTACTCCGGCGATGGTGGACCCGCGCTCAATGCGACCTTCAACGGCGCTCTCGGGCTCGCCGTGGATTCGGCCGGCAACGTGTATGTTGCCGATAGCGGCAATAATGCCATCCGCCAGCTCCAGCCTCTGGCGACGGGGACGGGCATCTCGGCCGTGGTCAATGGCGCCGGCAATCAGACCGGATCGATCGCGCCCGGCGAAATTGTGGTGCTTTACGGAAACGGCCTCGGTCCTTCCGCGGTCGTGACGAATCAGCCGAACTCGAACGGGGTTTACTCCACCGCGATCGGCGGTACCGCGGTGTATGTGGGTGGCACGGCTGCGCCGATCCTCTACGCTTCCGCCACTCAGGTGTCTGCCATCGTGCCGTTCGGTGTTACCGGGAGCACGGCGCCGGTTTACGTGACCTATCAGGGGATTGCCACCACGCCGGTCTCCGTGCCCGTGGCCACCGCGGCGCCCGCGCTCTTCACGACGGATTTTTCCGGCAAGGGCCAGGTCGCGGCCGTCAATCAGGGGTCTACGCCCACCGTCAACAGTGCCTCCCACCCGGCTAATGCCGGAACATTCGTGCAGTTGTACGCTACCGGGGGCGGGGCCACCAGTCCCAGCAGCACCGATGGCGCCATTGCCACGGGTCCGGCGCAGTTGGCCCAGACGGCGACAGTGAGTATCGGCGGCAAGAACGCAACGGTGGCATACGCGGGCGCCGCGCCGGGCAGTCCGAACGGAGTCGTGCAGATCAACGTGCAGATTCCCTCGGGCCTGCCAGCGGGGCAGGCGGAGGTGCTGGTGCAGATTGGCGGGGTGTCCAGTCCCACCGGCGCGACGATTGCAGTCTCCGGAAATTGAGTAGACTGAAGACACGGAGACGCCAATCCTCCCATGACGCCGGAAGACCAGGAACAAGTTCGCGAAATCGTCGCAGCCGCTGAGCAGCGCATCAAGGACCACGCCGCGGAAATTGCGCGCGATCTGCAAACCGAGATCCTGCAGGGTCTCGGAGGGTTTGCGCGCGGCAATTTTGCGCGCCTTCATGCGCTCGAAAGCGTGCAGGGTGACCTCAGCATCCGCATCGCTGCACTTGAGGAGCGCGTACTTTACCTCGAAACCCGGCGCGCTCCGCCCCAGTAAGCCCACGGGTGGGAATTGCGCACAAACTCGCGCGGGGTCCTACCGCGCCCCGGTGATTGAAGGCGGCGCGTCGGCGGGGCGGGCGCCCCAGCTGCGATTGGGAGCGGGGCCCATCGCAAACACGAGTTCGCCGCCTTTGACGATTTCTTCGTGGGAAAGCCAGGTGCGGGTTAGCGGTTTGCCGTTCAGGGTCGCGGATTGAATGTAGGGGTGTCCTTCCGCCGCACCCCGGGCGCGGATGGTGAACGCGCGCGAACCGGCGTGGATGACTGCCTGGTCGAAGAGGGGCGTACCGATCTGGTAGACCGGGGTGCCGGGGGCCACGGAGTAGAAGCCGAGCGCGCTGATCACGTACCAGGCGGACATCTGGCCGCAATCGTCGTTGCCGGCGATGCCCGCGGGCTGATCCAGGTATTGTTCGTCCATCACCCGGCGGACGCGCTGCTGGGTCTTCCATGGGACGCCGGCGTAATCGTATAAGTAAGCGATGTGATGGCTCGGCTCATTGCCGTGGTCGTAATGCCTGCCGTCGAATAACTGGTCGAGTTTGTCGATGAAGGCCGCCCGGCCGCCTGCTAACTGGATCAGTCCCTGGATATCCTGAGGTACAAAGAACGTGTATTGGAAGGGAAGCCCTTCGGTGATGTAGGGATACTTGCCGGCGGGGTCGAACGGTGTGGCCCACGTGCCATCGGCATGACGGCCGCGGGCGAAGCCGGTGGCAGGGTCGATGATGTTGCGGTAATTGGCGGCGCGTGCGAGGAAGAGTTTCTCGTCTTCGGTTTTGCCGAGCGCGTGAGCCATGCGGGACAGCACGAAATCGTCGTAGGCGTACTCCAGGGTGCGGGAGACCTGCTCGCCGCGGTGGAAGGCGTCGCGCACCGGGTCTTCCAGCGGAATGAAACCGTACTTGAGATAACTATCCAGGGCGCGGCGGCCGCGGCCATCCACGTATAAGTCGTGCGATTGGGGCGTCTCCATGGCGTTCTGACGCATCAGGCGGTACGCCTCGGCGGCGTCGAAGCCGCGAATGCCCTTCAGGTATGCATCGGCGATCATGACGGACGCATGGTCGCCAATCATCTCCTGCGTGTAACTGTTCCAGGCGGGATAGATGGGCAGCCAGCCGCCCTGCTGTCCCATGGCGATGAGCGATTGCGCCATATCGGCGGTGCGCTTGGGATCGATGATAGTAAGTAAGGGGTGCAGGGCGCGAAAGGTGTCCCAGAGAGAGAAATCGGTGTAGTAAGTGAAGCCTCTGGCGGTTTCGGTGCGGCCGGAGCCGGCGAATCCTGGGTAAGTGCCACTTACATCGCTAAAAGTGCGGGGCAGGAGCAGGGAATGGTAGAGCGCGGTGTAAAAGATGCGGCGGCGGCTATCCGATGCGCCGCGAATTTCGATGCGGGAGAGGGCTTCGTCCCACGCCCTTTGGGCCAGTTGCGCCACCTGGTCGAGATTCCACCCGAGGATTTCAGCATCGAGGTTGCGGCGGGCCTCTTCGATGCTGGTAAAAGAGGTGCCGACCTTCACGAGGATGGCGTCGCCGGCGCGCGCGGCGAAGCTCAGGTAGGCGCCGGGAGCGCCGCGGGCGCCACCCTGTTCGGCGATGCCATCGTGCTTATCGGCCCCGCTCCAGACGCCGAACGCGCGGAAGGGGCGTTCGAAGCGGGCGACAAAATAGCCGCTGAATCCGGCGGGCTTCCCTGCACCGGCGTACAGGCGGTGCACGGGGTTGTAACCGGAGACTTCCTGGCGTGCGGCGTCGATGTGCACTTGGCCTTCGCCGGCGCGGGAGTTGACCTGGACAAGGATCCAGGCTTCGGCCGGGGACGGGAAGCGGAATTCAAGGATGCCGGCGCGGGAGGTGGCCGCGAGCGAGGCGCGGATGGCGGAATCGTCGAGGGTGACGTCGTAGCGGTAGGGCGTCATCTTTTCGGACGCGCGCTGGAAGGCGGAGGCACGGTCGGCGGGAGCGACCTTCAACGCACCGGTGAGAGGCATGATGGTGACGCTGCCGTAATCCTGGGTGCACGAGCCGCTGAGGAAATGGCTGGCGCGGAATCCCTGGATGCGGGTGTCCTTTTCGTAGTAGGGGGCGATGCACTTGGTCTCGCCGTCGCGGGTTTGCGGAGTCCAACTGGTCATGCCGAAGGGGACGCCGGTGGCGGGGAAGGTCTGGCCGTCGCCGGCGGTGCCGATCATGGGATTGACCGAATCGGCGGGGCCGGCGGCGAAGACTGAGGCGGCGAGGAGGAGAGTGAGGATGGCAGTGCGCATCAAAGTGGATGTTAACTCATATAATGTAGTCGGATGATCAAGCCGGCGCCAACCTCGCGGGGACTCACCAGATTTCTGATGTCCAGCCGGGCTGTGCTCTGGGTGGGATTCGGCAGCCTGATCGTGCTGATGGTGCTGATTGCTTCGAGCGCCAGCCGGGCGCTGGGACGGATCGAAGAATCCAATGCGCAGATCCGGCAAGGGTTTTTGCAGCGCGATGAGCTGCTGAACCGGCTGCGGAACGAGCTGTACCGTTCGAGCATCGACGTGCGGGACTACCTGATGCACCCGGATCCCGCCCTGGCCGAGTTGCGGCGCGCGGAAATTCAGCGGACGCAGAAGCAGATGGATGGGGCGATCGAGCAGTACCGCAAAGATCGTCCGCCGGAAGAGGCGGCGGCGGTGGATCAGCTCCGGCGCGATTTGAACGAGTACTTCGGTCTGGTGGAGCCCGTGCTGCACTGGGATGCGGCGGCGCGGAAGACGCGGGGGCCGGACTTTTTGCGCACGGAAATGTTTCCGCGGCGGCAGCAACTCCTCCAGCTTTCGGAGCGGATTCGCGAGATTGACAGCCGGCAGTTGAGCCGCGGGGAAGTGCGCGTGGCGAATGTGTTTGCCGGGTTTCGCCGGGAGATTCTGCTGACCGCGCTGCTGACCGTGCTCTTCGGTATGGCACTGGCGTTTTTGGCGATCGGGCGCGTGCAGGCGCTGGAGCGCGAGTCGGAACTGCGGTTCCGGCAGGTGGTGCTGGCGCGCGAGGAACTGCACAAGCTTTCGGCGCGGATTGTTTCGGCGCAGGAAGAGGAGC
The DNA here is from genome assembly GCA_031292755.1 of Candidatus Sulfopaludibacter sp. Classification (GTDB taxonomy): domain Bacteria; phylum Acidobacteriota; class Terriglobia; order Bryobacterales; family Bryobacteraceae; genus Sulfopaludibacter. The sequence continues at coordinate 11,933 of JARLGM010000029.1, forward strand.
GGCGCAATCTGTCGCGCGAACTGCACGATGAGGTCGGGCAATCGATGTCGGCGCTGCTGGTGGAATTGGGGAATCTGGACTCCATGCTGCCGCCGGGCAATGCCTCTGCGCACGAGCAACTGCAGCGGGTTCGCAAGCTGGCGGAAACCAATGTGGGGGTGGTCCGCAACATGGCCCTGCTGCTGCGGCCTTCCATGTTGGACGACCTGGGGCTGGTGCCGGCGCTGAAATGGCAGGCAAGGGAAGTGGCCCGGCGCACCGGCATGAAGGTGAGGGTGGATGCGGAGGATGTTTCCGACGATCTGCCGGACCAGTACCGCACGTGCATCTACCGCGTGGTGCAGGAGGCGCTGCACAACGCCACGCGCCACTCGAAGGCGAGGCACATTCGCGTGACGGTGCGGCGCGAGCCGGCGGGAGTGCACGCGGAAATTCAGGACGACGGCGCGGGGTTCCCATCGCGGCGGGAGAAAGGCATGGGCATTCTGGGGATGGAGGAGCGGGTGCGGCACCTGGGCGGCGAATTCCATGTGGAATCGGAGCCGGGGCATGGCACATCCGTTTCGATCCGGCTGCCCTTGCAACAGGACACGCCGCAGCCCGCGGCCAAACAATCATGAGCCAAATCGACATTCTACTAGCCGACGATCATTCGGTGATGCGTACGGGTCTGCGCCTGGTGCTGGAGCGCCAGGAGGACTTCCACGTGGTGGCGGAGGCGTCGGACGGGCGCGAGGCGGTGGCGATGGCGCTACAGCATAAGCCGGACGTGGTGGTGATGGACGTGACGATGCCCAATTTGAACGGCATCGAGGCGGCGCGCCAGATTGGGGGCGCCCTGCCGCAGGCTTCGATCGTCATGCTGAGCATGCACTCCGACGAAGCCTATGTGCTGCGGGCGCTGAAGGCGGGGGCGCGCGGATATCTGCTGAAGGAATCGGCGGAGAGCGACCTGATCGCCGCGGTGCGGTCGGTGCATGGGGGGAAGGCGTTCTTCAGTCCGGCGGTGAGCCGGATGCTGGTGGAAGATTATGTGCGCGAACTGAAGGACCGGGAGATCGAAGATAGTTACGAACTGCTCACTACACGGGAGCGGGAGATCCTACAGTTAGTGGCTGAGGGCAAGAGTAACAAGGACGTGGCCAACTTACTCAACCTGAGTCTATACACGGTGGAGACGCATCGCGGGAACCTGATGGAGAAGCTGAATCTGCACACCGTGCCGGAGTTGATTCTTTATGCGGTCCGCAAGGGCGTGATTGGGTAAGTGGCGCAGTATTTGTTTACGGGATGGGATCACTGCATAGACGTTGCCGGGCATTGCGGACCAGTGGATAGACGTAGATGTCTTTAATGGAGCGCCCGTCAGCTTTGTGTTCACGGTCCATGCGACCGCGCCCGGCGGTCTGTCCGAGGCAGATCCAGTTGGCAGCCCGGTAGCAGGTTCCTCGAAAGCGAGTGGCATCCACCAGCGTTTCCAGCAGCAGCGGCCGATACCCATATCGAACTTCCCAGTCGTGGGGCATCTGCCGGGCGTTCAGCGCCAGGATCTTGCTCGCCAGCCCTTTGACGCGGACCCACGGCAGAATCAAGAACCGCCCATTGTTGACGATCGCTTGCAGGTTGCGCTTCCGCTGCTCGTCATTCCACCCGATCCAGGCGTCGCGGTTTTGCATCTTCCAAGCGGGCGATGTCCAGAGCAGACCGGCCAGTTCCCGATCGCGATTCCGGACCCAGTAGCGCAAGTTCGCACCGAAGGGTACGCGGCATCCCAGGTAGTGATGCCGTTCCATCTGTTCCCGCCACAGCCGACCCTCGGCCGGGCCTTGCACCAGGGCCAACTCCAGAGGTTCGCATTCCCGTGCCGCGCACTCCACTGGCTCAGGCTCGAAGAATTGCTGGGATGTATCGACGCGCTGCGGCCCCTTGCTTTTTGTCTTCCGCAGAGCCGGCAGCGTCACCGCTCCCCCGGCTTGGAGACGCTCCAATAGTTGCCGGCACTCGAGATTCTTCAGTCTGCCGTTGGGCCGCTTCCATTCCAGTAACTCGCAAACCGTCCGTGCAATCTCGGTCACTCCCAAACCCGCATAGTCGTGTGCCACCACGCGCATCAGTTCCACCTCCTGCGCGGTGAACGTACGCCCGCAAAATGTCACTGGAACCAGGGTGCTCATGGGAGTGGAACCCGCTCAGCGGAGCTCAAGAGCCGATCTTCTGCGGATGGCAGCAAGCCCAGCTGCCGCGCGGTCAGCAAGATACTCGTGAGGACGGCTTGTGCCCGAGCCCCATTCCGGGTCCGGTTGCCGCCCCAATTTCTTACGAATGGACACCACTTCAAACCATACTCTAAACCAAAGCCCTGCTTTTCTACAACCCCCTCTCAGAGCCCAATGTTTACGGCCCTCTGGATCCGAGAAACAAATGCCAGTGGCGCAGCTAGTTGCCTGCGAACTTGGCGAACGTCACCGAAGAATCGGTGGTGAATTTGCGGTAATTGCGGAACTGGATGGTGTTTTTGGAACAGCTTCCGCTACCGGTGAAGCAGCCTAAATTGTCGCTGAGGGTGGGCAGCAGGTAGGTGCCCTGTTCGATCCTGACGAAGCCATACTCGATGGTGGATTCGCCTTTACTCAACGGAAAATCCGGCGGCATGGAGGTAGTTCGCTGTTCGATACGGAGAACCCGGCGGGTGTCGCGATCGATCCAGACGGCGCCCAGGTAGGCCGGATTGTAGCGGCGCCCGTCTGGCGCGACCAGGGTCCAATGAGAATGCGCCTGCTCCACGGTGTAATCGAAGGCAATGGCCGGGCGGCCGGCGATGCGGTCGTCTCCGCGGCGCTTGAAACTGGCGCCGGTGGCGGGGGACAGCACGTCTTCGAGCGTGGTCGCGAACTCGCCCGTGGACCAGGATCCGCTGCGCTCCGGAGGCACATTGGTGGGGCTGTCGTTAACCTTGATGTCGCGGTAGTCTTCCTTGCCGTTGGCGTAGGCGACCGTAGCGGTGACGACGTCGATCTGCTGCCAGGCGGCAGGCCAACTGTTGGTGAAATAGCGCGTGGTGGCCTGTTCGGCGAGGAAGTTCGGCAATCCGGCGGTATAGGCGGAAGCGGCGGCGCGGGCGTCGGCCAAAATGGCGGCGTCGGTGTTCAGGCGCGGTTCGGTGGGCGCCGGGGCGATGGGGGAGTCGGACTTGACTGGGTCCGCGGACGATGACTTTGTGGGTTCGGCGGAGGGAACCGATTCGGGCGCGGTTGGCTCGGGCGGCGTGGATTCCTGTGCGACGGTGGTGCGGGTCTTGGGCAGGTCTTTGGCTTCCGGAGCGCGCGCCTCGTCCAGGGGCTTGTCGGCGGATTTCTTTTCCGCGGCGGTTCCTTCCCGCACGAACACGATGCGCACGGCGGTTTCGGGATCGTCGGGATTCACCAGGACGGAGAGCTGATCGCCGGGATGGAGGAGCGAATCGCGGACGGGTTCGTTCTGCTTATCGCGGAACTGGGTCTTGGCGAGGAGCCGAAAGCGGAGGATGGTCTTGCCGTTGGTCTGGAGGTAGAGATCTTTTTCGCCCAGCTTGCGCAAAGTGCCGTCCACCGGCGCGAGCGCGATTTTCGAATCGCCTTCCGAGCCGGCTTTTTCCTTCGGCGACCTCTTGGGGAGGCTCACGGTCGGGACCGGCATGTTCACGGGAACGCCGCCGGGCAGTCGCGTGGGGTAGGTGTTGGGGTACTGCCCCGGCGGGTATTGTCCGGGCGGGTATTGTCCCGGTGGATACTGTCCAGGCGGATATTGGCCGGGTGGATATTGAGGATAAGGATCGGGCGGGTATCCGGGAGGATACTGCGCCCAGGACAGCGCGCCGAACGCGGCGAAGAGGGAGATCCGGCAAAGCCACGAGATCCGCATCACAGATCCGTCTCCTTTGCCTTGATTCTACCGCGATAATGCGGGGTCGAGGCCGGCCGCGCGGTAGGCTTCGAGAAGTGCTCCTTCGGCGGGACCGTGCAGGGGCGGTCCGCAGCGGCTGCCGGTTTCCATTTCCACCAGCATGCGGAAGCGCTCGCGGAGCGTCAGGCTTTCGAAGACGCCGCCGATGTAGGCCACGTCCACCGGTTCGCCGGGTTGCCACAACTGGCCGCGGACGGACGCGGCCAGCATGGCCAAATCGATGGCTGCGCGGTTGACGATTTCGAGAGCCACGCCGTCGGCACCCAGGGCCGCCGCATCCACCAGGGGCGCCAGAGTAGCGATGCGCGAACGCGGCCATGGGTCGGTATAGAAGAGGTGCAGGGCGTGGTTGGCGGACGGGGCGCCGGTGGCCTGGAGCAAAGCGGCGCGCAGGCTGGTGGGTGGTCCCCAGCCCTCTTCCATGCGCAACGCCGCGCGCAGCGACTGGCGGACCAGGTCGAACGCGCCGCCTTCGTCGCCGAAAACGTAGCCCCATCCACCGGCGCGCGCGGAGGCGCCGGCGGAGTTGCGCCCGAAGGCGATAGAGCCGGTGCCGGCGATGGTGACGATGCCTTGGCCGTGGGCGGTCGCGCCGGCGAGAGCGGTCACCGCGTCGGTGGTCACCAGCAGGCGCCCGGTGCGCAGAATGGCGGCCAGGATCTCCTGCTTGTCTTCAGGGCCGCCGCTCATGCCGAAGCACGCGACGGCAAACCGGACGGTGTCCGGGTCCAGTCCCGCGCCCTGGCAGGCGAGTTGCAAGCTGGTGAGTACGGCGCCTTCCAGTTTGGCCCGGCCCTCGACGGCGCCGGCGTGATTGCAGGGCCCAGCCTCGCCTTGGCCTAGCACGCGGCCGGTTTCGTCGCCGATTACAGCGGCGGTTCCGGATTGGCCGCCATCCACTCCTAAAAAAAGTCTCATGGCAGTTGGAACAGCTTTGTCTCCTTAAACTGGGCTACCAGGCGGATGCCCCAAAGGTCGGGATGGGCACGCAGATCGCGGGTTTCCCCCTCGTCTCCGAAGCTCAGGATGTAGTCCACTCCGCGGCGGCGGAGTTCGGTTATTGCCGCGCGCCGGAGGCCGAGTACCGGGGCGGCCTCGCTGATGACTGGAGCGGCCGAGAGGGTAATCCACCGCCCGTCCAGTTGCCGCCCGTCGAGTTTAAGGCGGATTCCGGACTGGTTGGGGGCGGCTTCGATCAGGACGGCATCGGCGATTTCCTGGCGGTGGAAATCGACCTCGACGAACTGGCCGGGTTGGGCGGTTTCGCCGCAGCGCCAGAAAGTGACCAGGCTGTTGTCGAAAGCGTCCTGAATCGTCCACGGGTATGGGCGGGCGGTAAGGCGCCAGGCGGGATTGCGAGCGAGTTCGCGGGCGCCGTCGAAGATGCGCAGTTCGTTGATATTCCAGAGATCTCCTGAAGTATTGGTTTGGGTGACACGGATCGCCTGGAGTGGTTGGCGGGCGAAGGCGAATCGCAGGCGCCAGGTGGGCATCTGCTCGGGGTTGTAAGCCTGTTGGACGATCTGACCGTCAATCTGGTTGGCGGCGGATTCGTAATTCACCAGGATGCGGCGCGAGGTGTAAGCCTCGGGAATAGGACGGTAAGTAAAGACAGTGGAGCCCGGCGCCGTGGAGCATTCGAGCATCTGTTCGACGCCGTAATCGAACACGTGCGAGCTCAAGTATTCATCGACATTCTTCAATCGAAGTGCTTCCCGATAAGGGACTTTGGTTAAGTGCCAGCCATAAGGCGAGGAGTACTTTGGGATATACGCCGGCCAGGAGATTACGCCGTGGACGACCACGACCGCTAACAGCAGCGGGAGTACGCTGCTGAGCGCCAGGGCCATGGCGAGGGAAATGAACGGGAGCGGGGCGATGAGGAATCTGGGACTGATGTTGCTGAAGTAGGAGCAGCCGAAGACGGCGGCGGCAAGCAGCAGTTGCCGGCCCGGGCGTCGGCGGAGGGCCAGGAGTGCCACCGGCGCGAGGAGGAAGATGGGACCGAGAAGGCCCCCCAGGCTGCCGCTGGTGGTTACGGCCAGGGGAATCTGGGTGCGGCTGGTGAGGTCATACATCCGCAGATCTTTTCTGTAACTTTCCTCGAAAGCTACAGTTACGTATGGATTCGGAAAGTATTTGTTGTAGAAAGGTGCGACCGGGTTCTGGAACCAGATCCAGTTCCTGGCGGTCCATGGCGCAATCACCAACGCGGCGGCGAGCCCGACCGAAGCTACGGCGCGGACGCGGCGGGTCCTCCAGAGGATGACACCCACGGCGTAAAGGACACCGGGCCACGCGGTGTACTTCACGGCATACCCGAATCCTGCGATTAAACCTATAGCAATCAATATTCTGGGTGAGAGTTCCTCGTGTAATAGATAAAACAGGGTGAACGCGATGGATGCCACCGCTACGTCGTTGTAAGCGCTGGTAGCATCGATGCCGACGACCGGGCTGGCGAAGACCAGCAGCGCACCACAGGCGCCGGCCACCGGGAAGCCCTCGCGCTTTCCATAAAGAAACATCTGCCAGGCCAAAGCAACCAGGAAGGCAAAGTGGACCATGGATGCGGCGGAATGGCGTCCGAAGGCGAAAGCGAAAAGGAACAACATCTCCATACCCTCGGAGAGGCTTGCGTAGAAGTTCCAGGTGATGCGGTGGAAGCCGTGCTCGCGGAAGTAGCGGGCCACGAAACCCAGGTGATAGGTGACGCCGTCGGGGCTGGATTCCGGGGCCATCGCGCTGAAGAAATAGAGGATGAAGTAGAGGATGAAGAAAAAGATCAGAATCCGATGATGCAAAGGCAGTTTGGGAAGAATTGGGAGGCGGAATTTCCGGCGGCCCCAGCCTGCACCAAGTACCACTGCGCCGAAGACCACGAAGACGCCGGTATAGGCCAGGTGGGCAGCGGCCAGGAGAAAAACGGACGTGCTGAGCAGGGCGGCACCGCAGACGAAGCGGGCGGGCCACTCCCGGCAGGTTTGGCCCAGCAGGAGACCGCCCAGGGCAATGGCGACTGCAACGGTAAATCCGGCGCCGAAGAGGATAGAAAGGGCTTCCAATCCCTACTCCGTGAACCCGGCGCGGATGAGCAGGAAGGACAGCCTCTCCCCGGGATGCGGCGCGGCGACTTTATCCGGTTCGATGGCAACTATGTTAATGGCTTGCGGCTTGAGGAATTCCGGGGGCACCTGGTGAGTGTACTGCTGCTCGCCGGGCTTTTCGTAGCGGGCGCGGTCCAGGACGCGGCCGTTGATAGAGAATGTCAGGGTGACGGGGCCGGTGAGCCGGAAGGTCTGCCCGGGAAGTACGAAGGCCATGGTGAATTTCGCTTGGGACAGCGCCGGGAGGTAGAAGCGCATCACGGGGTGTTCGACGGCCCATCGCCAGGAGCCATCGTTCTTTTCACGAAAGCCCTTCACCAGATAGGCGGCCGCATCGGGATCGCTCATGGCGGCGAAATGGGCGAGTCCGCCGGGGGCTTCCAGCGAGGCTCGTTGCGCCGGCGGAGGAAAGCTCTCGGGCAAGCGATCGCAACCTGACAAGAGCAGCGAAACGAACAGAGGAAATCGCAGCACGAAAACAGATTGTAGCAGTGGGGTGAAGCGGACAGACCGCCTGAGGCGGCGGTCTGTCCCACGGAGCAGGTTTTTGGCAGGCTTAACTCTTGCGGGAAGGGTTTTCTACGCGGAGATTATTGACGACGGGACCGAAGCTCAGACCGGCGGCGGATGCCCTCAGGCCGGCAACCTGTTTTTCCATTTCCGTGCTGACCACGCCGTTCAGGGTCACGTGGCCGTTATCCACAATGACGTGGATCGGCGGCAGCGCTTCCAGGGCGTACCGGTTTAAAGTCGGGTCGCGATAGATGGCTTGTGCCACCTGAACGCGCAAGCGATCGTCCTGATTGGAGAGCGGCAGCACCTCGATTTGGTCGCTGACGCCGGTTACGCCCGGAACATCGCGGACCAGGCGTTCCATGTCGGACTTTTTAAATGGTTGGGTGACGGCGCCGGACAGTTCCACCTGCCCGCCGTTGACGCGGAAGCTCACGTCGTCCCAAATGGTGTACCGGGGGTACATCACCAGCTCGTGTCGCACCTGTGCGGCGATGGCCGCGTCGGTTCCCGGCGCCGGCTTATCGGCGTTACCGGCGCCCAGCATCAGGGTGGCGCCGGCCAGAAGCATTCCTAAAACTTTGGAGCGCATTGCTCTCTTCCTCCTGCCTATTAGAACGAGCGAAGAGGGCTTCCGGTGTACGGAATTTTGTAAAAGTTAGTAATCGCTACGGTAGCTACAAAGAGCCGGAAACCGCTACTCGGGCGCCAGTTCGTAGTGGCGCGGGCGAGGCTGGGCGGCGGCGCGCTGCTGTTTCAGAACGTCGAGTTCGAGTTCATCGAGGGCCTGCAAACTGCTCAGCAGGTGCGGCGTGGAATCCTTTTCCATGAGCACCTGGACCTGGCGCCAGCGGGTGTAATGGATATTGTTGTGGCGGAGCGTGAGGGCATGGACCTGGGCGGCCTGGCGCATCATGGGCGTGGGCAGAGTGGCCAGGTTGACGCCGGCGGCCAGTTGATCGGCGGTGAACGAGCCGGCGGTCTCGCCATCGATTTTCAAAGTGTAGTGCCCGGCTGGCAGGCCGCGCACCTGGAGCGGCTGCCGGTCCAGCGCTTCGACGACGTCGGAGGAGCGGACCGCCAGGGCCACCAGCGGGTCGCGCATGTCAATGGGCATGGGAAGGGCGTCGTCAGTCTGGGTCCAGGAGATGACTTTGCCGCCTTGCAGGTCGGCAATGTGGGTATTGCGCTGGCGGATGGGTTCTTTGCGCCCGGCGTCGAGTTCGACGTCGGTGACCAGGGCGGGGGCGTTCCACGATTTCAGCAGCGCTTCGGCCATGAGGAGGTGGCCTCCGGCGGCCGGGTGGACGCGGTCGGGCAGGATTCTGGCGGCGGTCGCCGGATCGGCCGCATTGGCCTTCTGCAGGGCGGCCACCATATCGGTGTTGAGGTCGGCGATGGCGAGTTTCTGATCGGCCGCCATTTGCCTGAGAGACTCGCCGTACTTGAGCAGCACCTGGTTATAGCCGCCTTCGAACAAGGGCGGGCGCGTGACATCGTCATACGGAGACGGCACGATGGCGGTGATGCGAACGCCCGGCAACTGTCGCGTCAGCGTGTCCACGATGTGCTTGTAGCCGGCGCTGAATTCATCGAAGAAGGTCTGATCGAAGGCGCGGTAGTGGCCGTCGTTCATGCCGAGCATGATGGTCACCACGGTGGGGTTGTAGGGCAGCACGTCGCGCCAGAGGCGGACGTCCACGGGTCCGCCGCCTCCGCCGGTGACGCGGTCGCCGCCCCACCCGGAGTGGACGAAGCTGACGTTCAACTTGGGGAAGCGCGTGACTACATAGGTCTCGGCGAAGGTGGTGTAGAGGCGCTGATCGGTGATGCTGTCGCCGTAAAAGACCACGCGATCTCCTTCCTGGAGGGCGAAGGTTTGCGCCGAAGCGGCGGCGCTCGACAGCGCCGCGGCGGCCGCGAGGTTCAGAAGCAGTCTGCGTGAAAGCATGGAGAAAGTATATCCGACGCGCGAGAATGGTAAGGTGAATCGCCGCTCCTTTTTGATTGCGTCCACCGCCGCCGCCGCGCTGGCCGACGCCCAGACCGCTCCGTCCGCGGTGCCTTCCCGGCGGGTTTATTCGCTGAATCGCAACTGGCTGTTCGGCGGGAAGATGTCCGCCGGCGCGGACGCACCGGGGTTTGACGATACCAGGTTCCGCCGCGTCACCCTGCCGCACACCAACGTGGAACTGCCGTGGCACAGCTTCGACGATAAGGCGTACGAGTTCGTCTCCATTTACCGGCGCCACTTCCGCGCGCCGGCGGCGTGGCATGGCAAGCGCGTGTTCGTGGACTTCGGCGGCGCCATGACGGCCGCCAAGGTCACCATCAACGGGCACGGCTTCGAAGAGTATCGCGGCGGATATACGCCCTTCTCTTTCGAACTGACGCCGCACCTGAAATACGGCGTGGACAATCTGCTGGCGGTGGAACTGGACTCCACCGAACGCGCCGATATTCCGCCGTTTGGCGGCACGATCGACTACCTGACCTTCGGCGGCATCTATCGCGATGTGGAACTGCGCGTGGTGCCGCAGACGCACCTGGCCAATCTGTTCGCCAAGCCGGTGCGCGTGTTGGAGAGCGGCCGCGCGGTGGTGGCGCGGTGCTACCTGGAGGGGCCGCTTACCCAGCCGGTGACGATTACCGCCGAACTACGCGACGGGGACCGCGTGGTGAAATCGGCGTCGAGGACGGCAAGCGCGCCGGCGGAATATCACGACATCATGCTGGAGGATCTGGGCGATATCCAACTGTGGAGTCTCGTCCGTCCCAAGCTCTACCAGGTGACGGCGCGACTGGATAATGGCGACAGGCTGGCCGCGCGGACCGGCTTTCGCGAGGCGCGATTCACGGACAAAGGATTCTTCCTGAACGGCGAGCACGTCAAACTGCGGGGCCTGAACCGCCATCAGACCTATCCGTATACCGGGGGCGCCATGCCGGCGCGCGTTCAGGCGGCGGACGCGCGGGTGCTGCGCAAGGAGCTGAAGTGCAACATCGTGCGCACCTCGCACTATCCGCAATCGCCCGCGTTTTTGGACGCGTGCGACGAACTGGGGCTGCTGGCGCTGGAAGAGATTCCGGGGTGGCAGCACATTGGCGACCAGGCGTGGCAGGACCTGGCGGTGGACAACACCGCACGCATGATTCGCCGCGACTGGAATCATCCGTCGATTGTGTTGTGGGGCGTACGCATTAACGAATCGCCGGACAATCACGCATTTTATACGCGCACCAACGAAGTGGCGCACAAGCTGGACGATTCGCGGCAGACCGGGGGCATCCGCAACCGGTACGACTCCGAACTGCTGGAAGATGTTTTCACCATGAACGATTTCGGCTTCCCGCTGCGTCCGCCGAATCATCCCATGTACCTCAATACGGAGTTCAACGGGCACATGTTCTCCACCAAGCGATTCGATCAGGTGGACCGCGTGGCGGAGCACACCATCCGGCACGTGCGGGTGCACAACCAACTGGCGTCAGCCGACGGCTACGCGGGCGGGATTGCGTGGTGCGCCTTCGATTACGCTTCGCATCGCTATTTCGGATCGGGCGACCGCATCTGCTATCACGGCGTGAGCGACATATTCCGGCTTCCCAAGCCGGCCGCGGGCTTCTACAAATCGCAGTGCGATCCCGCGGAGGAGGTGGTGATCGAGCCTGGATTCTTCTATGCCTGGGGCGATCGCGGCGGCGGCAACGGACCGGGCATGGTGCCTATCTGTTCCAATTGCGATCACCTGAAGATTTACTATAACGGCAAACTGCGGCTGGAACTGGATCCCGACCGCACGGGATATCCACACCTGAAGTATCCGCCGTTCCTGGCCAATCTCACCAACCTTTCTTTTGCGACCTGGGGCGATCTGAAGATCGAAGGGTACCTCGCGGGCAAGCTGGCGGCGACAAAATCGCTCTCCGGCGAAGGCACCGACGATGTGCTGGTGGTGAAACCCGACGACCTGGAACTGAATGGCGATGGGCGTGACGCCACGCGCGTGGTGCTGGCGGCGACCGACCGGTTCGGCAATCCGCGGCCCTTCGCCAGCGGGGCGATTCAGTTAAGCGTGAGCGGTCCCGGCGAGATTATCGGCGAGAATCCGTTCTCGCTCAGCGGTGGCGCGGGAGCGGTTTGGGTGAAAGCCAAGGACGCGCCGGGCACCATCCGGCTGGAGGCGCGGCATCAATACTTGGGCAAGCAGACGGTGGAGATCCGCGTTCGCAAGGCGGAGCCGGAGTGGGTCTGAGTGTTCACGTGAAGAGTTATTTGCCCGTGGGATTTTTGGGTATTACCTTTTTGCCCGGCGCGGTGTCGTCGCGATTGGCTTCGCGGTCGGCGGCGTTATAGAAGACGGACGGGTGCTTCGCCTCAAGACGCGCTTGCCGCTCGGCGGCCAAGTCCTTGTAATGCTCGAAGGCGATGGCCCGCTGCATCTCAGGATCCTGATTCCCGGTGTCAGCCTTGCGCTTGGCCGAATCATCGGCGGCGCTTAACGGTAGCAGCAACAATCCGGCAGCTACGAGTCCGGTGAACAGTCTCGCTTTCATAAAGAAGTCCTTCCGGCGTAGATTGAGTGCACGGGGTTCGCCAAGGTGAGATAGCGCACGCTTACCGGGCGCGGCTGAGGTCCCGGTTGCCAACCGGAGCGGCAGCCGCCGCGATCAGCAGGGGTGGAAGCAGTGCCCTCCCCATGCTTGCCGTCCGTCCGGCTTCAGCCCGCCGTTGCCGCGGCAACGGTTGGAAACTGGCTGAGCAGATGGTCCACCCCGGTGAGCTTGAATAAGCGCTGAATGCGCGCATTCGCTCCCGCCAGGCGCATCTCGCCACCGCGCTTTTTGATAGCGGTCAGGCAGGCAACGAAGGTGCCGATTCCCGAGCTGTCGGCGTAGTCAAGGGTTGAAAGGTCAAAAACGAATACTTTTTGTTGGTCCTGAACAAGCAGTTCCTTGACCACGTTCTCCAGGCGCTCAATCTCTTTCCCCATGACCAGCCGGCCCGATAAGGTAATCAGTACAACGCCGGGCTCCAACAGTTTCGTCTCGATGGGCATTGGTATAGCATACACCGGAACGAGTCTAGCCTTCCTCGACCACCTCCACCAGGGTCACCCGGAACCGGCCGGTGTGGTCCGCGAACTCGAGCCGCTCGAAGAGATTCCCGCCGCAGACGCGAAGGCGGTAGTCGCTTCCCTGGACCACCGAAGGCATGGAGATCCCGATACCCGGAGGCAGGACCGGCTTGAGGTTCCCGGCGATCACATTGGTCAGCTCGCCCAAACCGTCGCGGGCGTCATCGAGCGAGACCGGCGGATCCAGCGACATGAGGCGCGAGGTCCAGTCGATCGCCTGTTCGGCCGAGCATTCCAGCAGCAGGGCGCCCTGCCAGGCGCCGGCGTAGTAGATGGCCGCCGTGAACTCGCCGGCGTATTCGCCGGCTACGCCATCCACGGGGCGCACCCTGAGGTGGAGCATCGTGTCATAGATCGACGCGGTGATGCCGGCGATCTGGGAACGGTAACATGCAATGGGAAATGCCTGGATCATAATGCCTCTGCCGGGGGAGTCTGATACACGACGGAGTTGCGCATGGTTTTGCGCAGGAAGCCGTCATCGAGGGTGAAGGTGGTTTCGCTGGCGCCTAATAGCAGATAGCCGCCGGGAGCCAGGCTTTTGCGCAGGCCGGCGAGAATCTTCTTTCGGGTGTCGCTTTCAAAGTAAATCAGCACGTTGCGGCAGAGAATCAGGTCGTATGGGCCCAGACCCTGCATATTGTGACGCAGATCGAACGCGGTGAAACGGACCATGCGGCGAACCGTATCCTTGATTTGCCAATCCAGGCCCTCACGCTGGAAATACTTGACTAGCAGCGACGCCGGCAGCCCGCGGTTCACTTCGATTTGCAAAAATCGTCCGGACTGGGCGCGCGCCAGAATTTGGGAGGAAAGGTCGGTGCCGAGAATCTGCGGATTCCAGCCGGTCAGGCCCATCTCCACCAGCAGCATGGCGAGGCTGTACGGTTCCTGCCCGCTGGAGCAGGCTGCACACCAGATGCGCAACGTCTTACTGGCGGCGCGCGCCTTCACCAGTTCCGGTATCAACTCGCCGCGGAGCATCTCGAAGACGGCCGGGTCCCGGAAGAACAGCGTCTCGTGCGTGGTCATGCTCTCCACTACCGCGCGACGCAACGCTTCCGGGGGATTCGCGCGCAGACGCCCGCACAGCTCATCGAGAGATTTGAGACGCTGCTGCTCCACGATGGGCTGGAGCCTGGACTTCAACAGGTAGAGCTTGTCGTTGCCCAGCGCAATTCCCGATTCCTTCTGGATGTACTGCTGAAGAAATGTATAGTTCTCCGGGCTCAGCGCGGGCGGCATCATTCCCTGAGTTCCCAAACTGTCACCTCCCCGCCAGACGGATAATTTCGGGCGCGATCTGATTCAACGGGACCACGCGATCGGCCAGGCCGGCCTGGACGATGGCGCCCGGCATGCCCCAGACAATGCTGCTGGCTTCATCCTGTGCAAGGCTGAACGCGCCCCGGGACTTCAGCGCCTGGGTACCTCGCAGCCCATCGCTTCCCATTCCCGTGAGAACCACCGAAAGAACCGCGCCGCGATGCGACTCGGCAAGCGAACGGAACAGCACGTCCACCGATGGCCGGCAGGAGTTTTCCTGCGGCCCTTGATCCAGCAGGGCACGCGCCGAACCCTCATCGCCGCGCACCTGAAGGTGATGATCGCCCCGTGCCACCAGCACGCGGCCGGCGGCGAGTTCCATGCCGTCGGCGGCCTCTTCAACTTTCAGCGGGCTGATGCTGTCCAGTCGCTCAGCCAGAAGCCGGGTGAATGTGGGTGGCATGTGCTGCACGATCACAATGGGCACCGGAAAGCCAGCCGGCAGGCGAGGAATCACTTCGGCCAGCGCCTGCGGGCCGCCCGTGGATACGCCGATAGCGACGATTTTGGGTTTGGCGAACCCGTTCCGGTTAGGGGACGCCCCTGAGACCGAAGGCTTCAGCGGGGCTGCGGCGGGCCGCCGGAGCGAGAAGAACTGCTTGACCTTGGGAACCAGTTCGCTCCGGAGCGCGGCCAGCGATTGATCGAGGGCACCTACATTGGGACTCTTAGCCACGTAGTCGTCCGCCCCACTGGAGAGAGCTTCAAAGGTCGCCGCTGCTCCGCGAGTGGTGAGGGTGCTGAACATGATGGTCCGCAGGCGGGGGTGCCGCTTGCGGATTTCCCGCAGTGTCTGGAGGCCGTCCATTTCCGGCATCTCGATATCCAGCGTGACCACGTCGGGAGAAACCTGCGGAATGCGGGCGAGCGCGGCAACGCCGTTGGCTTCGCTCCCGACCACTTCAATGCCGGAGTCTTCCTGAAGCGCCTGGCGAAGCAGATGGCGAATCACTACCGAGTCGTCAACCACCAGGACGCGGATCTTGGCGCCCGCCTGCGCGGCCGTCATTGGATCACTCCCAGCAGGCGCAGCTTGTCCTCTACCACCTCGCGCGTGAAAGGCTTCATGATGTACTCGTTGGCGCCGGCCTCCAGAGCGCGGACCATCTGCTCGATTTCGGTTTCGGTGGTGACCATCATCACCGGCACCTGGTCAAAGGCCGGCTGCGCGCGCACGCTTTTGACCACTTCGAGGCCGCTGAGTTCGGGCATGTTCCAATCCACCAGGACCAGGCCGAAGGAGGCCCCTTCGCGATCCATCGTTTCCAGGGCCTCCCGGCCGTTGGCGGCTTGGGATACATCGAACCCAAGCTCGCGCAGGGTCTTGGAAAGAATCAGGCGCATGGCCCGGGAATCGTCCACAACGAGAGCTTTGGTCATCGCGGTCTCCTGTTTCGAGGCGCCTTTCAAAAGTGGAACCGGCCCACCAGGTTTTGCAGCTCAGAAGCCATTTCGCTCAGTGCGCGGGCGGCCACCTGGGTATCGGCGGCGCCGCGAGTGGTGTCTTGCGCCGCAGTGGCGACACCCGCAATGTTGTGGGCGATGTCGGTAGTTCCACCGCTGGCTTCGGTGACGTTGCGGCTGATCTCGTTGGTGGTGACGGTCTGCTCCTCGACGGCGGCCGCGATATTGTTGGAGATATCGTTAATCTCCTTGATGATGTTGCTGATCTGGGCAATCGCCGCGACGGCGCTACGGGTATCGTTTTGAATGGCCTCGATCTTCTGGCCGATTTCCTCGGTGGCCCGGGCGGTCTCCTTGGCCAGTTCCTTGACTTCGTTGGCGACCACCGCGAAGCCCTTGCCGGCTTCGCCGGCGCGCGCGGCCTCAATCGTCGCATTCAACGCCAGAAGGTTGGTCTGTTGGGCAATGGAGGTGATGACTTTGATCACCTTTCCGATCCCCACGCTGGATTCGCCGAGACGCTGCACCGTGGAGTTGGCCGAATCGGCCGCTCCCACGGCGTTTCTGGCGACACTGGCCGATTCGTTCGCCGCCTTGGAGATTTCGCGGATGGAGGCTTGCATTTCTTCGGCGCTGGCGGCCACAATGGCCACGCGTTTGGAGACGTCATCGCTGGCATTGGCGACCACGTTGGCCTGCACGGCGGTCTCCTCGGCATTGCCGGACATCTGCTGGCTGACCGCGGTCAGCTCTTCGGCGGAGGCGGACAGCGCCGAGGCGCTCTGCGATATGCGCATCATGCTGTCGCGGAAGTTGGCGCGAATGCGCGTGAAGGCGTCGCCGAACTTGCCGGCGGTGGGCGCGGATCTGTCGAAGACCGGATCGTTCAGGCGGCCATCGGCCAGAGCCGTACACTGTTCGATGAGAATCCGAATCGCCTCCTTCACCTGCGCGATGCCTTCGGTCTTGTCTCCGCCATGCTGCTCCGCGATGGCTTCCACGTTCAACCCGAGCGATTCCAGCGTGTTCAGCAGGAAGGAATCGCCGACGGCCTGCATGTCGTAATTAAAGATCTTGAAGACGGCTTCTTCGGCCTGCGCCACCAGGGCCGGGTTCTTAAAACCCTGCCGCAGATGCGCGCGCATGAGGCTCTCCATCTCGCCGTAAGAACCGATGTACCACTTGAAGGGGAGATTGATGGCGTCGTGCACCGAACCAACGATCAAGCGGTCCTCGAAATACGCCAGGCCCCAATTGTGCTGCGCTCCAGAGAAGACCCCCACGATGTATCCGGACTGGGCGGATTCGAGTTGCTCGCGCAACACCGGGACGGACATATTGTGGCCGGCTGCGAACGACTCAAAGAAGGTGCGGGTAGGACCGAAAGCGAACTGCCAGTCATAAAACTCGCGGGCGATGACCGGCGCGACCCCCGCAGCCCAATCGGCCAGACTGAGCAGCAACTGACGGTCATTCTCGGAGATCCGCAGAAACTCCCGCCGGCGGGCCAGGTTGGCTTCGCCAATGCCAAATCGCGGCGCCAGCGAGCGGGCGCCCCGGCGCGCCACAAAGGACGGCGCGGGCACAGACTGATTCGTCCTGGGCTTCACCGCCGGATGCGGAGCAGGGCGCCCCGATGTTTCCAGTACCGCGGTGCGACTACCTCTTTTCACCATGATTTGTTCCTCTCTCGTTCAATTCGTCACGCATTCAGGTCCACGGTCCGGCGGATGTCCAGCACCAGCAGCAGACGGCCCTTTAACTTATGCACGCCCACGAGGCGGCTCCGCAGGTGGGGATCCACATTCTGCGGTGGAAGCTCGAATGTCGACCCGTCCAGTTCCAGCACATCTCCAATCTCATCGACCTGGAGACTGACCGCGCCATGCTCGGTGCGCACCACAACGCTCAACGGGTCCAGTTCGCCGTCACGCGGTGGCAGGTCCAACAGACGGCGCATCTCGAGGGCGGGGACGATCTGCCCGCGCAGATTGATCAGCCCGGTTACCGCGTGGGGCGCCAGGGGTACCGGCGTGAGGCGCTGCCCTCTCAGCACTTCCTGTACGTCCAGGACGGGGATTGCCAGGCAATGCCCCCCTACGCGAAAGGTGGCGTACTGGCAAACCGGGCTCATGCAGGCACCTCCTCCGCCAGGGTCCGGCTGCCGGCCAGGGCCGCTTCCAGTCTGTGCAGCGACTCCGGATCGGTTGAGCATGCACGACTTGCGACCGCGTTCAGGTCGAGGAAGTCGGTGATCTTCCCTGCCACCACCGCCGAGGCCAGCAGTCCGCTGCTGCCGCAGCCGTGCCGGTTGGTGACGGCTTCCTCCACCGCATCGATGATTTCGTCCACTACCAGACCGAGTTCGGAGGCGCCGTTTCGATAGATGATGACGTGCAGCAGGTCTTCTTCGGCTGCGCCCGCACTGCCCAGAAACTCGGCGACGGAGAGCAGCGGCAGAATGCGGCCGCGATACTGGACCACGGGCCGGCCGGCGGCGCGTTCGACACTCGAAGCGGCGATCTTTTCCAGACGGGCCACCTGCGAGAGCGGCATGGCGAGCCGCCCGAAAGACCCCGCGCGGAACAGGAGCAGCGATCTCCGCCGATCGCCGGACTGGCCGCCGTGCGAGGCGACCGCGGCGGCGGGGGTCTGCTGGCCTGCGCCCGCCAGCATTCCGGACATCTGCCCGATACCCGGCACATCCAGGATGAGCGCGATGCGCCCGTCTCCCATGATGGTTGCTCCGGCGTAACCGTTGAGACCTTTGAACTGGAGCGCCAGCGGCTTGACCACGATTTCCTGGCTGTCGCTGATGGAATCGACGATCAGGCCGAAGCGATGTTGATCCACCTGGAGGACGACGATGCTGATTTCATCGGGACGGCGATCGGGCGCCAGTCCCAGAATGCGGCTCAGATCGGTAAGCGGTAACAAGGTTTCGCGGCGGCGGAAGACCGGCGTCGAGTGAATATACTCGATGCGGGACTGGATGTTCTCTCCCTCCACCCGAATCAACTCGTGCAGGTTCATTTGCGGAATAACGAACCGTTCGCCGCCGGCACTCACCACCAGCCCAGGAATAATGGCCAGAGTCAGCGGAATTTTCACGCTGACCACGGTGCCCCGTCCAGTCTGGCTGGACAGCACCACCGTGCCGCCGATCCGTTCGATGTGGGTTTTGACCACGTCCATACCCACGCCCCGCCCGGAAATATTGGTGACCATTGGGGCGGTGGAAAAGCCGGGCAGGAATACCAGATTAACCGCTTCCGCGTCGGAAAGGCGCTCGGCCTGCCCGGCGCTGACCAGGTTCCGTTCCACAGCTTTGGCTTTCACCCGGGCAGGATCGATGCCCCCTCCGTCATCGCCGATTTCGATATTGACGTGGCCGCCTTTGTGGAAGGCGCTTAGCGCCAGGCGCCCCTTGACAGGCTTGCCGCGCGCCAGGCGCCCGGCCGGCGTTTCGATGCCGTGGTCGCAGGAATTTCGCACGATGTGGGTGAGAGGGTCCTTGATGGCTTCCAGAATGGTCCGATCCAGCTCCGTGTCGGAGCCATCCATTTCCAGGGCGATCTCCTTGCCCAGCGCGGTGGAGAGATCGCGCACTACGCGGGGAAGCTTATTCCACACCAGGCCGATGGGTTGCATCCGGGTCTTCATGACACCTTCCTGCAGTTCCGTAGTGATGAGATTCAGCCGCTGAGAGATGGCGTTCAGTGACGAATCGTCGCGAGCCGCGTTGTACTGGACCAGTTGATTGCGTGTGAGAACCAGCTCGCCGACCAGATTCATGAGCCTGTCGAGCAGCCCCACATCCACCCGCAGGTTGGAATCGGCGACCGCACCCTTGGCCGATGAGGCCGGCTCAGCGGCAGCCGGAGGCTCCGCGACGGCTGTGCCGGGTGCCGCGGCCGGCGGCGCGGCAGTGGCCCCATCGCGAGCCTGTTGTAAGCGTGGGATTAATTCGGATTCGAACGGCTCGCCTTCGGTCGAAGCGGTCTCAATGGAGCGCAGAATCCGCTTGATGGCATCCACCGATTCGAGGATAAGGCTGGTGAGTGGAGTATCCAATTGCCGCCGGCCGTTCCGCAAATCCGAGAGGATGTCTTCGGTGACGTGAGCCAGGGCCTCCAGGCGGGAGAATCCCAGGAAGCCGCAAGTGCCCTTGATGGTGTGGACGGTACGAAATACACTGGCCAGCAACTCATGGTCATCGGGCCGGCGTTCGAGTTCCACCATCTCGCCATCGAGCCGCGTGAGATTCTCATTGCTCTCGATGAGGAATTCCTGAACAAATTCCTGATCTTCCATCATGGTCGTTTCATAACGCTCTCTGTGAGAAGATATCGGCAGAAAAAATCGATCCATTAGCCTGGGGCCAACAAAAAGTTGCAAACGTGCGGCAGCCAGCGTAGCCTAACGGCAGATGAGGATCGCGTATATCCGGTGGAAAGACGCAGTGGCAGAGGAGGCCGCCGACGCCGCCGTCCGCCCTACCCAGGCGAAACTGGTGGAATTGCAGGAGGTCGGCTTCCTGCTCGATGAAAATGACGAAGCCGTCGAGATCGGCATGGAAGTCACCAACGATTCCGAGGTGACTCCGGGCCGCTGGCGGCTTCACATTCCGCGCGTCAGCATCCAGGAAATGCGCATTCTGGATCTGGACAAGCTGCTGCCAAAGCGCAAGCGGAAGGCGGCAGCAGGGGGATAGACACCGGCCATTCACGCCGGTTCACTACTTCTTTGCCGCCTACATTGAACCACTTACACTTACCCGCCCGCGGAATCCACAACTCCCCATGCTCCAATGTAACTGGGAGGTATAACTCGCTATGTGCGATCAACTTACTGAACCGAAACCGCGCGACCCGCGCGCCCTGAATGCCTACCGGCACGGCCTCACCGGCCAGGTCCTCATCCTCACCCCCGAGGACGAGGTGGCCTACAAGGCACACTGCCAAACCATCCACCAGACCCTGGCCCCAGTCGGCGGCATGGAAGTCGAACTCGTCCAGGAGATCGCCGATGATCGTTGGCGCCTCAAACTCGCCGCCGCGCTCGACAACAACATCTACTCCTTCGGCCTTACCGAGCCCGATACCATCACCGCCCACCACCCGGAAATCGACGCCGCCTTCGCCAAAACCCGCATCTGGCTCAGCGACCCCAGGAACCGGACTCTGCTGAGCCTCTACGAGCAGCGCATCAAACGTAAGGAACTACAAACCATGGCCCTGCTGCGCCAGTTCCAGCAGGAGCGCCGCGATGCCCTCAAGCAGGCCGTCGAAGAGGCCGCCCTGCTGTCGCAACTCGCCGCAAGCAAAGGCGAAGCCTTCGACATCCAGCGCGACCTCCCGCGCCTCGCCCACTACCCGCATTTTGATTTTTCGGCCCCCGAAATCGCCCGTCTGGTCGTCCACGCCCAACGTCTCGCCGAGGCTCGAAAGCTCTTCCCCAAGCCCCAAAAGCCCCTCCGTATGGCCGCATAACCACCCATCCCCGCCTCGCCGGCCCCTAAAAAATCTTTGATTTATACATTCACCCGAGCCTTGCCAGACGGCAGAGCGCCATCACAGCGCCAGGGTGCCGAAGTCTTTTTGGAGGACCAGGGCCACCGTGCCGCGGAGCCGGGCCATGCCGTCTTCGTACGCTGGAATCACTTTGGGGACGCAGCCGCCGGGGAGCACCTGGGCCTGCACTTCCGATTCGATCACCGGACCGAAGCGGTGCCACGACCGCGTCAGGTCGCCCACAATAATGATGCGTTCGGGCGCCAGGCCGGCCACCACCATGCGGGTGCCGCGACCCACGTAGCGGGCCATGGTCTCCAGCGCTTTGGCGGCTCGCTTGTCGCCTTGGTCGGCGCGCCCCAGCAAGTCCAGAAAGGTCATGTCGCCCGGTTCGACGCCGCTTTCGCGGTAATAGCGCAGGGCCGCGCGGTTGGAGCCGAAGACTTCCCAACAGCCGTTCCCGCCGCATCCGCAGGGCGGGCCGTTGGGGTCGAGCGGCACGTGACCGAATTCGCCGGCCATGCCGTTGAGACCGCGCACCAATCGGCCATTGGCCCAGACTCCGGTGCCAATGCCTTCGGAAATGGTGACCACCACCAGGTTCCGGCACTCCTCCATCCGGTCGAACCAGACCGCGGCCAGCACGCAGGCGTTGGCAGCGTTCTCCACCGTGACTTCCAGGCCCGTGGCCCTGGCGATCGGGTTGCGGATATCCACATCCTGCCACTTCAGATTCGGAGCGAACACCAGGCGGTCCGCACTGTGATCGTAGCGTCCGGGGACGCTGATGCCGACGCCTTCCACTTTCTTTTTCCGGCTGCCGCCGATCAGCCGTTCGACAGACTGCGTCAGGGACCTCATGAGCACGTCGGGATCGGCCGAGGTGGCCATGATCTCCTGGGAGAGGAAACGGCCGTTCGCATCGGCCACGGCGACGGTGGTCTGGACGGGCCGGATATCGACGGCGATGATCACGCGCTCATCGTTCAGCCGCAGGAAGGTGGGCCGCCGTCCGCGGGGCAGCCGGCCGGTGGGGCCCTCCAGCACCCAATGCTCCGCGATCAATTGTTCGACGATGAGCGAAACCGTGCTCCGCTGTAACCCGGAGAGCCGGGCTAAATCGGCGCGTGAGATGGGGTGGCGCGTGCGAATCAGGTTGAGCACAATGCGCCGGTTGATATCGCGAACGAACTCGCTGGAGGCGCCCTGAATTCGTTTGGGCGCGTCGGCCTGCTTCTGGTCGGGCATAGGAAGCGTTTCGCTTACAGCTTTCAGCTTACTGCACTTGTTGGGACGATCCTGCCACCTTCAGGTTAGCTTGTACCCCGTGGGCTTTGCCCGGCTGGCCTCCTCCCACCCAGACGGGACGGTGTGTTTGCCGCTGGCACCCGGTCAGTTGCCGGCGCTGAAGGCGGGACCCCACAGCCCGGGATACCAAACATCCAGGATGGCGGGCACGTGGTCGCGGGCCCAGTTCACGGCCACCGCGGGCTCGGCGCCAAGATTTTGGGGGCCAGCGGACCGAACCTCCGGGGCGCCAGCGCTAGCGATGCGCTACTTGAGGATCTCCAGGTAGTCCAGCGCGGCGAGTTCGCTGCCGTTGGGCTGGCCTTCGATGCGGATCTCATCGCCGGGACGGAGAGCGATTCCGGGGATGGTGCGGCGCGTCGAGGAGGTGGAGTCGAGGCGGATGGTGGGGAGGCGCAAGCCGGCGGTCCATTCCTCGATGAGTTGTTTGCCGACCCATACGCGAAAGCGGGAGGCTCCGTTGGACTGGTCGAAGTACTCGACGCGCAGGGTGTACCAGCCGGGCTCGCCGGTGAACTTCATGGACGCGGTGCAGGCGCCGCCGGTGGCGCAGGCTAC
This sequence comes from Candidatus Sulfopaludibacter sp., assembly GCA_031292755.1. Classification (GTDB taxonomy): domain Bacteria; phylum Acidobacteriota; class Terriglobia; order Bryobacterales; family Bryobacteraceae; genus Sulfopaludibacter. Next base: position 34,742 of record JARLGM010000029.1, read on the forward strand.
GGCTTTTCCACCGGACGCGTCTTCCGGGGGCGTCACGTCGCGCACGGTGTAGCCCTGAAGCGTCATGGCTTCCGCTTCGTAGCGGCCCGGCGCGTTTCCTACGCGGCCTTTGGCATCGGGGATCCTGGACATCGTCTGAAAGTAGACATCCACCGCGTCGCGCCATACTACGGCCTGCCCTGCCTGGTATTCCAGTTGGGCCAGCACGGTGCGGTAGCGCTGCTCGTCGATTAGCCCCTTCAGCGATTTCCATTGGCGCGCGTAGGCGGCCACCGCTTCGGCGCCTTCGTAGTGCGAATCGTAAATGTACTGGATCGCGGTCTTGCCGGAATGCAGCTTGTAGGTGTAGGGCACGTGATGCAGGAAGAGCAGCAGATCGTCCGGACAGGTGGCGAGCGACTCGTACACCTTGGCGACGGCGGGCCGGTATTGGCCGATGTAGCCTGTGCCGGTGGCCACGGTGCGATCCATGCCGGCGCCGTGTTCATCGTCGCGATGCCACTGGCCCCAGCCGTTGCGCTCGGAGGCTTCGACGTTCACGCCGTAGTGATTGCCGGTGATATCGGTGAGGGTTTGCAGGCCGAGCGGTCCGGTGTAGTTCTCGTAAGTGCGCCAGCTACTGAGTTGCATGGAGACGATGGTCTCATTCACTTTGGGCTCGCTGCCGAAAGTAAGGCGGGTCCACTCGCCGGCGATGCGGCGCGCGGAAAGGTCCGGATTCCAGGCGAGCCGGCCGTAGCCGTACAGGTTCGCCAGGGAGAGATGATTGCCCATCCAGTTGTCGTCCAGCCCGACGTTGACCACGCCGACGAAGCCGCCGGTGGGACGCGCGAAGGTTTTGCCGGCGATGAGCGCTTTCACCGGCGTGGGGACGGCGCCTTTGGCATGCAGATCGAAATCCAGGGTCTCTTTCCACATGGGCACGAGAAACACGGTGTGCCTGGCCTGTCCGAAATATTCCTGGGTGACCTGGAGTTCGATCGCCTGGTTGGTCTTCTCCAGCGCGCCGAACAGAGGCGAGGCCGGTTCGCGCACCTGGAAATCGATGGGGCCGTTTTTGATCTGCACGATCACGTTGTCATCGAACTTGCCGTCGAGATCGTGGAAGTTGTCGTAGGCGGCCCGAGCCCGGTCGTTCTTGAGATTGTTCCAGTCCATGTGGTGGTCGTAGACGAAGCCGCGGTAGAAGAGCAGGCCGCCGTGAGGTGTGAGCGCGCGCGCCACCACATTGGCGGCGTCGGCGTGGGTGCGGCCGTAGGTGGAAGGTCCGACGCGGCCTTCGGAATCGGCTTTGAGGACGAATCCGGCGAGATCGGGGACGGCGCGGTAGAGTTCATCCGCTTTGGACTTCCACCAGGCGGCGACTTTGGGATCGAGCGGGTCGAAGGTGTCCAGGCCGCCCACGCTCTGCGGACTGCCGAAATCGACCGCGATGGCCACGCGCACGCCCCAGGGGCGGAAGGCGCCGGCGATGCGCGCGATTTGGGGAATCAGGTCGGGCGAGAGAATCCGGATGTCGGCGTTGACGTTGTTGATGGAACAGCCATTGATGCCGAGCGAGGCCAGCAGACGGCCATAGTCGCCGACGCGGCTGAGATCGGCGCGCACGTGGCCGGCCTCCCAGAAGATGGAATCGCCGCCGTAGCCGCGTTCGATGGTGCCGGCCAGGCGGTCCCACTGATTGACCCAGCGGGCGGGGGCGTAGGGCGATTCGCGCTCATCGAGCGCGGCCAGTGGTTCGCCGAGGGCGATCTTGCGCAGCAGGGCGAATGCGCCATAGAGCACGCCGCGATCATCGGCACCGGCGATCACCAGATAGCGGGAGCGGCCGGTGAGGACGGTTTTCAGCCAATAACCGTCGGGCGCGAGGGTGGCGTCGAGATGCCAGCCGGGCGCAAGGCGGGCGAGTTGAGCCAGCGTGCCCAGGACGATCGCGCTTTCCGGCGGGAGTCCGGATTCGGCGCGCAGAGTGCGGCCCGTCATGCCGCGCAGTCCGCGGACGATTTCCTGTTGGGCGCTGGAAAGGAGCGGCGATTCCCCGGCGATCGCAGCGACGGCGGGCAGCGCAGGCGCGGGCTCCAGCGGGGCGTAGCGTAGCCAGGCGTGGTAGCCGGTCTCGGCGTGGAGAGCGGCGGTAAAGAGGAGCAAACAGTACTTGATCGACATGTTGTGCCTACGAATTCACTCCGGAGGCCAGGTAGCCCCCGTCCACTGCAATGCACTGGCCAGTGAGGAAGGTGGCGGCGTCCGATGCCAGCATGACGGCGACACCCACCAGTTCCTCGGGTTTGCCGAAGCGCCGCATGGGCGTGCGCATCAGAATCTCCTTACCGCGGGCCGTTCCGGTGACCAGGCGCTGATTCATCTCCGTGGGGAAGACGCCGGGAGCGATGGCGTTGACCGAAATATTGTCGGCGGCCCACTCGCACGCGAGGCTGCGGGTGAGCGACAGAATGGCCGTTTTGGCCGCGCAATAGGCGGCCACCTGGTGAAAGGAAAGATAGGAGCCCAGGGAGGCGACGTTGATGATCCGCCCCCTTCCGCTCTGCGCCAGGCACGCATAAAACGACTGGCAGGCGCGCAGCACACCGGTCAAGTTGGTATCCAGCAGCGCGGACCATTTCTCTTCGGCCAAGGTCGCGGTGGGTTCCTTCAAGGTGTAGCCGGCGGCGTTAATCAGGATGTCGACGCGGCCGAACGCGGTCATGACGGCGTCGCGCAGGGTGTCCAGCGACTTTCGCCTCGTGGCATCGGCTGTGTGGCGCAGGGTGCGGCGGCCGGCGGTTTCGATTTCGGCGGCGGTGGTTTCGATTTCGCTCATGCGCCGTCCGGCTGCGATTACGTTCGCTCCGTTCTGCGCCAGTCCGACGGCGAGCGCACGGCCGATTCCGCTCGTGCCGCCGATGACCACGGCGACGCGGTCGTGAATACAGAGACAATCGCTCATAGGTCGATGAAGATGGCGCTGTCCTCCACGATGAGTGCAATTCCCGCCGCTTGCGCGGCTTCCTGGAGGGCGGCTTGCAGCATCACGACGGGGTCGCGGCTCACGGCCAGACGGCGCATGAGGCCCTCGCCTTTCCTGGGTCCGGCGGAGAGGACCACTTTCAGGCCGCGGCGCTTGCAGCGCACCGGCGTGCCATCGGGCAGCTTCACGTTCATGGGCTTCAGGTAGGCATCCATGTAATGCACGCCGATTCCCGACTTATCGCCGGTGAACGCGGGAAGCTTCTCCGCTGCCGCCGGGTTGATGTCACAAAGTTTGGTCTTCATATAGAGAGAGACCGCTCCCTAACGGTCGCGGCTCCGATCAGAGTCAGGGGCTAAAACAAAATAGTGGTCCATGGCGTTGCGGAACGCGCGGATGTGGTCCGGGGTGCTGCCGCAGCAGGCGCCCAGAATCGCGACTCCGGCGTCCAGCAGGGGCGCGACGCCCCTGGTCATCTGTTCCGGCGTTTCGTCGTAGACCACTTTCAGGTTGATCAGTTTGGGCTGGCCGGCGTTGGGCTGCACCATCACCGGCAGATCGGTAACCTGGCGATACCGGCGGAGGGCCTGGAGGGCGCGCGTCATATCCATGCCGGTGCCGCAATTCAACGCCACGATATCGGCGCCGTGCTCTTCCATGAACTCCGCGGCGCGCTCCGGGTCGATCCCCATCATGGTGCGGAAGGTCGAGCCGTCCAGGGTTACGTCGTACGCCATGGAGCCGATCACGCACGGCGCGCCGGCGTTTTTCGCGGCTTCGATACCCAGCCCGAGTTCCTCCAGTCCGGTCTGCGTTTCGATGATGATGGCATCCGCGCCGGCATCCACCAGCGCCCAGGCCTGCTCGTCGAACGCGGTGCGCACCTGCTCTTCGGTGAAGTCTCCATAGGGTTCCATGAGGCCGCCGAACGGGCCGATATCGCCGATGACGTAGCCTTCGCGGTGATCGAACGCCTGGCGCACGATGGCGACGGCGGCCCGGTTGATAGCGGCGGCATCGCCCGCGTAGCCGTGCCGGTCGAGCATGATTCGCGAGCCGCCGAAGGTGTTGGTGAGGATGCAGTCCGACCCTGCATCGGCGTAGCGCCGCTGAATGGCCAGCACGCGCTCGGGATGGCTGAGGTTCCACGCCTCGCCGCAATTTCCCTGTTCCAGTCCGGCCAGCATGAGCTGCGTGCCCATGGCGCCATCGCCCAGGAGCGGGCGTGCGGCGATGGCTTCCAGCAAGGTTTTCTTCATTGGTCTTGGCCTTGATGCAATGCGTAGTGGATGGTTTCCAGCGCGAGGCCCCACTTATGCTCGCGGCTGGCGGGGTCGCAGTAACAGCCGGTTCCGGCGGGCGTGCGGCGCCACGTCAGGACGTCGTCGAGCGGTTGGCCGAGGAGCGGCTTCTCGCGCGCGATGGATTCCATCAACGGCGCGGGATTGGCCAGGTACTGGCACATCCGGGTGTGGCCGGAATCGCCGGGCGCGGGCACGCAGCGTTGTTCGCGAATGGGGTACCCGGTTTCGCGCCGACCCAGTTTGACGAAATAATCGAAGGCCAGGGGACGGCCCATATTGGTGCAGGTGGTGCCGTCATAGCGAAAACGGGCGTCGATGGAGCCGTCGGGGCGCTGTTCCAACGTGAGACGCTCGGCGGCCCAGCGCTTCAGGGCCTTGGGATTCACTGAATAGGAAGGCCGTTCCCACTGCGGAATGACGGGCAGTTCGGCGAGGCCTTGCCGCGAACGCCGGTAGGGCGCGCGGCGGAACTGGCACGGGCTGAACGAGCAGTTTTCGCAGGGCATCAAATCGGTCAGCCGCTGCACGCGGTCGATGTGACGGGTGAGGCCGAAGACGGCGAGCAGCGATTTTTTCGGCTGCAAGCCGCCCGAGGGCAAAACCTGTAGCGGACCGGGTAGGGGTCCGATGAGGTCCAGCAGACGGTTCTGCTCGGCGACGTCCCACCCGGAATAGCCCGGGCTGTAGTGCGGAAGGACGGCCATGCGGCGTTGGTCGGCCCAGCCACACAGGCGCGCGCCGGTGGCGGTGACGAGATGTTCCACCACGGCGGACCCGTATACTTCCAGGAAGAAATACTCGTCGGGCTTTTCTTCGCGCCAAAGCTGCTGGGCGTACTCTTCGGCTTCCGGCCCGGCGCTTACCGCGACCAGCACCGCGCCGTGTGCTCCGGCCTCTTCCAGGGTGGCGTGCAGGCGGCGGCTGCTGAAGGTTTCGCCATTCAACCGCACGGCCCCACTGGAAAGGTCCAGGCTTTCCACCTCTTTCTCATGCACCCACGGCCGGCCATGCGCGGCGTACCACTGGCGCGCCCATCCGGCCAATTCGGAAGCGCGGCCGGCGGGCACGAAATCGCGGGGATAGCCGAGCAGCCGCAGATACTCGGCGGGTTGGACATCGACCGCGATCACCGGGTCACCACCTGAGTGAACTGGCAGCCATCCACGAAAAAGTCGAAGAAGGCGGGGTGGGTTTCCAGGCGGCAATGCTCCACGCGAAGCACGAGGTCTTCCATTTCGCTGCGCTTGGCGGGCGAAAGCAGCGCCAGGGTGGCGCCTTCGATGGCGGCATTGCCCACCTGCACGACGCGCGATTGGGCGAACGCGGGAATCAGGCCGATGCGCGCCGCGGCATCCACATCCAGATGACGGCCGAAGCCGCCGGCAAGGTAGAACACGTCGAGGTCTTCGAAGCCGATGCCGTAATTGGCGAAGACCGTCCGCAGACCGGCCACGTTGGCGCCCTTGGCCTGCGCCAGTTCGCTGGCATCGCTCTCGGTGAAATAGATGTGGTTGGCGGCGTCGAGCACGATGCGGTGAGTATCTTCGAAGCGGCCGCGTTCGTTCATCCGTCCGGTGCGCATGAGTTCGCTCATGAGCGACACCAGGCCCGATCCGCAAATGCCGAGGGGCGCGCCGCCGCCGATGACGTCCAGGCGAAAATCGCCGGCCTCATCGATGTGCACGCTTTCGATGGCGCCATCCAGCGCCGGCATGCCGCAGGAGATGGCGCCGCCTTCGAACGCCGGTCCGGCGGGGCAGGATGCCGCCAGGATGCGATGGCGGTTGCCGACGATGAGCTCGGTGTTGGTGCCGATGTCCATGATGGCCACCAGGCGGTCTTCGTGCGCCAGGCCGATGGCCAACATGCAGGCGGCGGCGTCCGCGCCCACGTGCCCGCTGATCACCGGCGCGCCGTAGACTTCCGATTCCGGATGAATGGGCAGCAGACAGCGGCGTCCGGTCTCCGTAAGGCTGGTGGTGACGCGCTTACCGGCCGCCATTTCAATTTCGGTGATGGATCGATAGGGGCTTTGGCCGATGGAGTAGACGCTCTGCCGGAAGAAGAGATCGCGCATGGTGGAGTTGCCCACCACTACCATTTCGCGAATGGCCTTGGGGTCCACCGGCAGTTCCTCGATGGCGTGAGTCAGATAGCCTGCCAGGGTGCGGCGCAACAGCTTACCGGGATGCCCGGTGTCATAGTGGATGCGCGCCATCACGTCCGATCCCCCGAAACGCTGCGGATTTTCGAAGGAGGAGGCGGCCACCAGTTCGCCGGTTGCGAGATTGAGCAGGCGAAGGACGATGGTGGTGGTGCCCAGGTCCATGGCGAGTCCGAAGCCGGGGCGGGGAACGTGCGCGGCGAAAAGGGGAAGACCGGTGGCGTCGCGTTCGATGCGCATGTGGCCGCGCCGCATGGTGTGGCAGCGGACGGGGCCATCGCCGGCGATGCCGGTGCGGCAGGACAGGCGAAACGCGCCGCTCAGGTGGCGTTCGCGCTCGGTGGGCGGGGTGAGATACTCCAGCCCTTCCGTGACTTCCACCATGCACTCCCGGCACTTGCCCTGCTTGTGGCAGGAGGTGGGGACGCGAATACCCAGGCGTTCGGCGCAATCGAAGAGGGTAGCGCCGGGCGTAGGTTCCACGCTGAGTCCGTTGATGATGAGTAAAGCAGCCACGGAATTGCGCCTACGAAATGGCCGACTCCAGTTCGGCCTTCACAGCTTCGGCGACCTCCTGGGCGGAGCCTTCGCGCTCTTCTTCTTCGCTCCACTTCCATTGGGCCAGGTAGTCGTCCGCGCCCTGCAGGGCGCGCTGTCCGGCCAGTTGGTCGATCCGCTCCATGAATCTGGCGGATAAGGGCAGAGTCACTTCGTCGAGGTCGTCCTCAGCCTTGATTTGAGATGGAACTTCCTGCCAGTACAGAATCTTGTAGGTTGCCATTTTCGTCGTTCCTGGCCGCCGCCAGGCGCAGGAACAGGTCCACCGCGGCGGAGGCGTTCGCGCCGTAACCATCGGCGCCAATTTCGTCGGCGAACATCTGGCTGATGGGCGCGCCGCCTACGGCCATCTTGATCTCGCTTCGGCCCGCCGCCTGGAAGCCATCGATCACCGTCTTCATATAGGTCATGGTGGTGGTCAACAGCGCGCTCATGCCGATGATGTCGGGATGCACGCGGTCGGCGGCGGCCATGAATTTTTCCAGGCTCTGGTCCACCCCGATATCGTGCACTTCAAAGCCGGCGCCTTCGGCCATCATGCAGACCAGGTTCTTGCCGATATCGTGCAGGTCGCCGCGCACGGTGCCCATCAGGATGGTACCGACGCGCCTGGTGACGCTATCCTTGGCGGTGAGCAGCGGCTTGAGCACGGCCATCCCGGCTTTCATGGCGCGCGCCGCAATCAGCACCTCCGGCACGTAGAGCACGTTGTGCTTGAAGTCTTCGCCCACCACGCTCATGCCGGCGATCAGACCTTCGTTGAGAATCTCCTGGACGGCGCGCCCTTCGGCCAGGGCATCCCTGGTCATCTGCTCGACTTCCTTGGCGTTGCCCTCGTACAGAAGCTGATTCATCAGCGCGTAATCAACCATGCCGGACCCCTTGCGTGGCGAGCCTGCCGGCGTTGAACTCTTCCAGCGCTTCCAGCATGGCAACTACATTTTCGCGCGGCATCCCGGGACTGACGCCTCCGCCCACAGAGAGAATCATGCCTTCGCCGCCCGCGCCTTCCAGGACATCGAGCGTGGCGTCCCTGACTTCGTCCGGCGTGCCGCGCACGGCAATTTCCAGCGGGTTCACGTTGCCCATGAGACACATGCGGTCTCCCACGCGCTGCTTCACTTCGCGGATATCTTTCTGCTTGCCCCAGTTCAACACGTTGAAGCCGGCATCAGGCAGATGGTCGAGGCAGGCGTCCACTTCGGCATCGTTGTGATACACCTTGACCCAGTCCTTCGGAAAGGCATCGCAGATGCGCTTCAGGTAGGGGTGCGCGAACTCCATGTAGTGCTCTTCATTAATGAAGCCGACGATGTCGTCGAGGATGAAGATGCTCTCCACGGTGTCGCCCATGACTTTGTGCTGCGCCTTCAGCCAGTCGATGACCACGCGCGTACAGAGGTCGATGAGCTTGTGGGCGCCTTCGGGATTTTCCACCAGGTCAATCATGAAGTGCGTGGTGCCGCGGACGAACCCGGCGGTGCAGAGAGGGCCGCGCGAAGTGACCATGGGCAGGATATAGCCGGCGTCCAGGATGTGCTGCCGGTGCATGCCGATGCGGTGCAGGGTCAGAGCGGCGAAGGCGTCGGCCTCCACTTCGTATTCCGGAAACTGATCGATGTCTTCCAGACGGTAGAGGGTGTGGTACTCGCTGGGGGTGTTGTCCTGCCAGAACTTGATCTTGGCGCCCAGCACGGAGGGTTCGGCGGCCATCCCGTATTCCATCCACCAGGAGGGAACGAAGATGATGTCCGGGAACTCCCGCATGATCTTCAGGTTAGCCTGGAACCACACTTCCGGATCGAGGTAGTAGTCCAGGTGTTTGATCCCGAGGTAGCCGGGCATCCAGGGGCTGTCGATGATGAGGGCCATCGGAACCTTATCCAGCTTTTCCAGCCGCGCAGCCCGCTTAAACGTTTCCCACTGTTTCGGCAGCATGAGAGTTTCTATTTAGTTTTATTCTCCAACAATATTCTATGTTACAACAACAGCGGCCGCCGAACCGGGTGTAGATGTCAGAATAGCTGATAGCCGCCCGCCTGATTCTAAATGGCCAAACGCACAGGAGTGGCTGCGTTTCACAGGGGCTACCGTGGCACAATAGGACAATTCTGGACGGCCACCTATGGCAAAGGCATTACGGACGGCGAAGCGGTATTGGAAGCCGATTGCGGTTTCCTGTTTTTCGCTTTCGATTGCGATGGCGCTGGGGGTATTGGCGCTGAGCCTGTCGAACACCGTACTGCTGCTGCCCCCTTCGGGAGCGGAGCCGGACCGGCTGGTGATGATCTGTTCGCATTCGGCGCATGAGGACATCGGCAAGGTGTCTTATCCGGATTATGAATACTTCCGCAAGAACAACCACGTGTTCACCGATATTGCGGCGGCGCCGAATTCGATCGGGCTGAACGTGGATTTCGACGATGGCAGGGAGGTGAAGCTCGCGACGCGGCCGGTGTCCGAGAATTATTTCGCTGTGCTGGGGGTCAAGCCGTTTCTGGGCCGGTTCTTTACGGCGGGTGAGGCGGCCGAAAGCTCGAACGAGGCGGTGATGTCGTGGCCGTGCTGGAAGCGGCTGGGATCGAAGCGAGACATCATCGGACAGCAGATGGCGGGGTGGACCATTGTCGGCGTGGCGCCGCCGAGTTTCACGGGCGGATTCTACGGAGCCAATGGGGATTTGTTCGGAAGCCTGAGGCACGACCAGGATCGATCGTGGATGGAGGATCGGTCGCAGGGGAGTTTAGCTTTGACCGCGCGATTAAAGCCGGGGGTGACGCGGGTGCAGGCGCAGACGGAGATGGCGATCCTCGCGGGTCAACTGGCGAGCGCATATCCAAAGGACGACAAGGGGAAGACGGCTCTGGTGACGCGGGCGACGCTGCTGCCGCCGGATGCCATCCCATACCTGATGGCGGCGAGCGGAGTTCTGATGCTGCTGGTGCTGCTGGTGCTGTTGATCGCGTGCGCGAACGTGGCGAACCTGATGCTGGCGGCGGCGACGGGACGGCGGCAGGAAGCGGCGATCAAGCTGGCGATCGGGGCGCCTCGGGGACGCTTGATCCGCGAGTTTCTCTGGGAGAGCGCGGCGCTGTGCGCGGTCAGCGGCGCCCTGGGTTACGGCATGGCGGCGGCGGTAGCGGGGTGGCTGAAGAATTTCAACTACGTGTTCCCGATTTGGGGTTCGTTTTCGTTTTCCATCACCCTTCGTCTGGACGGCGCGGTGCTGGGATTGACTATCGCTCTGGTGGCAATCGCGAGCGTGGCGACGGGGTTGGCGCCGGCGTTGTACGCATCGTCGCCGGTGCTCTCGCAGATCTTAGGCGGCGAAGTCGTGGTGGGGGGATCGCAGAAGAGCGTGCGGCGGAACGCGCTGGTAATTGTGCAGGTAGCGGTGTGCACTCTGGTAATGGTAGGGATGGGGATGTGCCGGCGCAACCTCTACAACATGCGCCACGACGACTTCGGATTTTCGGCGCGAAATCTGGTGGCGCTGAACGTGTACACGGAAGCGGAGGGATACAAGCAGGCGCAGGCGGAGGAGGTTTACGACAAGCTGCGGCGGACGACGGCGGCGCTGCCGGGGGTGCAGTCGGTGACGCTGGCATGGGATTTGCCGCTGTTCGGGTCGGAGGAACTGCCGATTGAGGTACCGGGAACCGCTGGGGCGACGAGCGCACACACGGCGGTGGACGACGCTTATTTCGCGACGCTGGGGATATCGATTGTGGCCGGGCGCGCGTTCGACCGGAACGACCGGGAAAAGGCGCGAGGGGTGGCGATCGTAAACCGGCAGATGGCGGAGATGTATTGGAAGGGCAAGAGTCCGCTGGGCGAGGTTTTCATGACGGGCAAGCCGCCCCGGCCGGTAACGATTGTGGGAGTGGCGGCGAACACGAAGAACGATACGGGCGAGGAGAAGCCCGGACCGTTTTTCTATCTGCCGCTGAGCCAGGAGTACCGGTCCGGGATCGAGGTGATTGCGCGCACGAGCGGAGATCCGAAACACTGGGTAGGGCCGTTCCGCAAGTCGATGCGGGGGCTTGGGCTGAAGGTGATGGTCGAGCCGGTGACGTTCGCGGAGTGGGTAGATCTGAACCTGTTTGGAATGCGGGTGATTGCCTGGGGCGGCGAGTTGCTGAGCGGCTTGGGTCTGATGCTGGCGATGGTGGGCCTGGCGGGGGCGGTGTCGTATTCGGTCGGGCAGAGGAAGAAAGAACTGGGGATTCGGGTGGCGCTGGGCGCACGGCGCGGGCAGTTGCTGGCCATGCTGTTGAGGCAATCGGCGGTGGTGGCAGGCTCGGGAGTAGCAATCGGGCTGGCGCTGGGAACGGTGACGAGCATACTCCTGCAGTCGCAATTCTACCGGATGGGCGCGGTGGAGTGGGTGGTGCTGCTGCCGGTGACGGCGGTGGTGATGGGTCTGGCGCTAGCCATGACGTGTTTATCGGCGATCCCGTGGCTGCGGGTGGATCCGATGGAGGCCGTGAGGCACGCTTGATTCGACAATGCAAACGGAACTCGCGGGAAGCCGGACCGCTGAAACACGCCACGACTGTAGCGAACGTCTTAAAGTTTAAAGATCGAACTATTTGGCCGTAAAGCGCGTCCACTGGTGCGAGTCCATGTCTTTTAAGACCGGCTTGAACCAGGAGTATTCGGGGTGTTTGGCCAGGTGCTCAGCGGCCTTGAAATGCAGCCCGCAGGCGTGGCCGAGGGCGGCGGTGAGGGTCATCTTCTCGGCTCCGGCGGCGTCGGTGATCTTGTTTTGCACGGCGCCCACCGGGGCGTACGGGCCCTGCCAGGAGGGCATGCCGCGGGGGGAAAGGTCGACGTGCCCGCAGAGGGTACGCTCGCTGGCGTCCACTTTGTTTTCGAAAGTGTCGAAGTGGTCGCTGAGGAATTTCTCGCCCGCGGCGACATCGATTTTACCCTTGTACTGTTCCATCAATTGCAGCCATCGGGCGTGGCGGGCGTTGTCGCTGTTGCTCTTGTCGTTGAGGTCGAAGGTGGTCTCTTCGCGCGCCAGTTTGGGATCGGCCGGAAAATTCGAGCCGACGAAAAAGCCGTCTTTCGTGCGCTGGAGGATCACGTTCTTGAGTCCCAGTTCCAGGCTGGCCACCTCGTTATTTTTGCGGTCGGCCACCAGCCAGTTGTTGGCGTAGCCGCCGTTGTTGCCATCCTTCATGACGCGGGCGAAGTCGTCGATCGAATCGGAATACTGCATGGCCTTGCGGGCGCGGACGAACTCGGGCGTGCCGTTGGGATCGAATCCGTCGAACTCGCTGATGGTGGTTTCAGTGATGACGATGCCGGCGGAGTTGAGGCCGAAATCGTCGCCGCTGTGGATCAAGCCGGGCATGCCGTCCATGATGAAGCGGTTGCCCTTGGCGGGCACGATATCGAACACGATGTTCCAGCGCTCGCCGGTGGAATAGCTGGTCCAATTGTTGTGGCCGATTACCACGCGGCCATCCTTAGTGTAGGACCCGGTGGCGGCGAAGGCGCTGCAATGCTCGGCGACGGCCGGGTTGGAGATGGCCTTACCGTGGCTCTTCTCATACCACTTGTCGTAGTAAGGCAGCTCGAGCCAGGCGTTGAGCGCGACCACGTCCCAGAGGTCGATCTTGACGTTGCGCGCGGCCAGGCCTTCGGCGATGCCGGTCAGCTCTTCGCGATACTCCTGCTCCACGTGCGGCCAGAGCACGTCCTGGGCGGCTTTGCGGAAGAACTCCCAATCCTTCTTTTCATCGTGGGACATCTCGGTGGAGATGGCCTTCAGATTGTCCTGAATTTCCGACGCCAGCAGAAACCCGTGCTGAAAGCCGATCTGGCTGGGCGTGCCTTCCAGGTGGACCTGAATCCAGCCATTACGCTCGCTCGACCGGTAGGCTCTTTTCAGGCGCGGATCGGTTTGTGGATTCTTGGAGACCAGCGTGAGTGCCAGACCCAGAAGGAGCAGGGCGGAGAGAACGGCTGTACGTCGCATTGCCGCTATTATAGTAAGTAATCCATGCCGGAAATTTCCCACCCCAAAAAACTGACGGCTCACGTGAAGGCCGCGGGTTGAGCGGCCAAACTCAGTCCAAAGTTGTTGGACCAGGTTTTGGCTACCGTGCCCCGCTGGGCCGATGAGAATGTGCTGGTAGGGTTTGACACTGCCGACGACGCCGGCGTGTACAAGCTGACGGAGGAACTCGCCCTGGTGCAGACGGTGGATTTCTTCACGCCCATCGTGGACGATCCGTATACCTTCGGCGCGGTTGCCGCCGCGAATTCACTGAGCGATGTGTATGCCATGGGCGGCCGGCCCATCTCCTCGCTGTCGATTCTGGCGTGGCCGGCGAAAGGGGAAACCGAGGACCTGAGCGCCATTCTCAAGGGCGGCGCCGAGAAGATGCGGGAAGCGGGCTGCTCCATTCTGGGCGGCCACAGCGTGGCGGATGACGAGATCAAATTCGGCTATGCGGTGACCGGGCTGGTACACCCGGCGCACTACAAACCGAATGCCGGCGCGCGCGCCGGAGATGCCCTGGTGTTCACCAAACGGATCGGTACCGGCGTCATCGCGACGGCCTTGAAGCGCGGGATTGCAGCCGGGGAGCACGTGGAAGAATCCACTCGCCAGATGCTCACGCTGAATCGCGCGGCCTGCGAAGCCATGCTGCGGTTCGATGTGCACGGCTGCACGGATGTAACGGGCTTCGGGCTGATCGGCCACGCGCGGGAAATGGCGCTGGCCAGCGGTGTGACTCTGGAACTGGATGTGGATTCGGTACGTTTTCTGCCGGGCGCGGTGGAGTACGCGCGCCTGGGCGCGGCGCCGGGAGGGCTGAAGAATAATCGCGAGTTCGCCGGGTGCGCGGTGGCAGCGCGCCGCGAATTGCCGCGCGAAATCGAAGATCTGCTGTACGATCCGCAGACCTCCGGCGGCCTGCTGATCGCTTTGCCCGAAAAGCAGGCGGCGGAGCTGGAACGCTCGCTCAAGGGCGCGCACCGGATCGGCCGTGCGGTGGCGCGGCGGGAAAAGGCGATTGAACTGATATGACACACAACCCCATCATTGTTGCTCTGGACGTGGAATCCGCGGCGGAGGCGCGCGCGCTGGTGGCGCGGCTGGGCACGCAGGTGAACTTCTACAAGGTCGGGATGGAGCTTTATGCCGCGGCGGGCATGGAGTTTGTGAGGGAGCTGACCGGCGAAGGCAAAGACGTCTTCCTGGATCTGAAACTGTACGACATTCCCGAAACGGTAAAGCGCGCGGTAGCACAAGTGGCACGGACGGGTGTGCGTTTCCTCACTATTCACGCGGTGGGATCGGCCATGCGCGCGGCGGTTGAGGGGCGGGGGAATTCGGATCTCAAACTGCTGGCGGTGACGGTGCTGACCAGCTTCGGGCCGGAAGACATGGAAGACCTGAATTTTCAGGGGAGCATTTCCGAACTGGTGGAGCGGCGCGCGCGCAAAGCCATGGAAGTGGGGATGGACGGCATTGTGGCATCGCCGCTGGAAGTATCGGCGGTGCGCCGCATGGCCGGCCCGAAAGCCATTCTGGTGATCCCGGGGATTCGTTCGGCGGGCGCGGACAGGGGCGACCAGAAGCGCGTGGCCACTCCCGCGGACGCCATGGCGGCGGGCGCCGACTACCTGGTGATCGGCCGGCAGATCACGCGCGCCGCCGATCCCGCGCGGGAGGCCGGGCGTGTGCTGGCGGAGATCTGCGTCGCGGGATGAAACTTCCGGCAACACTACGGGCCCTGCAATATCGCAACTTTCAACTGTTCTTCAGCGGCCAGATGATTTCGCTGATCGGCACGTGGATGCAGAACGTGGCCCAGGCATGGCTGGTGTACCGCATGACAGGCAGTTCAGTGCTGCTCGGGGCGATCGGGTTCGCGTCACAGATCCCATCGTTTCTGTTTTCTCCCGTGGCGGGAATTGTGGCCGACCGGTACAGCCGCCACCGCGTGGTGATCGCCACCCAGACGTCCTCCATGCTGCTGGCCTTCGTACTGGCGGCGGTCGTGTTGAGCGGCGCGGTCCAGATCTGGCACATCTTTGTGTTGGCGATCTTGCTTGGCGTGGTGAACGCGTTCGATATTCCCGCGCGCCAGTCCTTCATGGTGGAGATGGTGGGACGCGGCGACCTGATGAATGCGATCGCCCTGAACTCCTCGATGTTCAATGCTTCGCGCGTGGTGGGTCCGGCCATCGCCGGGATTCTGGTGGCGAGCATCGGCGAGGGCTGGTGCTTCTTCGCCAACGCGGTGAGCTACATTGCGGTGATCGTGGGGCTCTTCCTGATGAAGCTGCCGCCCTACGAGAAGGTGAAGCACGAAGCGTCTCCGCTCGCCCACGTGATCGAGGGTTTCGGGTGGGTCATTCACAATACTCCGGTGCACGCCATCCTGATGCTATTAGGCGTGGTGAGCCTGACCGCGATGCCGTATTCGGTGCTGATGCCCATTTTCGCCGACCGGATTCTGCACGGCGGCGCCAGAGCTCTCGGGACCTTGATGGGCGCGACCGGGGTGGGCGCACTGGCGGCAGCGCTGGTGCTGGCCAGCCGCAAGACTTTGAAAGGGCTGGGCAGTTGGGTCGCGATCTCGGCGGCCAGCTTTGGCGTAAGCCTGATCGCGTTCGCGTTTTCGCGCTGGTACTGGCTGTCGATCGCCATTCTGGTGCCGGTGGGATTCGCCCTGATGATCGAGATGGGTTCGTCCAATACCCTGATTCAGAGTATGGTGCCGGACCGGCTGCGCGGTCGGGTGATGGCGGTCTATTCGATGATGTTCATGGGGATGGGGCCGATCGGATCGTTACTGGCGGGCGCGGCGGCAGACCGGATGGGCGCGCCGGGGACGGTAGCGGTTGGGGGGGTGGTCTGTATCGCAGCGGCGGGAACGTTCGCGGTCTTCCTGCCGAGATTTCGGGAACACGCCCGGCGATTGATTTTAGAGCAGCGGTTGGCGCCGGCTCGGGAATAGCACGGGGGTGTTCTTCACCACGGAGCATTGAACCGGGCGGGCCCGGTTTCGTGGATGAAGAAACAAGGG